>DASWCW010000104.1:0-15106 GCA_036395835.1 Xanthobacteraceae bacterium
GGATTCGTCATGGCGTTGCTCTCCTTTGCGGAATCGACACCCCGAGCCTAACGGCTCAAGGTGGGCAACGCCTACCTCCCTATTTCAACATCGGCCGGGGCATCCCCGTTCTGGACTTCCACATCTCGTGTACCAGATAAGCTACCACGGCCATCTCGGCGTTGTTCAGCGCGGCAGCAAGCATGAGGATCGCCGGGTACGGCAGCATGACGAACAGGTCCTTGCGCTTGGCCAGCTTCTCCCTGTGGCGGCGTGAAACGTTGGTCTCGATCTCGATTGCATCCATGATCAGCTCCTCAAGCTGCGGCCTGTGCGAGGCCGTTCAGCAGTTTCATCACCCGGTTCCACATTGGCGCACCGCCATCGTCCATGTACCGGTCCGGATGGCGCACGATCGCCGCATCAGTGCGAACGTTCAGCCCGCTGACGGTCCGGCCGGCCCGGGTCATCAAATCCCGCATGTGAGTTACATCGGCTTCCAGCCGATCCAGCGGGGCGACGATCAAGAAGGCGTCATGGACCGGACAGCACACTTCGATCCCGGCCTCGGTGGCGGCGATGGCGGCGATGCGCATCATCTCTGCGCCATTGGCTTGTGCCGGAAAGTTTTTTAAGGCGCCACTTTCAGTACCTGACGTAACGAGTTGTTTCCAACCAAATTCCGAGTGGATTTCTCCGGAGAATTGTGCCGTGGTAAGGCGATCATCTGCCCACAACCAGAAGCGGCGATAGGTGGCGCGGTGGCGGGCATAGATCTCACGAGCGTCAGCCGGCGGAATCTTGACTGCCATCGCGAGCCCTTGTGGGGTCATGCCGTAGGGCACGCCCAGCAGCAGCCGCTTACATGCGTTGCGGATCTCCGGGTGTGAGTGTTTGGTGGCGTTTGGTGGTGCCAGCTTAGTGTCCCGGGCAAACTGCATGTAGGGATCCGAGTTTTCGTAAGCCTTGATTAGCTGCTCGTCGCCGCTGAGCCCGGCCATGATGGCAAATTCCTGGGCAGACCAGTCGACGTAGGCGAGCCCATAACCTTCCGGTGGGCGGATCAGCCCGCGGCACCAGCGGGCGGGTCCGAAGATGAATTGTGTTGGTGGTGGCTGATTTCGTCCGGTGGCGGTCCAGAATGGGAAGAGCGAGCACCGGTTCCGGCCGTCGGCTCCTATGCGCAGGTCGGTAAGACGCAGCTCGTTCAGCGTGGTGCGCAGCTGGCGCAGCTGCTCGAGCTGGGGACGGATCTGCGCCTGCGACCGGAACGTGTCGCGGTCGAGCACCAGGTTGCCGCTCTTGACCGGCCAGTCGTTGATGTTCTGCCGGGCCAGGTAATCAGCGAAACGGTTGGTCCTGAAATGCTGTTCTTCGTAGACGCCGTAATTCACATCCACATCGCGGATCAGGGCGAGCTTCAGCCGTTCCCAGTCCGACGTCATTCTCCGATACAACGGCGCGTCGACCGGAACCCCGATGTGCTCCATGCAGGCAACGGCGGCCATGTAGCGTGCGCGATAGAGAGCCGCGGGTAAGTCGATCGACGGCAGCATGACCGGCAGCAGTGCCTCACCTGCATCGACGTCCGTTGCGCAATAGTCGAGGATTGCTTTCTGCTCTGCCGGCGACCAGCTTGTCCGGCTCATGATCAGCTGGCGCATGGAGGTCTTCTCGCTGGCATCGATGTCTGCCAGGCCGCGCATGGCCAGGGCGGCCAGCAGGTTATTCTGGTTCTTCGGCGGGAACGCGTTCGTCTGCAGCCGGTGCTCGACGTAGAGATCGAGCGCGTTGTGCGGAAATGGCCAGCGCAGAGCCAGGAAGCATCTGAGTTCTGAAACCGCGTTGTAAGCTACCAGCAATGCCTCGGGGCCGACGTCGAACGGCGCGCGGAACATTGCTTGCAGCTCGTCCTTCCATGCTCGGATCTCGCGGCGGGTGAACAGCTCCCTCGCCACCATGCAGACCGGGACGGGATGTAGATTCGAGTCGGACCCAAACTCAAAATCTACGTTCCACACCTCGCGGAAGCGCTGCAGTTTTTCAATCATGTGAGCCCCTGCAGCTGGCGCACGACGGGATGATCGTCGGAGGTGATGACCAGCCCGCGGAATGCCGTCTCAAGCAGTTCGCTGAAAGTCTTGTCCGACCACTCTGGTTCTGGCAGGTCGCCGCTGGGCATGAAGATGCGGTAGAACCCAGCGCGCTGGTCCGGCACCATCTTCACCCATTCCTTTTTTGCCTTCTCAACCGCGTCGCGGGCTGTTTCGAGCCAAGGATTGGCCCGGCCGTCGAGCGCCAGCGGCACTGGGTAGATACGAGTCACGCGGCTTGGCCAAGTGAACAGCACCGAGATCAACACTTGCCTGGCGTAGAGCCCCATGGTGTCGCGCATGTTTGGCGCGACGAAGTACTGTTTGCGCTCAGTCTTGTCCTCATACACGTACGCGACGAGCGACATGTCCGGTCTCGGGTTCGTGCGGAAGAACTCTTCCTTGCCAGGGCGACCGATCGGCAAGTGGCTCATGATCTCACGCGACGTGGCCGTGAGATCTGTTGCCTGGCGCAGCGCCTCGATGTCGTCGAAAATGCTTGGCCGAGCGGAGAACGGAACAATGGGGTCGGTGGGCATAGTCATTCTCCTCTGATTAGTTTTCGCTGCACTCAAAACGGCACGTCGTCACCAAGATCATCCTTGAGGCTGCGCTTGGTTTTCGCCCCAGCCGCCGCAACCAGCTTTGGCTTGGCGGCCGCCTCGGGGATCTTGATGCGCGTGCCGAGCGTCGGCTTGCCCTTCATCGTCGTCTCAGCGGCGTAGAACACGATCGAGCTGTCGGAATCCTCGCCGTAAGCGGCGGCGAGCGTGTCCCAATTAGTTCCGTTGAGCACCAGCCCGGACGAAACCTCCTCGGCTTGGTGTCGTCCTGGCCGACCTTCTCCATCCGCGTCTGCACGATGGTGAGCTGCCATTCGCGGTCGCCGATGTCGGTTGCGCGCGGATGTACTTCGATGGAAGCGCGTCAGATTTTTTCATGGGATTAGCTCCTGGCGTGGTGTCGCATAGCTGGAACGGTTCATCGGGGACGCCGAAGAGACGAACCGTCTCGGTTAGGAACTCGACGGTGCCCTTGCTGAGCCAGGCGATGTGCCGCCGGCAATTCTTCGCAGACCGGTACGCCGATCTTCTCGACACCCGCTTCCACGTAGTGCTTCTGATTTTCCCAAAAGCTAAGCGGAATGTAGGCGAGGTGGCCGTTGCCGAAACGGCAGTAGATGTCCTCCGCTTCTTCCTGGACGCTGGTGTCGTCGATGTACTCCTCGTTGGTGCTCGGCCGCCCGTTGTCGTCGGCGCAGATGCTGATCGGCAGCTTGCCGTTCTTGCGACATGCGGAGATCAGCTTCTCGCAAGCCTCGAACTCGCCCTTGGTGATGCTGCCCTCGCCCTCAATGATGTAGTTCCACTCCCGGACGCCGATCTTCAGATTCATGTCCCTGTGGAGACGAATGACATCCTGACACGATTCCTCGAGCGCGGCCTCGTAAGCTGCGACTGCTTCAGACTCCTGGTATCCCGGATTGCGCCGTGGCATCTTGATCATGACATCGGCCTCGCCGGCATGAGCACGTCTTTCAAGTTGCCGAGATAGCGTCGCGCAGTGTCCACCCGAATCGAAAGCGCCTCGCATTCGTCTGGCGTCAGCTCGCGGACGGCGTCCACGAACTGGATCGCACCGAGCACGTCGACCAGCCGGTCGACCGCCTCACAGAGCAGCGATGGTTTTCTTGCCGCCGGAACAGTCTCACTGCCGTACGCCGGTTCCGGCATGCACGGCGACTCGATCCCGGGCGTGGTGAAAGACTGGGCCGAAACGGTTTTGCCGTCCTTGGGCTCCGGGCCGTCATCTGCAGCCGGTCTCGACTTCGGCTTCGAGTTCGACTTCGGCTTCTTGGCCTTCCTCGACTTGCCGTCGGCACCCTTGGTTTTCTCCAACTGGTCAATTTGACCAGTTGACCCCAACTCATCCCGAACAGCGCCGACCGTAGCGTGGTGCGCCTTCGCCGTCTTTCCGATCTCGCGATTCGACTTCTCGGGAGCGGCCTTAATGAGGGCCGCAATGACATCGCGCTTCTGCTTGGGCGTGAGGTGCCGGCGATGAAGATTCGCCGAGATGACGAAAGCGAGCGGGTCGTCGCCCGAGAACGTGTGGAAGATCGGAGCCACACCGCTCCGCAGGCAGGCTCGATATCTGTTCCGGCCGTCGAGGATCTGACCCTCATGCTTGATGATCGGCTGCATCAAGCCGTTGGTGCTGATGTCTTTCACCAGCTCGTCGAATTCCTTGCCCTCCATGAGCGGAAACTTCGCGGCGAACGGGTGGAACTCCATCAAGGCCTTAGCTATGGCCTTGGTCTCAGCAAGCGGCGTGAGCGGTGTCTTGTCGCCGCCGCGATCTTGATCTGGTCTGAATTTCCGTGAGATAAGCCTGGCCATGTCGGGCCTCCGGATTCGATTGTCTTGTGCAGAGACGGAATTGGCGGCGGGCTCCTAGGCGGGAGCCCGTCGTCGCTTAGGCGGCAGTGGTATTCTGGGATTCTTGCTGGGCCTGCCACGCCGCATCAGCTTCGTAACTGATGAAACGGCGGGTGCCGACGCGATACGTCACCGGCCCGAGGCCGAGGCGGGCCAATTTATAGAACATGGCCTTTGAGAGACGGCGCGCCGTGCACCACTCAGCCACCGTCATTGCGCGGCGCTGAGCAAGAGACTCTTCGCGCTGGCGCTGGCGGCGGGCGCGTTCCCTGTCAGAGATGTCTAGATTGGTTATGCGGGTCACCCGTTTGTGGAATCGGATGACCCTCCATCTACGCCCTGTAGGCGTGGCTAGAAACACGTCAATTAAATGCTATTTAATGTTCTGCTTCTAGCCTGCCGCAGTCGATCGCTTTCCTCGCGCAAATACCGACGTACGTCAGCCATCGTAATGCCGTACTGTTTGGCCGCAAACTGGTGAACGAGCTTCGACCGCATACGGTCGGGCAAAATCCGCCGCCGAGCCCACCGCTGCCGCTGCCCTTCGGTCATCAAGGTCCGCAGCTGTTCGTCTGTTGCTTCCAGCCCTTCTGCAACAACCTTGTAGACTATCTCCCTGATGACCTGTGTGGAAGGCTGTTTTTGTCGGCCGCGGGTGCGCTTCGGCTTGTGCTTGAGCCCCAGCTGAAAATCCCTCAGCTGCCGCGCCAGCAGGCCCATCGCTCGCTCGCAGCGCTGCACCTCGGAGCGGAGCAGCCGCACCTCGGAGCCAAGCGCCTTGCGGCGCTCGCGCTCTCGCCGAATCCGTCCGGCGAGCCAGATCCGATCGGTCATGGCGTCAACCGATCTGCCGGACGTTGCTGGACTTCAATCCGTAAACAGGCGCCGATGCGCGGACAGCGTCGGCGACATAGCTCGCGGACAAATGGCCGTAATGCTTCTCAATCATCCGGGTGCTGGTGTGCCCGAGATTTCGGGCCAACACGACCAGCGGCATGCCATTCATCACCGCGTGCGATGCATAGGTGTGGCGCAATCCATGGAAATTGATTGGCGGCTCGATCCCCGCCCTGGCACACGCCGCACGGATCGGCTTCTCCTGGTTTGATCGTTTCCAGGGCCGGCCGCCGCCGTTGACGAAGATGTGGTCCACGGCGGACTTGCTGATGCAGCACTGCTTGAAGAATTCGATGGCTTCCGCCGACAAGACGATATGGCGCGCTTGGCCGGACTTGCTTTGCCGGATGATGATCGTGCCGCTATCGGGATGGAAATCGCCGACCGTCAACCGGGCGAGCTCGCCGTATCTGCAGCCGGTTTGCAACGCGCCCGTTGCCAGCAGGCGGAAATCGGGATCGGCGGCATTGATCAGCCGCTGGCATTCGGCGATCGAGAGGAACCGCAGCCTGGCAGCATCCACGCCGTGGAACGGCTGCACCTTCGCCCACGCTGCATTGCTCGACACGTCCCCCGACCGCCAGGCAAGGTTCAATGCTGCCCGTAGAACCGACCACGTCCGGTTGGCGGTCGAGCGGCGGCGGCGCTTGGATTCCTCGTCATCATCATCGACGTCGCGGTATCGCTGCGCCTCACCCGCGGTGGTCCGGATCCTAGGCTTCGCCGCAGCCACCCCGGCCAGCCACCGCTGCAATGCCGCGGTGGTCAACGACTCCACCTCGACGTCACCCAGCGCCGGAATGATCAGCGCGTCGGCACGCCAACGCGCATCGGTCGGCTTACCGCGCATCTCCTGGTGCTCGAAATAGCCGTCGATGACATCTGCAATCGTCAGCGGTCCCGACTTGCCGGCGGCCGCATGGGCATGGCGCACCATGCGCTCGCGGGCAGCGTCCTGGGCCTGCTTGAAACTCAGGATGGCGACGCCGTCCGCGTCGGAATAGTCGTCCGCGGCGGCGATCGTCTCAACGACGTAGGACTGGTTGCCGACGTACTGCCGGACGCACCAGGTGCCGGCTCTACCCTTCAGCCGGCGGTAGCCCAAGTGCGAGCCTGCTTCGATTTGCCTATAGAATGGCTTGCCACGCGGTGGCAGCTTCAGCCGCGCCGTGCGTGTGCCGAGGTTGGCGTCCTGTAGCGTTCTGGCCATGGCGTGCCCCCTGTGTCCAACACGATGGCCAATATACGTGCGTAAACAGCCGTAAACAAGGATAGTCACGAATAGCAGTCTCACTGGGATTTCCGCGGGATTTCGTGTACTTCCATAGACACGGATAAACCCCACCTTGGCCTTGTTCGGGCCACATCTCGCGTTGATGCAAGCCGCATGATCCATTCTCGTTCCGCCGCCCGCCGGTCCTGGCAGGTGATCCTCCCGTTCGCGTTGTTCGTGGCGCTTGCCGCGGGCTGGACCGCGTTGTGGTTCCATGCCTCCTCCGTCGCCCAGGCTTCGATCGCGGCCTGGCGAACCCGCGAGGCACAGCTCGGGCGGCTCTATAGCTGCGCGTCCGAGAACCTCGGCGGCTACCCGTTCCGCATCGAGGTGCGGTGCACGGAGGCGGGCGCGCAGATGCGCAGTGCCGATCCGCCGTTCGTGATCAGAGCCAAGGACCTCCTCGTTGTCGCGCAGGTCTACCGGCCCAATCTGCTGATCGCGGAAATCGAGGCGCCGCTCACGTTCGACGCTCCGAGCAACGGGGTGTCGTTCGTCGCCGACTGGACGCTGGCCCAGACCAGCGTCCGCGGCCTGCCGCCGACCCCCGAGCGCATCTCGCTCGCGGTCGATCAATTCCGGCTCGACCAGAAGAGCCCGGCCGGCTCGCAAACCTGGCTGACCGCCAGGCATATGGAGTTCCATGCCCGGCTCGATCCGGGGTCGACCCCCGGCCGGCCGGTACTCGATCTCGCCGCGCGATTCGCCGGTGCCGCCTCGCCGGCGGCAGCTTCCCTCATGCCGGAGCCGATCGATTTCGAGGCGACGGCCGTGCTGCGCGGGCTCAAGGATCTCACCCCGAGGCCGATTCCCGCGATGCTGAGCCAGCTGCAGGCTGCGGGCGGCCGGCTCGAAATCGAGCATGCACGCTTTCAGCGCGGCGACATGATCGCGGTCGGGGCCGGCAGCCTCGGGCTCAGTCCGCAAGGGCGCCTCGACGGCACGCTGCGCATGACCGTCGCGGGTTTCGACCTCAACGTGCTCAAGCCGCTGTTTCCCGGCGTGAAGGTTTCGGGGTCGCTCGGCGGGCTGGGGACGAATCTGTTGGGCTTTCTCGGCGAGCCGGCGGAGCTCGAAGGCCGGCGCGCGGTCACCATGCCGCTCAAATTCGTCGACGGCGCGGTCTCGCTCGGACCGCTTGCGCTCGGCCGCACCGCGCCGCTGTATTGACCGGCCGGCGTTCGCCGGAACGGGGAAGGGGGTCCGGGCCTATTCGGCGTCGGCCGCGTAGGGCCGCGGCAAGGGCGCGAGCGGCAGCGGTGCATGGGGGCGGCCGAAATCCGGCGCGCCGGAATCCTGCCCGAGCTCGACGATGCCGCGGCGGATCGCCCGCGTGCGCGTGAACAGATCGAACAGGGCTTCGCCGTCGGACCAGCGGATCGCCCGCGCCAGCGCGGCGAGGTCCTCGTTGAACCTGCCCAGCATCTCGAGCACCGCGTCGCGATTGGCGAGAAAAACGTCGCGCCACATGGTCGGATCGGACGCGGCGATGCGGGTGAAATCGCGAAAGCCGCCCGCGGAAAATTTCATGACCTCGGAGCGGGTCACGGTCTCGAGATCATCGACCGTTCCCACGATCGTGTAGGCGATCAGATGCGGCACATGGCTGGTGATCGCGAGCACCAGGTCGTGATGCTCGGCCGACATCGTCTCGACGTTCGAGCCCAGTGCCTGCCAGAACGCCGAGAGCCGGTCGACCGCGGTCGCATCGGCGTTCTCCGGCGGGGTGAGGATGCACCAGCGGTTGACGAACAGCTCGGCAAAGCCGGCGTCGGGCCCGGAGTACTCGGTGCCCGCGACCGGATGCGCCGGCACGAAATGCACGCCGGCCGGCAGATGCGGCGCCATATCGCGCAGCACGGAAGCCTTGACCGAACCCACGTCGGAGACGATCGCGCCTTCTCTCAGATGCGGGCCGATCTCGGCGGCGACCGCGCCGCTTTGACCGACCGGAACGCAGATGATCACCAGATCGGCGTCCTTGACGGCCGCGGCGTTCGTGTCGGCCACCTCGTCGGCGAGCTCGAGCTCGGCCACGCGCCGGCGCGTCGCCGCGGAACGCGCCGTGGCGACGATCGTGCGCGCGGCGCCGCAGGCGCGCGCGGCGCGCGCGATCGAGGAACCGATGAGACCGACCCCGATCAGCGCCAGCCGCTCGAATGATCCCGGCTCGCTCACGCCGCACCCATGAATTGCGCCAGCGCGTCGACCACCAAACGATTGGCCTCCTCGCTGCCGACGGTGAGCCGCAGCGCGCCGGGCAGGCGATACGGCTCGAGCCGGCGCAGGATCAGGCCGCGCCGGGTCAGGAATGCGTCGGCGTCCTTGGCGGTGCGCCCCCGCGCGCTCGGGAAATGGATCAGCACGAAATTGGCCGCGCTCGGCGTCACATCGAGCCCGAGCTTGCCGATCTCCTCGGTGAGCCACGGCAGCCAGCGCGCGTTATGGGCGGCCGAGGCCTCGACGTGATTGGCATCCTCGATCGCGGCAACGCCGGCGGCGATCGCCGGCTGGCTGACGTTGAAGGGTCCGCGGATGCGGTTGAGCGCATCTACGATGTGCGCCGGACCATAGAGCCAGCCCAGGCGCAGCGCGGCCAAGCCGTGGATCTTCGAGAAGGTCCGGCACATCACCACGTTGTCGGAGGTGGCGACGAGCTCGAGGCCGGACTCGTAGTCGTTGCGCCGGACGTATTCGGCGTAGGCGGCGTCGAGCACCAGCAGCACGGGCTCGGGCAAGGCGCGGCGCAAGCGCTGGACCTCGTCGAACGGCAGATAGGTTCCGGTCGGATTGTTGGGATTGGCGATGAAGACGATCTTCGTGCGGGGGCTCACCGCGGCGAGGATCGTGTCGACGTGCGCCGTGTAGTTCTGTTCCGCGGCGACGACCGGGGTTCCGCCGGCCGCGAGCGCCGCGATCGGATACACCAGGAAGCTGTGGGTGGTGTGGATCGCCTCCTCGCCGGGCCCCAGAAAGGCTTGCGCCAACAGATGCAGCAATTCGTCGGATCCCGCCCCGCAGATGATGCGCGCCGGATCGAGCCCGAACGCGCGGCCGATCGCCTCGCGCAGCGCCGAGGCCGAGCCGTCGGGATATTCGGCAAGCGTAGCGCCGGCGGCATGATAGGCCGCGAGCGCCTTCGGGCTCGGTCCGAGCGGCGTCTCGTTCGAGGACAGTTTGAACACTTTGGCCGCGTCCGGCGCGGTGCTCTTGCCCGGCACATAGGCCTCGATCGCGAGCACGCCGGGGCGCGGTTCGGGACGCTGTCGTGCGGACATCGAAAGCTCCGGTCGCGGCCGTTCGGCTGAGCGCGATACGGCCGCGCGTGTTCTGATGCCGATGGCGTCGGGAATCAAGCTCGACCGGTCAGCGGCTGCTCGCCACCAATCCGGACGCGGAGACCATATAGCGCGTGGCGTGGCTGCCGACGAGGGCCGAGGAGGCGACCGACGCCCCGGCGGCGACCAGCGCCGCGCCGATCTCGTCGAGCGTTCGGCCCCGCGGCACGGAGATCAGTAAGGCGGCGCCGTCGGAGACGCGGTCGGGGACCGCGAGCACGTCGGCGAGCGTGCCGATCGCCCGCGACGCCGCCGCTCCCCAGCCCGCCACCTTGACGCTCCACACTTCCACTTCCTTCACCATGGCATCGGGAGCCGAGCGCGACACCACGAACACCGGCAGGCCGGCCGGATGATCGGCGCGCTCGACGAAGGGGAGCCGCGCGATGATCTTCGGCTCGCGCTCGCCTTCGAGCGCCGGCCACCACGCCGGGACGCCCGCCACCAGCGTTGCCGGCACCAGCGCGAGATCGCCCTTCGAAGCCGATACCGCCGCGACCGCGGCCGCGGCTCCCATGTGCGCCACGAACGGCACTGTGAAGCCGAAATGAAAGCGGGCGGAATCCCGCATGGCCGATTCGCCCGAGGAGAGATCCGCGTGAACCGCGTAAGGCGCCTGCACATAGGTGAAAGTGGCGATGATCACCCGCCAGATGCTCTCGGCGGTGTCGAGCGGCAGGATCCCGCGATGCCGCTCCACCAGTCGGCGCATCATCTCGGCCTCGCGCGCCGGCCGGAACGCCGATCCGGATTCCTGGGTGCGCTTGGCGCGGATCAGCCGGTCGATGATCTCGCCGCGCTCGATGAGAAGCGCATGCATCGCCGCGTCGATGCGGTCGATCTCGCGTCTGAGATCGGCGAGCGAAGGTGCTTGGCCCATGCGTGTCTGGCCCATGCGTGTCTGGCCCATGCTGGTCCGGCGTCGATCAGCAATCGGGAACCCGCCATCCTTGCGCCGCCATTGATAGGTGCCAAGCAGGGCGAAATCAAAGAAAACGTTGACGTTGCGGCACTGCTTCCCTACCTACGCCCCCGCGGCGCCGGCGTGGACGCGATCGGCTCGATTCGCCTGCAGCCGCGTTCGGAAGCCGTATTCTGAAGCCGTGTTCTAACGAGAGCGCCGCAATGGCCGATGCCAGCCTCAGCGTCGTACGGGAAGCGACGGGCCGCTCCCGCGAGGCGGAGAACCCGCAGTCTCCGCTCGTGCGGTTCGGGCCGGACAAACCGCTGCGGCTCGATGCCGGCGTCGATCTCACCCCGTTCCAGATCGCCTATCAGACCTACGGCGAGCTCAATGCCGAGCGCTCGAATGCGGTGCTGATCTGCCACGCGCTGACCGGCGATCAGCACGTCGCCAACCTGCATCCGGTCACCGGCAAACCGGGCTGGTGGGAGACGATGGTGGGCCCCGGCCGGCCGATCGACACCGAACGCTATTTCGTCATCTGCCCGAACGTGGTGGGCGCCTGCATGGGGACCACCGGACCCTCGTCGCTCAATCCGGCGAGCGGCGAGCCCTGGGGCCTCAACTTTCCGGTCATCACCATTCGCGACATGGTGCGGGCCCAGGCGATGCTGCTCGACCATCTGGGCGTACCGTCGCTGTTCGCGATCGCCGGCGGCTCCATGGGCGGCATGCAGGTCCTGCAATGGGCGGCGAGCTATCCGGAGCGGGTGTTCGCGGCGCTGCCGATCGCGGCGTCGACCCGGCATTCGGCGCAAAACATCGCCTTCCACGAGGTCGGGCGCCAGGCGGTGATGGCCGATCCCGAGTGGCGCGGCGGGCGCTACCTGCTCGAGGGCACCAATCCGCGCCGCGGGTTGGCGGTGGCGCGCATGGGCGCGCACATCACCTATCTGTCGGACGCCGCCCTGCATCGCAAGTTCGGCCGGCGGCTGCAGGATCGCTCCAATCCCACGTTCTCGTTCGACGCCGACTTCCAGGTCGAGAACTATCTGCGGCACCAGGGCATCTCCTTCGTCGAGCGGTTCGATGCCAACAGCTATCTGTATCTGACGCGGGCGATGGACTATTTCGATCTCGCCGCCGATCACGACGGCGTGTTGGCGCAGGCGTTCCAGCGGGCGCGGACGCGGTTCTGCGTCATCTCGTTCACCAGCGACTGGCTGTTTCCGACCGCGGAATCCCGCGCCGTCGTCCATGCGCTCAATGCCGCGGGCGCCCCGGTCTCCTTCGCCGAGATCGAGACCGACAAGGGCCACGACGCCTTCCTGCTGGAGGAACCGGAGCTGTTCGCCATCGTGCGCGGCTTCCTCGAAGGCGCCGGCAGGCTGCGCGGGCTCGCGCCCGGCAAATAATCATGCTCAAGCGCCTCACCAAAGATCTCACCATGGCCGAGGCGGCGCGCGCGCAGGGCGGCGCCCGCGTCGATTTCCTGTTCGTCGCCGACATGGTCGAGCGCGGCGCCAAGGTGCTCGACGTCGGATGCGGCGACGGCGAGCTGCTGCGCATCATTTCGGAGCGGCGCGGGATCGACGGCCGCGGCATCGAGATTTCGCGCGAAGGCGTCAACGAATGCGTCGCCAAGGGCCTCGCGGTCATCCAGGGCGACGCCGACACCGACTTGGTCGATTATCCCGACAATTCCTTCGACTATGTGATCCTGTCGCAGACCCTGCAGGCGACGCGCCATCCCCGCCAGGTGCTCGAGCACATGCTGCGCATCAGCCGGCACGCCATCGTGTCCTTCCCGAATTTCGGCCATTGGCGCATCCGCCTGCAGATCCTGCTCGGCGGACGCATGCCGCGAACCGACAATCTGCCCTACAGCTGGTACGACACGCCCAACATCCATTTCTGCACGATCAAGGATTTCCGCGACCTGTGCACGGCGATCGGGGTCAAGATGGAGCGTGCGGTCGCGCTCAACGCCTGGGGCAAGCCGCTGCGGTTCAACGCGCCGTGGTGGTTCTGGAACCTGTTCGGCGAGCAGGCGGTATTTTTGCTCAGCCGCAAGGTTTAGCTCAAACAAGCCGGCCAGTATCAATCACTCTCCGCCACCGCATCCCCCACCGCGATCTCGCCGCCTGCCATCACCTCGGCATAGACGCCGCAGTCGCCATGGCCGAAGGCTCGCAACAGCGTGCCGGGGATCGGCAGGTCGCGCGCGGCGGTCAGCGGATCGACCTCGGTCGCGGCGCAGCGCCGGATGCGCTTGACGATCTTCACTCTTGCGGCCGAGCCGATGCCGATCTCGCGATCCATCAGCGAGAACTCGTGCCAGGCCGGCCAGCCCGCGACATAGAGATTGCCGCGAAAGCGCACGGGATCGACCGGCGCGCCGATCGCGGTCTCGATTGCGGCGACCGAAGCCGGATTGATGATCGAAACGACCTTGCGGGCGACGTCGGAGAAGCTGTGCCCGCCTCCGTGCAGCACCCGCGGCGGGCCGCGCAGCTCATCCGCGCAGAATTCGGCGAAGAAGCCCTCGATGCTCGCGCGGCCCGCGGGCGTGCGCAGATCGCCAGAGGCGACCCTCGCGCCTTCGAGCTCGATCGCGAGCATGTGGGTCGCGGCATCGAATCGCGCCTGGAGCCGGGCCAGACGCTCGTTGCGCATCAGCATCAGGAAGCGCTGCTTGGGCAGATAGGCGGGGGCCGCGGGATCGAAACCCGAGGGGCCGTTCTCGATGGCGTAGAGCCGGTCGGCCGCAATGGTCTGGCCCGCCGCAAGCCGAGTCGACACCAGGCTCTCGGCGCTCAGACCCTTGACCGGGTATCGGTAGATCGCGGCGATTGTCGGCGAACGGTTCATCGGCCGGGCCCCTTCCGTGGCCATTGCTTAGCCGTGCCGCGCGCTGCCGACGAGTCCATGAAAATCCGATCCGGCCTCTTCCGCGCCGCAGGCCCTCCTCCTACATCTTGGGAGCGGACCGCCACTGGGGTCCGGGGCATTCCACGCGCCCGATGACGATGTTCCGGCCGTGCCGTTCGGGCGGGCGGAGCAGGCCGAGGGAGTTACGACATGGATTTCGAGAAATACACGGACCGCGCCCGCGGTTTCGTCCAATCCGCGCAATCGCTGGCCCTGCGCGAAGGCCACCAGCAATTCGCGCCCGAGCACGTGCTCAAGGTGCTGCTCGACGATCCCGAGGGGCTCGCCGCCGGTCTGATCGACCGTTGCGGAGGCCGCTCCCGCGAGGCACTGGCCGCAGTCGAAGCAAGCCTTGCCAAGCTCCCCAAAGTTTCCGGCGCCGGCGCCGGGCAGCTCTATCTCGCGCCGGCGACGGCACGCCTGTTCGACGCCGCGCAGAAAGCCGCGGAAAAGGCCGGCGACGGCTATGTCACGGTCGAGCGGTTGCTGCTCGCGCTCGCCCTCGACAAGGAGAGCGAAGCGGGAAAAATCCTTTCCCGCGCCGGCGTCACGCCGCAAAATCTCAATGCCGCGATCAACGCCCTGCGCAAGGGTCGCACCGCCGACACCGCCACGGCGGAGAGCGCCTATGATGCGCTCAAGAAATATGCCCGCAACCTCACCGAAGCCGCGCGTGCCGGCAAGCTCGATCCCGTCATCGGTCGCGACGACGAGATCCGCCGCACCGTCCAGGTGCTCTCGCGCCGCACCAAGAACAATCCGGTGCTGATTGGCGAGCCCGGCGTCGGCAAGACCGCGATTGTCGAAGGCCTGGCGCAACGCATCGTGTCGGGCGACGTTCCATCGTTCCTCGAAAACAAACGCATCCTTTCGCTCGACATCAGTCTGATCGTCGCGGGCACAAAATACCGGGGTCAGTTCGAAGAGCGCTTGAAACAAATCATGCGCGAGCTGATCGACAATCCGCAATACATCGTCTTTATCGACGAGTTGCACACATTGGTCGGCGCGGGCTCAGCGGAAGGGTCGTTGGATGCCGCGAACATTCTGAAGCCGTCGCTCTCGCGCGGCGAGATGCAATGCATCGGCGCGACGACGCCCGCGGAGTTTCGCAAGTCGATCGAAAAGGATCGCTCGCTCGAACGCCGCTTTCAGGCCGTGAAGGTGCCGCCGCCTTCCGAGGATGAAGCCGTCGAAATCCTGGGCGGCGTGCGCGAACGTTACGAAAGCTTTCATCAGGTGCATTACACCGA
>DASWCW010000105.1:0-2039 GCA_036395835.1 Xanthobacteraceae bacterium
GACGACGACGCGTCCGTGGCCCGCCTCTATGGCCGCGTAACCCGGACCCCGCTGCCGGGGGACCCCACGGCCTGATCATCGGTGCCCTTCCGACCAAACACCAAGGAAGCCCATGTGCCCCGCTTCGCCGCCAACCTCACCCTGATGTTCAACGAGTGGCCCTTCCTCGACCGCTTCGATGCGGCGGCGGAGGCGGGGTTCGCGGCCGTCGAGTATCTGTTTCCATACGACCACCCGCCCGAGGCCATCGCCGAACGGCTCGCCCGTACCGGCCTGATGCAGGCTTTGTTCAACCTGCCGCCGGGCAATTTTGCGGCGGGCGAGCGGGGTCTCGCCTCCTTGCCGGAGCGCTTCGAAGACCTGCAGGACGGGGTGAGAAGGGCCTTGGTCTATGCCGCCGCGACCGGCGTGAAGCGCCTGCACCTGATGGCGGGCAACGCGGAGCGTCGCGACCCTCGTGCGGTCGACGCGTTTCGGAATGCCGTCATCTGGACCGCCGGGACGCTTGCCGAAAGCGGGCTCGACCTCGTCCTCGAGCCTATCAATCCTCGTGACATGCCGGGTTATTTCCTCAATGACTTCCCGTTTGCGGAAAAGCTGATCCGCGACTTGGCGCTGCCGAACCTCAAGCTTCAGTTCGACATCTACCATCGCCAAATCATGCATGGCGACGTGACCATGGCGCTGCGCCGGCTGATGCCGATGATCGGGCATATCCAGATCGCAAGCGTGCCGTCACGCCACGAACCGGCCAGCGAAGAGATCAATGATCCATTCCTGTTCGAGGAGTTGGATCGGCTCGGCTATGACGGGTTCGTCGGATGCGAGTACCGCCCGCGCGCGACCACTCTGGAAGGCCTCGCCTGGTTCGCGCCCTATGCGGTCAAGAGGCCGGCGACACGTCGCACGGGAGCCGACCGATGACGCTCGCGCTCGGCTGCATCGCCGACGACTATACCGGGGCCTCGGACCTCGCAAACACGCTGACCCGATGCGGGCTGCGCACGGTTCAGACGATCGGGGTGCCGCGCGACGATCTCGCGCTCCCCGAGGTAGACGCCGTCGTGGTGTCGCTCAAGAGCCGCTCGATCGAGGCGAGCAAGGCCGCCGCGCTTGCGCACGCGGCCGACCAATGGCTGCGCTCGCGCGGAGCAGGCCACGTGCTGTTCAAGATCTGCTCGACCTTCGATTCCACGGATGCCGGCAATATCGGCCCGGTCACCGATGCACTGCGGGCGGATGCCGGCGATGCGATCGTCATCGTCGCGCCGGCATTCCCCGAGACCGGGCGCACCGTCTACCAAGGCAATCTCTTCGTTGGGTCTGTGCTGCTCGATGAGAGTCCGCTAAAGGATCATCCGCTCAATCCGATGCGGGACGCGAACCTCGTACGGGTCCTGGCACGCCAGAGCCGCTCCAGGATCGGCCTCGTCGATCTTGCGGTCGTCGCGTGCGGCGAGGATGCCGTCCGGAAACGCCTCGCGGCACTTGCCGCCGAAGGCATCGAGGCGGCGATCGTGGACGCGGTATTCGAGCGTGACCTCGAAACTCTCGGCGCGGTTGCGCTCGACCATCGCGTCTCAGTCGGCGCGTCGGGTCTCGGCCTCGGACTCGCGCGGGCGCTGGTGAACTCCGGCCGGGTGACGCCTGCGAGCGCAGCCGGGGCGGCCGCCGAAAGCGGTGTCGGCGGCCTCGCGGCCTGCCTCGCGGGAAGCTGCTCGCAGGCGACGCTCGCCCAGATTGCAACCGCCAACCGGGCGATGCCGGTGTTGCGGCTCGAGGCCGAGAAGCTCGTCACCGGCTCGGCGGAGGCAGAACAGGCGCTTAGCTGGGCCCTTGAGCGGCTCGGCAGCGGTCCTGTGCTGATCGCCAGCAGCGCCCCGCCGGAGGCCGTCACTGCGCTGCAGGCACGCCATGGACGTGACGCAATCGGCCATGCGATCGAGCAGGCCATGGCATGGATCGCTTCCGGTCTCGTGCAGCGCGGGGTCCGCCGTCTCGTGGTGGCCGGCGGCGAGACTTCCGGCGCGGTCGTCGAT
>DASWCW010000106.1:0-1630 GCA_036395835.1 Xanthobacteraceae bacterium
GGCAGTGCCGCAAGCTACGACACGGGCGAGGCGCAACCGCCATGTCGTTCAACACGTTCGGCCATCTGTTCCGCGTCACGACCTTCGGCGAGAGCCACGGGCCGGCGATCGGCTGCGTCGTCGACGGCTGCCCGCCCGGCATCGCGCTCGCTGCCGTCGAGATCCAAACATTTCTCGACAAGCGCCGGCCGGGACAATCGCGGTTCACGAGCCAGCGGCGCGAGGCCGACGTCGTGCGCATTCTCTCCGGCGTGCTGCCCGACGAGGCGGGCGGGCGCGAGGTGACGACCGGCGCGCCGATTGCGCTTCTCATCGAGAACGTCGACCAGCGCTCCAAGGATTACGCCGAAATCCGCGACCTCTACCGGCCCGGCCACGCCGACATCACCTATGATCTCAAATACGGCTTGCGCGATCATCGCGGCGGCGGCCGCGCCTCGGCGCGCGAGACCGCGACCCGCGTCGCCGCCGGAGCGATCGCGCGAAAGATCGTGCCGGGATTGAGCGTGCGCGGCGCGCTGGTGCAGATGGGAACCCACCGGATCGAGCGGGCGCGCTGGGACTGGAACGAGGTCGAGCGCAACCCGTTCTTCTGCCCCGACGCCAAGCAGGTGGAATTCTTCGCCGATTATCTCGACGGCGTGCGCAAGCAGGGTTCCTCCGTCGGCGCCGTGATCGAGGTCGTCGCCGAGGGCGTTCCGGCGGGGCTCGGCGCGCCGGTCTACGGCAAGCTCGACGCCGACCTCGCCGCGGCCCTGATGGGCATCAACGCGGTCAAGGGCGTCGAGATCGGCGACGGATTCGCGGCCGCGGAATTGACCGGCGAGGAGAACGCCGACGAGATCCGCATGGGCAACGATGCGAGGCCGCGGTTCTTGTCGAACCACGCCGGCGGCATCCTCGGCGGCATCTCGACCGGCCAGCCGATCGTCGCGCGGTTCGCGGTGAAGCCGACCTCCTCGATCTTGACTCCGCGCCGCACCGTCGACCGCTACGGCCGCGAGACCGAGATCGTCACCAAGGGGCGCCACGATCCGTGCGTGGGCATCCGCGCGGTGCCGATCGGGGAGGCGATGGTTGCCTGCGTCATCGCCGATCATTATCTGCGCCACCGCGGCCAGGTCGGCGCGCCGCCGGCATGGCCGTTTCCGGCGCCGTGACGCCTTGAACACGTCAGCTCCGCCAGGAGGCCGGCATTGACCGACAGCCACGAGCGCGTCAGTGCGGTGATCGACGCCTTCGCGCGCGGCGAGCTCATCATCGTCACCGACGACGACGATCGCGAGAACGAAGGCGATCTGTTCGTGGCGGCCTCGCTGTGCACGCCCGAGAAGATGGCGTTCGTCATCCGCAACACCTCGGGCATCGTCTGCGCGCCGCTCACGGTCGAGGTCGCCAAACGCCTCCACCTCGATCCCATGGTCGCCGCCAACGATGCGCCGCTCGGGACCGCGTTCACGGTCTCGGTCGACTTTCGCCATGGGCTCACGACCGGGATCTCCGCCGAGGAGCGCGCCAATACCGTGCGTGCGCTCGCCAACGGCAACGTCGGCGCCAACGATTTCGTCCGGCCGGGCCACGTGTTCCCGCTCATCGCCAAGGAAGGCGGCGTGCTGATGCGCTCCGGCCA
>DASWCW010000107.1:0-1728 GCA_036395835.1 Xanthobacteraceae bacterium
GGTGCCGGGGTGGTTCGAGAGCCACAGGCTGCCGAAGGCGGTGGCAGTGGTGAGCGCGCTGAAGATCACCGCGCGCGTGAGGCTTGATTGCAGCAGCGCGGTTTTTCCCTGCCGCCACGCCATGATGTAGTAGATCTTGAATGCGACCCCGACACCGAGCAGCAGCGGCAGCGCGATGATGTCGGCGAAATTCAGCGGAAGCCCGAACACGACGCACAGCTCGAGCGTGACGACGCCGGCGACGAGCAGCGGCACCAAGGTGAGCAGGACGTCGGTGATCCGGCGCAAGGTGATCCACAACAGCACGGCGATGGCGCTGAGCGCGAAGATGCCGGCTTGGATGAAGGCCCGCACCACGGTGTGGCCGGCTTCGAACAGCGCCACTGCCGGTCCGGTCGCGTTGGGCTCAACCGCCAAGACCGCCGTCACGAACTCGCGCAGAACCTCGGTGTTGTCGGGGTCGCCCTTGGGCAACACCTGAACCCGCGCGTGCCCGTCGGGCGCGATCCACTCCCGGGCCAGATCCGGCGGGATGCTTTCCGCGGTGACGCGCTCGGGCTTGAGTTCTTGCCGGAGCTGGTCGAGCGAGATCCGCAGCGGGTCGACGACCGCGGTTTCCGCCTGCTTGCGGGCGGCGGGCTCGGATTTGGCCAGGCGCGACAACAATCCGGACAAACGTCGTGCCGCGTCGGCTCCCGGTCCCTGCTGATTTCCGGCTACCTTCGTCAAAGTGTCGGCCGTGGACGACAGCGCCTCGACGTTTTCCTGGTCGGTAGGCGGCGGATCGGTTTCCTTCGGGTTGAGCGAGGGGTCGATCGCCGCTGCCGCCGTGGCGATGAGTTTGCGCTTTTCGTCCTGATTCTTGGGCACCAGGTCCTGGAGCGTCATCGTGCGCGAGACTTGCGGCACACTTGCAAGTCGCTCGGCGATTGCCTCCGCCGCGGGGAGGTTCGGCGCCATGATCTCCACCGCATTGGCTCCGGTCTGCGGATCTCTTCTCAGCTCGAGGAAGGTCGCAACCGACTCGACCTTGGGATTGCGCAGATGCAGCGGATTGAAGTCGAACGGCAGGAACAGCAGCAGCGGCGAGGCGGACGCCACTGCCAGCACCGTGAGCACCACGACCGCAATGCGGTGCCGCTCCAGGAACCGATCCGCCGGCGCCAGCGCCGAGAACCCCATGGCGTGCAGCTCGCCGGGCGGCTTCAGGATCGCGAGCAGCGCCGGCAGCACGGTGATGCTGCTGAGGAACGCGATGATCATGCCCGAGCCTGCGATCTGTCCGAGCTCGGAGAGGCCGCGGTACGCCGTCGGCAGGAATGAGGAGAAGCCGACCGCGGTCGCCGCCGCGGCGAGCGCCAGCGGGCCGCCGGCTTTTACCGCGGAGCTGTGCAGGGCCGTGGGCAGATCCTCGTAATCGTGGCGTTCGGCGCGGTAGCGCACGCTGAACTGGATGCCGAAATCAACGCCGAGCCCGACGAACAGTACGAAGAACGCCATGGAGATCAAATTGAGCGCGCCGACCAGGAACAATCCCCACGCCGCCGAGACCGCCAGGCCGACCGTGATGCTGACCGCCACCGCGAAGATGATCCGGAACGAGCGCAGCGCCAGCCACAGGATGAGCAGCACGGCGAGCAGCGACACGGTGGCGTTGAGGCCGGCATTCTGCTTGAGGGTGCCGAATTCGTCGTCGCCGATCGGCACCAGCCCGGTCTGGCGCACCCG
>DASWCW010000108.1:0-40917 GCA_036395835.1 Xanthobacteraceae bacterium
GTGCCAAGGCCGCACCACGTTGGTTGTTGCCCACCGTCTGCAGACGATCATGCATGCCGACCGCATTCTCGTGGTCGAGAATGGCGCCGTGGTCGAGTCCGGCCGGCACGAGGAGCTGTTGCGCAAGGGCGGCCGCTACGCCTCGTTCTATCGGCTCCAGCTCAAGGACCAGGCGCCCGCGCGCGAGCCGATCGCGGTGGGCGCCGCGTCGGCTTGAAGATCCGGCCGCTCGGGATGCGACGAGGAGCGAGCTGATGAGCGCGGATAACCGCTATGTGATCGATCCCCCGCCGCAGCCCGCGCTCGCGGTCGCCGGATCGGATCGGTTGTTTCCGGTCCGACGGGTGTGGTGCGTGGGGCGCAATTACGTCGAGCACATTCGCGAAATGGGCCAGGACGAGCGCGCGCCGCCGTTCTTCTTCGCCAAGCCCGCCGACGCGCTGGTGCCCGATGGAGCGAGCATCCCCTACCCTGCGCTGACCAAGGACTTGCATTTCGAGGTCGAGCTGGTCGTGGCGCTCCAGGGCGGCGGGCGCGATGTCGTGCCCGAGCGCGCGCTCGACCTCGTCTACGGCTATGCGGTCGGGATCGACCTCACGCGCCGGGACCTGCAGATCGCCGCGCGCGACGTCAAGCGCCCATGGGAGATCGGCAAGGCGTTCGATGCTTCGGCGCCTTGCGGCGCGCTCAAACCGGCCGTGCAAAGCGGGCATCCGGCCAAGGGCCGCATCCGGCTTGCGGTCAATGGCGCATTGCGCCAGGACGGGGACCTCGAGCAGCTGATCTGGAGCGTGCCGGAGATCATCGCCAAGCTCTCGCAGCAAGTGGCGCTCGCCGCCGGCGACGTCGTCTTCACCGGCACGCCGTCGGGCGTCGGGGCGACGGTCGCGGGCGACAAGCTCGAAGCCGAGATCGACGGAATCGGCAAGCTCGCGGTGACGATCGGGCCGCCGGTCGGCAACGTGAAGGCGCGATGAGCTCGTGCCGAGGCGGATCGCGTGAGCAAAGCCATGCCGGCGTCGGCGCGAATCCTCGAGATCGGCGACTTCCATTACGTGAAAGACGAATATCCCGAGCGCACCACGCTGTTGTGGACCGGAGGCCGTTCGCCCCTGCTCGGTAGATCGCAATATTTCGACTGCACCGCCCCGCGATTGCTGCGGGCGATGGCCGACGTGCGGGCCGGGCGCTACGATCTGGTCGTCGCCTACATGGGCCTGCGCAGCCCCTGGCATCCCCGCAATTGGCTGCGCGCGCTCGTAGCCGAGCCGACGCGGCCGCTTGCCGCGCTTAGCCGCGGGTTCGGCACAAGCTGGCTGCGCTTCGTCTCCATCCCGGTGCCGCTCGTCGTGCTCGACATGAACGACGCCTTCATCATGGGCCGGCACAATTTCTTTCTGCTCGACCAAGCCGATGTCGTCTTCAAGCGCGAGCTGCCAGTCGATCGCTGGCACATCCTGTGTCATTCGCTGCATCCAAGATTGCCGACCCGCCGCATCCGGCGGCAGCCGCGCTGGCAACAGCGCCTGGCAAAGATCCGGCCGATCGCGTTGCCGTCGCCCGCAATCGACACCGGCTTGCCGCCGCAGGACGAGTTTCCGGCAAAGACCGTCGACGTATTCTTCAGCGGCAATGTCGCGGAGAATTCCTGGGTCCGCCGTACCGGCATGGCGGAGCTCGAAGAATTGGCGAGGCGCGGCGTCAAGGTTGACGCTCCGCCCCAGCGACTGCCGCCGGAGGAATTTCGGCGCCGGCTCGCGCGCGCCTGGCTCGCTTGGTCGCCCTCGGGTTTCAGCTGGGAGTGCTTTCGCACATCCGAGGCCGCGCAGTGCCTAACGGTGCCCGTGCTGAATTATCCCACCGTCGAGCTGCACCGGCCGCTGCTCGATGGCCGGCACGTGATCTACTATCATCCCGAGCGCGGCGGACTGGTGCACGCGGTCGAAACCGCGCTGGGCGACAAGGAAAAGCTCGAGCGGATGGCCATCGCCGCGCGCGAGCATGTGCTGCGCCATCACACCCCGCGCGCGCTCGTCGATCACGTGATCGAATGCGGCTTGGCCGTGACCAAAGGCTGAAAACCGCATGGCAGCGATCAGCGTCGCGCTGATGACCCACAACGAGACCGCCGAGTTCCGCTGGC
This sequence comes from Xanthobacteraceae bacterium, assembly GCA_036395835.1. Classification (GTDB taxonomy): domain Bacteria; phylum Pseudomonadota; class Alphaproteobacteria; order Rhizobiales; family Xanthobacteraceae; genus AP-16. The sequence goes on from DASWCW010000108.1 coordinate 2,144, forward strand.
TGATGGAAGCCTTGGTGCCGGCGCTCGACGTGATCGACGAGATCGTGGTCGTCGACGATTTCTCCGATGCGGAGTTCATTGCGGCGGTTCGCGAGTTTGAAGCCACGATGCCGCTGCGGTTCTTTCAGCGCGCGCTCGGCAAGAATTTCGCCGCCCAGCGCAACTACATGAAATCGTTGTGCCGCGGCCGGCTGATTTTTTTTCTCGATCCCGACGAGCTGCCGACCGCGCGGGTCCTGCGCGGCTTGCCCAAAATCCTGCAGATGATGGAAGCGCTCGACATCGACGCCTGCCAGCTGCCGCGGCTCAACGTGTGGCTGCCGGGCGATCGGCTCGCTCACCCGCGCAACGTCGATCTCCAGCAACAAGGACTGACCATTCTGTGGGAGGATCAGTTCCGGATGCTGCGGAACCTGCCGCACCTGCGCTGGACCATGCGGCTCAACGAATATCTCACTGGCGTGCGCCGCGGCTACCGCTTTCCCCACAGCCTCGATTACGCCCTGCTGCACTGCAAGACGCAACGGCGGCAGGTGCGGCAGCGGGTGTTCTATCGCTCGATTCGCATGCGGCATCTCAGCCGCATGAAGAATTCGCTGCTCAAGCGCCTGCCGTGGCGGCCGCGGACCCAATGGGTCGCCGCCGACGCGCCGATCTGAATGATCCCGTCATGGCCGGGCTTGTCCTGGCTTGTCCCGGCCATCCACGCTTTCGTTGCACGGATTCAAATCGTGGATGCCCGGCACGAGCCTGCCCCGGACTTGATCCGGGGCCGGGCATGACAGCTCACAGCACCATGTCGGTTGCCGGATCGATCAGGTGCATGTGGTTGAGATTGGCGTGGAGCCGCATCGGCTCGCCCGGGCCCTTCGCGCTCGACGGCTCGACCCGGCCGCACACCTCGATGCCCTTCACGGTGAAGAACACCATGGTCTCCATGCCCATCGGCTCGACGACGTCGAGCGGGACCGTGAACTCGGAAGCGGCGTCTCGTTGCTCGCCGCGCGGCTCGGTGATGTGCTCGGGCCGCAGCCCCAGCACCAGCTCCTTGCCGACCAGCCCCTTGTACCTCGGCGCCCGGGTCTCCGGCACCGGGAACGACAGCTTGTCGGAGATCTGCAGGCTGAGCCTGGCGCCGTTTTGTTGCAGGCCGCACGGGATGAAGTTCATCGTCGGCGAGCCGATGAAGCCCGCGACGAACCGGGTCTTGGGCTTGTGGTAGAGATCGTTCGGCGTGCCGATCTGCTCGACGCGGCCGCCGTTCATGACCACGACCCGGTCGGCGAGCGTCATCGCCTCGACCTGATCGTGGGTGACGTAGACGGTGGTGGTCTTGACCTTCTGGTGCACGCGCTTGATTTCGGTGCGCATCTGCACCCTGAGCTTGGCGTCGAGATTGCTCAGCGGCTCGTCGAACAGGAACACCTTGGGATTGCGGACGATGGCGCGGCCCATGGCGACGCGCTGGCGCTGGCCGCCGGACAATTGCTTGGGCCGGCGCTGCAGCAGATCGGTGATGTCGAGGATTTTCGCCGCGTGCTCGACCCGCTCGCGGATCTCGCTCTTGGGCACCCGCCGCAGCCGCAACCCGAACGACATGTTCTCGAACACGGTCATGTGCGGATACAGCGCGTAATTCTGGAACACCATGGCGATGTCCCGGTCCTTGGGCGGGACGTCGTTGACCTTCTCGGTGCCGATGAAGATCTCGCCGCCCGAGGCTTCCTCCAGGCCGGCGATCATGCGCAGCGTGGTGCTCTTGCCGCAGCCGGAGGGGCCGACCAGCACCAGAAACTCCTTATCGGGAATTTCGAGGTTGACGTTGCGTACCGCTTCGACCTCGTCGTATTTCTTCGACACGTTCCGCAGCGCGACCTCAGCCATTTTGCACTCCACCCTCTGGCGCCACGGCGATCATTCGCCGCCGTGATTATCCCTTGGTTGCGCCGGCGGTGAGACCGGCGATGTAGTAGTCCATCAGGAAAGCGTAGATGATCAGCGGCGGCGCCGCGGCGATGAGCGCGCCCGCCATCAGCATGCCCCATTGGTAGACGTCGGCGCGGATCAGGCTGGTCACGGTGCCGACCGTGAGCACCTGCTGATCCGAGCTGTAGAGGAACGCCATCGGATAGACGAAGGCGGCCCAGGAAACCGTGAAGGCGAAGATGGTGGCCGCGATGATCCCCGGCAGCGCCACCGGGATGAAGATCCGGGTGAGCATCTGCAGGTGGTTGGCGCCGTCGATCATCGCCGCCTCGTCGAGCTCCTTGGGGATCGACGCGAAATAGCCGATCATGATCCAGGTGCAGAACGGCACCGTGAGGGTGGGATACACCAGCACCATGCCCCAGTAGGAGTTGAGCAGATCCAGCCCGCGCACGATCTGGAACAGCGGGATGAACAGCAGCGAATCCGGGACCAGATAGGTCAGGAAGATGCCGGTGGCGAGCACGCCGGAACCCCAGAATTTCATCCGGCCGAGCGAATAGGCGGCGAGCACGCTCACCACCATGGTGATGACCACGACGCAGACCGTGACGATCGCGGTATTCTTGAAATAGATCAGGAAGTCGGTCTCCCCGATCAGGGTGCGGAAATGCTCGAAGGTCACCCCATCGGCGATCCACCACGGGCTGGTCGCCATGCGCGCGATCTCGGCGTTGGATTTGAGCGCGGTCACGATCATGTAGTACGGCGGCGCCAGGAAGAAGATCGCGAAAATCACCAGGAACACGTAGGACAGGATCAGCGCCCAGCGCCGGCTGCGCTGGACGCTCGCGAGCCGCCGGCCCGCGACCGCGGGGACCGAGGTGTTTGCCGTCGTCGTCGTCATCCGATTTCCCTCCCGCGCTTGCGCACGCCGCGCAGGATGAACACCGCCGAGAGGGCCAGGATCGGGAACATGAACAGCGACACCGAGGCGCCGAGCGGGATGTCGCCGGACTCGATGCCGAGCTTGAACGCGTAGGTCGCGAACATGTGGGTCATGTTGCGTGGTCCGCCCGCGGTCATGATCCGCACGATGTCGAAATTTGCGAACGTGACGATCAGTGAGAACAGCACGGTGATGGCGAGGATGTTGCGCATCATCGGCAGCGTGATGTGCAGGAACCGCTGCCAGGCGCTCGCCCCGTCGATCTCGGCCGCCTCGTAGAGCTCGCCCGGCACCGATTTCAGCGCCGCCAGGTACATGATCAGGAAGAATGGCGCTCCGTACCAGACATTGACCAGGATGACCGAGAACCGCGCCCAATACGGATCGCTGAGCCACGGCACTTCCTGGCCGCCGAACTGATCGATCAGCCAGTTGAAGGCGCTATGGGTCGGATCGAACAGCCACCACCAGCTCAGCGTGGAGAGCGCCAGCGGGATCACCCAGGGCACCAGCAGCATGCCGCGCCATTTGCGCTGGCCCTTGGTCGGCAGATTGTTGACGAGGTGGGCGGTGATCAGCCCGATCAGTGCCTTGAAGAACACGGCGGTGAGCGCAAAGATCGCCGATTGCTCCGCCACCATCCAGAACGTATCGCGCCCGAGCAGGAATACGAAATTGCCGAGCCCGATGAACTTGGTCTGGGCCTTGTTCAGCATCGACAGATAGATCGAATAGAACGCCGGGTAGATGATCAGGCAGCCGACGATGGCGATGAGCGGCAGGCACATCAGCACCGCCGTGGTGGTGCGCTGCCGCATGACCCGGTGCAGCGTCGTCTTGCCCGCCCTGCGCGAGCGGACCGCCTGAGCGAGGGTCACGGATTGCCGGGCCACGTCGGCCATGCGCGTCAGCTCCCGATGATTCCGCCGCCGGAGCCGGCGGATCCTTATCGTTGTTCGAGGCAGCCGGAGAGGAAACGCGCACCCTGTGGCTAGGGTTCGCGCCCCTCCCCGGCCCGCTCGAAGGCAGGTTTGCGCGCCATCACGCGCGCAAGAAGCCCTCCAGCTCCGTTTCCGCCCATTTGACGACCTTGTCGATCGGCTCGCCGCCCTGGGTGACCTTCGACACCATGACGGTCTGGACCGCCTGGTTGTAGATCTGGGAAGCGACGTCCGGCCGCGCCGGGAACCCGGTGATGCTGGTCTGCTCGTCGCCGCGCGGCGGGTAATTGTAGACGGTGCCGAGCGGCGGCTCGACGGTCTTCCACGTGTCGAAATCGTAGAAGCTGTTGAACGACGGCAGGTCGTAGCCGTTCGACGCCGCTACCAGCTGGCGGGCGGATTCCTTCTCGGAGATGTAAACCAGCAGGTCCTTGGCGGCCGACTTGTTGGCCGAGAAGCTCCACACGCTGTAGAAGAACGGCAGCTGCCCGACGTAGCGGCCCTTGGGTCCGCGCGGCATGTCGTGGGTCCAGCAGTTCTCCGCCACCTTGGGATTGTCCTTCTTGGCGACGCTCCAGGCGCTCGGCGGGTTCATGATGCTCGAACCCTTGCCGGTGATCAGCCAGCGATTGTTGCCGGCATCGTCCCAGGCGTAGACCTCCTTCGGATTGAACGGCATCAGCTTCTTCAGGTATTCGAGCGCCGCCCGGGTTTCGTCGGAATTGACTTTGATGTTGTCCTTCTCGTCGATCATCATCGAGCCGTAGGAGCGGAACAAGGCGCCGACCCAATCGATCGCGTCGCTGGTCTGGCCCATCGGCAGTCCGACCGGGAAGCCCGCTTTGTGCAATTGCTCGGCGGTCTTGAGATAGAGATCCCAGTTCCAGCTGTCGACCAGCTTCTGGTCGCGGTTGTCGTTGGCCGGAAAGATCTGCGTGAGGTCGAGATTGCAGTGCTGCTTATAGAGGTCGATCCGCGAGCAGCACGGCTTGACCTGGCTGCCGACGGTGGTCGGGATGCCGCGCCACACGCCGTCGTGCTTGGCCAGATATTCGGAGACCTGGCTGATCGGGCCGTACTTCTGAATGAGGTTCTTGACGATGTCGTCGAGCGGCTCGAGCACGCGCCGATGCACGGCGACCTGCCATGCCCGTTGGGACATGATGTCGTGACCGGTCCGCGCCTGTGCTTCGGCGCTGGCGGTCAGCAGATCCTTGTCGCCCACCGAGGTGATGTAGTCGATGTGGACGTCGACGCTGTTCTTGGCGCCCCATTCGCTGCACAACTTGGACAGCGTATTGTTCGCGCCCGGGACCCAATGATCCCAGCAGCCCAGCGTGAGCTTGCCTGCGGCGTAGCTGGTCCTGACATACGGGGCGGCCAGAATGGACGCACTGGCGAGCGCCGCCGACTTCAATGCGGTACGGCGCGTAATTCTCGTTGCTGCCATCGTTTTCCTCCCGATAACCTGCTTGATCGGCGCTGCAGGATATACACCAACATGGGCGCACCGCATAGCGGAGCGCCTTTGCGGTTTCTCGATTGCTCGAGCATCCTGCCGAAGCCGAGCGGCAGGTGGTCGCATCGGGCGTCGTGACCCGGCCGCGAGCCGAATAGGCGGGAGGCCGCAATGCGGCACAGCGCTGCCCCACGGAACGGCTGGCCCGGGCTGGCCTCGTGATGCGGGAGATCTGCCGCTGCACAGGCGCGCCCGTCCATCGCGATCACAACCCGGCCTGCCCTGCAGAAGCCGGTGGAAGCTATGCGGCCGCAAACGAGCGCCGGATCGGACCGGGCGCTCGAACGAGGGCGGCAGGCCGGTCCTCCGGGCTGCTGCTAATTGACCCAGCGCAAGGGAAAATAGCTCGAATCGGCTAGAAGCTCGCAAGCTCACCTATCCGCCGGAACTCCGGGCGTTCTCGCGCGTTATCGGCCTCGGACCGCGGGCAACGCGGCTCATTCGCCCAGGGAGGTTGTTTTGCGCACCCCGTCCATCCAGGTTCCCGCCCCCGACGAGGAAGTACTCGGCGAAGTGCCGCTCGCACCCTACGGGTTGACCGGCATTTCCGAAGCGCAACTGGCCCGCACTCTCGCCCGTCCGCCGCGGCCCAACCGGCCCTCGAAGCCCGAAACTTCGAAGCTGTTGCGCAGGCTCTTTCCCGATTCACCGCTGACCTTGCGGCTGTTCGGGCTTGCGGGCCTGGTGCGGCGGTAGAACTCCCAACTATAGCCCGAGATAGGACTGGCGCACCCGATCGTGCGCCAGCAGCGCCGAGCCCGTGCCGCTCAGCGTGATGCGGCCGGTTTCGAGCACGTAGGCCCGGCTTGCAAGCTTCAGCGAGACCGCGACGTTCTGGTCGACCAGCACGCAGGTCAGCCCGTCGATGTTGAGCTCGCGGATGGCTTTCAGCACGTCGTGAACCACGTTCGGCGCCAGCCCCAGCGAAGGCTCGTCGAACATGACGAGCTCCGGGGCGCCCATGAGGCAACGGCCGATCGCGAGCATCTGCTGCTCGCCGCCCGAAAACGTGCCGGCCGATTGCCGGCTCCGCTGGGCGAGGCTGGGGAACAGCGCGAATGCCCGCTCGCGATTCTGCGCGCGCAGCGCCCGGGCACGCGGCAGCATGGCCCCGATCTCTAGATTCTCGTTCACGCTCAGGCTCGGGAAGATCTGCCGGCCCTGTGCGACCTGGCCGATGCCGAGATTGCACACGCGGTGGCTCGGCAAGCCGCCGATCTCGGTCCCGCGGAACCTGATGCTGCCGCGAGCCGGACGATGCATGCCGGCGATGGTCTTGATCAGCGAAGTCTTGCCGGCGCCATTGGCGCCCACGATGGCGACGATCGATCCGCCGTCGACCGAGAGCGAAACGCGGTCGAGCGCCTGAGCGGCGCCGTAGAACAGATCGAGGTTCTCGACGAGCAGCATCTAGAACGACTCCGCGCCGAGGTAGGATTCGATCACGGCGGGATCGCGCACCACTTCCTCCGGCGTGCCGTCGGCGATCGCCGCGCCGTGGTGCAGCACCAGGATGCGGGAGGCGAGCGCCATCACCGCGCGCATGCCATGCTCGATCAGCAGGATGGTCATTCCGGTCGTGCGGTTGAGCTCGCGCAGCAGCGCGACCATCTGGTCGGTCTCGGCCGGCCGCAGCCCGGCCATGACTTCGTCGAGCAGCAGCAATTTCGGCCGAGCGGCGAGCGCGCGCGCAAGCTCGAGGCGTTTGCGGTCCGGCAGCGCGAGCGCGGAAGCCGGCTGGCGGAGTTTTGAGAACAGATCGAGCTGCCAGATCGCCTGGTGTGCGCTCTCCAGCGCTTCCTCCATATTTTTGGCGTGCGGCAGCGCGCCGATGATGACGTTGTCTTCGACCGAGAGCGTCGGGAACGGGCGCGCATTCTGGAAGGTGCGGCCGATGCCGCGGCGCGCGATCTGGTCCGGGCGTCGGCCGTCGATCCGCTCGCCCGCGAACGTGATGGCGCCCTCGTCGGGACGCAGCACGCCGGCGACCATATTGAACAACGTGGTCTTGCCGGCGCCGTTGGGGCCGATCACCGCAAGGATCTGTCCGGGCAGCATTGCGCAGCTGACGCGATCGACCGCGCGCAATCCGCGAAAGCGCTTGCTCACGCCCTCGATCGCCAACTGCGGCGTCATGGGCCTTTGCTCCGGATCCCGAGCACGCCGGCGAGCTACGGCCATACGCCGTTGGGCCGCAACCAGATGACGACCATCAGCGTGATCCCGTAGAACACCGCCTTGGTGCCGGGCGCGTTGAGGCCGAGACGTTCCGTGGCGGCGATCAGCAACTCGCCGAGCGGGGTGAGGATCAGTGCGCCGACGATCGGGCCGAAGATCGTGCCGAGCCCGCCGATGATGGGCGCCAGGATCAATTCGATCGAACGGCCGATGTCGAACACCTGGGCCGGAAACAGATTGCGGTAATAGAACGCGTAGAACACGCCTCCGACCGCCGTCATGCTCGACGAGATCAGGATCGCCGCCATTCGGGCGCGGAATATGTTGATCCCGAGCGCGCGCGCCGCCTCCGCATCCTCGCGCACCGCGAGCCAGCGATAACCCAGTGCCGAACGCCGCAGCCAGGCGATGAGCGCGGCGGCTCCCGTCGCGAGCGCGAGCGCGACGTAATAGAACAGCAGCGGACCGCCGGCGAGGTTCCACCATTTCGCCGCCTCCCCGCCGATCGGGAGGAAAAATCCGGCGGAGGCGCCGGTGAAATCCCAATGATCGAAGCCGATGCGGGCGAACTCGGCGAACGCGATGGTGAGCAGCGCGAAATACACGCCCTCGATGCTGAACCGCCAACTGAGCCAGCCGATGAACGCCCCGCCGAGCGCCGCGACCGGGATCGCGGCAAAGACGCCGAGCCACGGCCCGACGCCGAAATGGATCCAGAGCGCCGCCGCCACATAGGCGCCGATGCCGAGATAGAGCGCGTGCCCGAGCGACAATTGCCCGGCGAAGCCCATCAGCAGATTCCAGGCCTGGCCGACGTAGGCGAAATACAGCACCAGGATCAGCACGCTGAGCAGATAGCGGTCGGCGATCAGCGGCGCGGCCAAAAATGCAGCGAGCAACAGCGCGGCGAGCACGCGCCCGCGCAGCGGCGTATCCCTCCACGGCGCGCTCACGCCCGGCGTCCGAGCAGGCCCTGCGGGCGCAGCACCAGCACCGCGATCAGCAGGCCGAACCAGAACATGCTTTTCATCGAGGGTGCGGCGAGGAACTCGGCCAGCGCCTCGGAGACCCCGATCAGCACGCCGCCCAAGAGCGCGCCGGCCATCGACCCGAGCCCGCCGATGATGACGATGGTGAACGCGAGCAGCGTATAGGCCGGGGCGAGGCCCGGCGCCGCATCGGCGATGGTCACCATCAGCGCGCCGGCCGCACCGACGCAGGCGAGCCCGATGCCGAAGGTGAGGGCGTAGAGCCGCTTGACGTGAAGACCCACGACGGCAGCGCCGAGCAGGTTGTCGGCGCAGGCCCGGATCGCGGTTCCGATCCTGGTGTAGCGGAAGAACGCGAACAATCCGCACGCGAAGGCGAGCGCCGCGAGCGCGGCGAACACCCGGACCTTGTCGAGAATGAGCGGACCGACGAGGTAACTGCCGAACCCGTACGAAACACCGGCCGGGCGCGCGTCGGGCCCGAAGATCATCAGCAATCCGTTCACGATGATGGCAAGCCCGACCAGGAGAATGAATTGCTCATGCTCGGGACGACCGACGAACGGATTGATCAGGAACGATTGCAACAGATAGCCGAGGCAGAAGAACACCGCCGCGATCGGGATCAATGCCAACAGCGGGTCCAAGCCCTGCGTCTGGAACACCAGGAACGCCGCATACATGGCGACCAATGTGAGCTCGCCATGGGCGAAATTGACGACGCGCACCACGCCGAAGATCACGGAGAGGCCGACGGCCATGAGACCATACACCAGGCCGGTGAGAACGCCCTGGACCACGACGTTCAAAGGAATCGACCACATCCGCCCCTAGCCCCCGCCGGTGCATCGCCCCTCATCTATAGGGAATGAGGCGCCGCGATCCAGCGGCGCCTCGTGACGATCCCACCAAAATTTTGGTTGCGCTCAGGTGCGGCCCTGCCAGACCGGCATTTGAGATCGATCCTGAGAGTATGTGCGCGGAAGATCAATGACTTAAGAAGAGCAGCCCCACGTGTGTCGATCGATTCCCAATAAATATTGGAATCCCCGAGCCGAGCGGAACCGAAAAAAGCCTTGAGCTTTATACGGCATTGCCGTACGTCCACGCATGCACGTCATCATCGAGACGCCCGCTTTCCTCGCGGATGCCCGGCGCGCGGGCCTATCCGAGGCGGGCCGGACGAAAATCGTGGAGTATGTGTCCAGGCATCCGCTCGCCGGCGACCCGATGCCCGGAACCGGAGGTGCCAGGAAGGTTCGCATCGCAGGGCGTGGAAAAGGAAAGAGCGGCGGCTATCGCGTCGTCACATACTACGGCGGAGAAGATGTCCCGGTGTTCCTGCTCCTGGTGTTCTCGAAGGGTGAGCGGGCAAACCTGTCCCAGGTCGAGCGCAACGAATTGAAATCGATCTTGGGCGGTCTGGCCGACGATTATCGCGTCGGAGTGAAGAGAAAGGTGAGGAGGGTCAGATGAGCAAGTTTGGCAAGCGCTTGATCAAGGCTGCCAAGGAAGCCCGCGCCATCGCCCGCGGTCAGGCAGCGCCTGACACCTATCGCGTCCACGTCCCCGCCGATGTCGACGTGCGCGGCATCCGCACACGGCTCGGCCTTAGCCAAGCGGCCTTCGCAAAGCGGTTTGGGATTCCGCAAGGTACGATTCGAGATTGGGAGCAGGGCCGCCGCAAGCCCGAGGGCCCTGCCCGCGTGCTGCTGATTGTCATCAAGGAAGAGCCAGAAGCCGTCAGCCGGGCACTCGATCACGCCCTCGCGTGATGTTCCGGATCCGTGGCTGATTGGGAACGTTTGTAGGATTTCCTCGGGGTCGTGCGGGGGTCCCTCGCGGGCCGCGGCTTCCTTTTGCGGCCATCGATTTGAGGCGCGATCGATCGAATGGAAGAAAACAAAATCGGGCCAAGTCGCATGATTCCGACTTGGCCCGATATCATTGCCGCGAGGTCAGTCGCAGCGGCGAACGTGGGTCACGCTCCCGTCGTCTCTGCGGATGGTCACGTCGCGGCAACCGTATTCGCGGTCGTAACCATACCCACGACGATGCCTGTACCGCCAATCGTCACGGTCGCGGTCACGACCGACGCAGGCCGGACCGACGCAGAACTGGCCGCCCGCAAGCACAACCGGCGTGTCGGTCGTGCTCAGGGAACCCGCAAGCGCGGGAAAAGCCGTGAGACCGGCCGCAAGCAGCAGGATCGAAGCAAGCGTTTTCATTCGGGCCTCCTTTGTCAGCTTCGGACGGGCCGCCCCTCCCAAGCGGCCACGTAGACAATGGTAACAACTGGCCGGGAATTTCGGTTCCCGCATTTCGGAGCACCACGGCAGGATTACCAATATGGATTTCTATCCGAGTCTTGCAACGCAAGCCTCATCCATCATTCCGTAGTTTGCGTCATCGCCGTTTTCTGCCTCGAAGTGGCGCGGCGACTCCCAAACTATCGTCCTGTGGCTTGATCATGATATTTCTCTGTCGGCATCTGCGCTGGGAATGGGGTTTTCGTTCAGCTCACGCTCGATGCTACGGCGCAGCTGTTCCATCACAGGGCGCTTCATCGAGATCGCGACGAGCCCGCGCTCGGTGAGCAGCGTTACAACCCCCTTTGCGCCTCGATTGCCGATCTGGGCGCCTGCGTCCAAAGCCTCATAGTTCTCAATGGGTGGACCGTTCATGTAGAGCTCCGTTTCGGGCCGCGTAGGGCCGCCACGTGCCCGCTCTGCGCCGGATTCGTGTTCGATGGCGAGATCGTCGCGGCCACCGACCAGCGCATCCGCGGCGCCTTCAACACCCCACGAAGTCATCCAGCAGGAGCGCCGTCCGCTTCCTAGGATCGCGGCTCGTGAAGCTCGCGGGCCGATTCCGCGAACCATACGTCTCTGCTGGTCCAGAAATGCTCATCGCCGCACAGGGGGCACCGCATCCGAGTGCCGACCTTGGGCAACCGGTCAATGCCGTCCGTGTCGATTCCCGTGGAAACTTCACGACCCGTGCTTGGGCACCTGACCATCAAAGCGGTCATGAGGGGCCTCCCTGTTCCATGTCGTGGCCCCGTCCCCGTTGCGAAGTGAACCCCAGCCGACTGAGGCGTCAAGCGGAACCTGCGAGCAAGGGCCCTGGGTTCGATAATACCATTGCGCCCAATAAGTTGTGAATTTCCCCTCGCCTCCCTGCACCACGGCTCGACTCTGCTCGAACGATGTCGCTTGCTCATGAAAGTCGATGTCGGATGCTCCGATTCGATTCGCCTGGGGAGCGAGCGAATGCTGACCTTGCGTAAATTCATGATGTTCACGGCACCCGTACTGCTGATTTGCGCGGGCACTGCCCCGGTTCAGGCAGTCACATGCGAAGACGTGCGAAGCCTCAGTCGCGCGGAACAAGACTATTGGTCGAAGCAATTGAACCTGACTCGCGAGCAACGCCATCAAATCTGGCAAGCGTGCTATGGCAGGGTTCGGAGTGGGCGTGCGGGCCTGCGGATTTCCAAGTCTGCCGAATAGAGAACCGCACTACGGGCACATCGCATTTCGGCGTTGCGCTATAGAAACCCGGGAACGGGACGAGGCGCCGGAACCTTTCACAAGAAATCCCGATTCGCGGCATCTATTCAAACCGCGGCGGCACCGAGCCGGCTGAGATGCCGGCGTGCCTCGGCGGAGAGTCTTGCCAGCAGCTCGCGCGCCGGCATTTCCCGACCGAGCGCCGCCGCTTGCCCGGACCACAAGGGTGAAAAGTCGGCGGAACCTTGCGCCTCGGCACTGGAGGCGCAGCGGCGCGACCGCGGCCGCCGCCAGCGGAAACTGCGGCGCGATGTCGGATATCGGGCCGAGATCGCGCATCAACCGATTGTAGACGCCGCGCGCCGGCCGCCCGGTCATGAGATTGGTGAGCACCGTCGCATCATCGCGCGCGCTCTTGAACGCCGCCCGGTGCGGGGCGGAAATCTTCGCCTCCGGGCAGAACAGGAATGCGGTTCCCATTTGCACGCCGGCGGCGCCGAGCGCGAATGCCGCGGCAATGCCGCGCGCATCGGTGATTCCGCCGGCGGCGATCACCGGCACCGTCACGGCATCCACGACTTGCGGTACCAGGGCGAAGGTCCCGACCTGGGCGGCGAGATCCTCGGTCAGGAACATGCCACGGTGGCCGCCCGCCTCGTAGCCCTGCGCGATGATGACGTCGGCGCCGCGCTCCGCGAGCCAGCGCGCCTCGGCCGCCGTGGTTGCCGAGCTGAAGACCAGACAACCTGCCGCCTTGACCCGCGCGACCAGCGGCGTCTCGGGCAGGCCGAAATGAAAGCTCGCCACTTTCGGCTTGAGCTCGACGAGAATTTCGCACATCTCGGCATTGAACGGCGCGCGGCTCGGCGCATTCACCGCGGCATGGGGATCGAGCCCGAGCTCGCGGTAATAGGACGCCAGGCGATCGCGCCAAGCCGCTTCGCGCGCATTGTCCGCCTTCGGCGGCTGGTGACAGAAAAAATTGATGTTGATCGGCTTGTCGGTGCGGCCGCGGATCTTTTCGACTTGCTCGAGAACCTGTTTCGGGTTGAGCATCGCGCACGGCAGCGATCCGAGCCCGCCCGCCTGCGAGACGGCGGCGGCAAGCTCCCAATCCATCGCGCCCGCCATCGGCGCCTGGACGATGGGGTGCTCGATCTGCAACAGGTCGAGCAGACGACGATCTGGCCACATGGTTCAACTCCATTCGCGCTGGCTTCAGATCAGAACGCCAAAAGCTGCTCGACTGCCGCCGCGATGGCGAACAGGCGATGGTCCTGGCCGTTGCGGGAAACCAGCATCAGTCCCACCGGAAGGCCGGCGTGCCGCGGCAGCGGCAGCGAGATCGCGCACAGATCGAAGAAATTCGCGAGCGCGGTGTTGCGCAGCAGTATCATGTTGTTTTGGCCGAACGTCTCGGGCGTTGAGACTTCCGAGATCTTCGGCGCGACGATCGCGGTGGTCGGCATCACGAGCGCATCGAGCTCCTGGAGCCGCGCGTCGATTTCCCGGATGAGCCGCGCGCGCTCGCGCGACATCAGCACGTAATCGGCCGCCGAGAGCCCGCGACCGCGTTCGATTCTCGCCCGCACATTGGGATCGTACTCGGGCCCATGGCTCGCGATGAGATCGCGATGGACGGCGAAGGCTTCCGCAGGCGCGAATCCGCCTTTGGCATTGATCGCCAGCATGGCGTCGAATTGTGGAAAGGCCTCCTCGGTCAACCGAACGTCGGCGGATTGCAGTCTCGCGGTCGCCGCCGCGAACTCGCGGGCGACGTCGCGATCGAGGTCTTTCATGGGCAGGCCCTGCGCAACGCCGAACCGCAAGCCCGCGAGCCGTGCCGGCTCGAGCGGACGCGGCTCTTGCGCCGCCATCACCGCGTCGGCAAGGGCGCAATCGGCGACATTGCGCGCCATGGGCCCGATGGAATCCAGCGTGAAGGACAGCGGAAACGCCCCCTGCGTCGGCAGGCGCCATTGGCTCGGCTTGAAGCCGACGATGCCGCACAATGCCGCCGGGATACGCGTCGAGCCGCCGGTGTCGGTGCCGATCGCGATCTCGCACATCGCGTCCGCAACCGCGACGGCCGCTCCGCAAGACGAGCCGCCGGGGATGCGGCTGCGGTCCGCCGGATTGCCGGGCGTGCCGTAATGGGGATTGAGACCGATCCCCGAGAAGGCGAACTCCGTCATGTTGGTCTTCGCGACGATCACGGCTCCGCCCGCCCGCAGCCGCCGCACGACCGGCGCGTCCTGTGCGGCGGGCGCTGCATGCGCGAGGAACGTCGAGCCGGCCCGCGTCGGCTCGCCCTCAACGTCGAACAGATCCTTGATGCTGACGATCGTGCCGCCGAGCGGGCCGAGGGAGATTTCGGAGTTTGCGCGTGCATCGGCCGCATCGGCCTCGACGCGCGCGGATTGCGCGTAAACCGTGAGGCAGGCGCGCGCGCCCTCGCCCTCGGGATCGCCGATGCGGGCGAGCGCCGCCTCGAGGCGGTCACGGGCTGCACGCTGCTTTGCCAGCGACACGATCGGCGCGCTCCCGCGCCTGCCGCGCGATGCGGGGCGGGGGCGGGGGCGGGTCGATGCGCGACGCGGCGAGCCGGCGGATCGGTTCATGCTGCGTGCCCCTTCGGCTCGGCTCATGCCGCGCCGAGCCCGCCTTTCTCTTCGATGAAGCGCGCGATGGCGTCAATGCCGCGCCCGACCTTGAGATCGGTGAACACGAACGGGCGGGGGCCGCGCATGCGCTTGGCATCGCGCTCCATGACTTCGAGCGAGGCGCCGACATGCGGCGCAAGATCGATCTTGTTGATGACCAGGAGATCCGAGCGGGTGATGCCGGGCCCGCCCTTGGAGGGAATCTTGTCGCCGGCGGCGACGTCGATGACGTACACGGTGAGATCGGCGAGCTCGGGCGAGAACGTGGCGGCGAGATTGTCGCCGCCGGATTCGATCAGCACCAGATCGAGCTGCGGAAACTTTTGGCGCATCTCGGCGATTGCCGCGAGATTGATCGAGGCGTCCTCGCGAATCGCGGTGTGCGGGCAGCCGCCGGTCTCCACCCCGGCGATGCGTTCGGGCGGCAGCGCGCCCGAGCGCACCAGGAACTCCGCGTCCCACTTGGTGTAGATGTCGTTGGTGATGGCGGCGATCTCGTAGCGCTCGCGCAAGCGTTTGCACAGCGCATCCATCAGCGCGGTTTTTCCCGAGCCGACCGGACCGCCGACGCCGACCCGCAAGGGTCCGTGAGGATTGGTCATCAGGCGAGCTCCTGGAAAATGGTGCGGCGCTCAACTGCGGAACAGCCGGGTGTACTGCGTCTCATGATGCTGGCTGGCAAGGTCGGCGCGGAACGCCGCGGCGCCCATGTCCTCGAGCGCCGTGGCGAGCGCGCGGCGCGCGGTCGCTGCGATCAAAGGCTCGAGCGTGGCGATCACGCGTTGACCGTCGGTCTGGCCGAGCGGGATCAGGCGCACGCCGGCCGACACGAGATTGGCTGCGACCGCGTGCAGATAAGCACCGAGCGCCGGCTCGATCGCAATGCCGTGGCCCGCGGCAGCGGTCGCGACCGCGACAGGATAGGCATAGGGACCCGGCCATGCCTGCACCAGCCGGTCGAGCGCGGTGCAGGGCCAGGCGGCGCGCGTCACCTCGAGGAACGCGCCGCCTTGCCCAACCGTCTCGAGCTGGCGCTCCTTCGACGGCGCGAATGCGGCGCCGAGTTCGGCAATCGAACGCAGCGCGTCCTCATCGCGGGCTGCGGCGGCACGATGCGCATGCGCGAACAGGACGGCGTCGCAGAAGCCGCTCCCCTCCCCGATGATCACCGCGAGCCAGGCCGCGAGTGCATCGGCATTTTTGACATCGCCGGCTTCCACCGCCCATTCGAGCCCGCTCGAATAGGAGAAGGCGCCGACCGGATACGCCGGCGAGAGCCAAGCCATCAGCCGATAAAGTGCCGATGGCGTCGCGAACGTGGCCGCAGACTCGGAGCTCGCCGTAGCATTCTCCCACTCCCCCTGCTCAGGCGGCGCGGCGGCATTCACCCTCTCCCCATTGGGGAGAGGGGTGGGGTGAGGGGGAGCGGGACTCGCCGGAGAACTCGGTCCCCCCTCACCCGGCCCTTCGGGCCGACATCTCCCCGCAGCGGAGAGATGATCGGAATCTGCGGCACGCGGAGCGAACCCAAGTACGCGGCTATGTTTGATTTCACGCGCCATGTTCATGGTCCGCATAATCGTGATCATACTCGCCCTGCGCGTGCGCATGCGCGCCGGCTTCCGGCTCGAATGGTGCTTCGATCGGCGTCAGCTTTGCGCCCAACCCGGCGAGCATGCTTTCCAGCACGCGATCGCGGCGGATGCGCAGCTTGGTGCCGACAATCTGCACCTGGGTGTGGCGGTTGCCGAGGTGCCAAGCGAGCCGGACGAGATCGAGCGGCGACGGGGCCTCGATCTCCACCAACGGCTCGGGCCTGCCGGCGACGGCCACGATCGCGCCGTCGTCGAGCACGAGCCCGTCGCCCTCTTTCAGCGCCACTGCCTGATCGAGGTCGAGCAGAAATTGCGTGCCCGTCTCGCCAGTGAGCACGATGCGGCGGCGATGCCGCTCGTCGGCATCGAGCACGACGCGGTCGACGGCCCCGCTTGCGTCGAAGCTCCCTGCCGCCCGAATTTTTGTCGCTCGCCGCATCTACCCGTTCCGGCGCGTTTCCAGTCAGAACAAGAAATACCGCTGCGCCATCGGCAGCACTTCGGCCGGCGCGCAGGTCAAGAGCTCGCCGTCGGCGGTGACCTCGTAGGTCTCCGGGTCGACCGTGATGGCCGGGGTCGCGGAATTGTGCACCAGATCCTTCTTGCCGATCGCGCGCGTGTTCTCGACCGCCACGAGCTTCTTCTCGACCCCGAGCTTCTCTCCGATGTTGCGATCGAGCGCCGCTTGCGACACGAACACCAGCGAAGTCGCGGTGAGCGCCTTGCCGAAGGCACCGAACATCGGCCGGTAATGCACCGGCTGCGGGGTCGGAATCGAGGCGTTGGGATCGCCCATCGGCGCCGCCGCGATCGCGCCGCCCTTGATCACCAGATCGGGCTTGACCCCGAAGAATGCCGGCGACCACAACACGAGATCGGCGAGCTTGCCCTGCTCGACCGAGCCGATGTGCTTGGAGACACCCTGCGCGACCGCCGGGTTGATGGTGTATTTGGCGAGGTAACGCTTCACCCGCGCATTGTCGTTCTCGCCCTTCTCTTCCTTCAGCCTTCCACGCTGGCGCTTCATCTTGTCGGCGGTCTGCCAGGTACGGATGATCACTTCGCCGATGCGGCCCATGGCCTGGCTGTCGGAGGACATCATCGAGAGCGCGCCGAGATCGTGCAGAATATCTTCGGCCGCGATGGTCTCCTTGCGGATGCGACTCTCGGCGAACGCCAGGTCCTCGGCGATCGACGGATCGAGGTGATGGCACACCATGAGCATATCGAGATGCTCGTCGATGGTGTTTTTCGTGAACGGCCGCGTCGGATTGGTCGACGACGGCAGCACGTTGGCGAGCCCCGCGACCTTGATGATGTCGGGCGCGTGCCCGCCGCCGGCGCCTTCGGTATGGAAGGCGTGAATGGTGCGGCCCTTGAAGGCGGCGATCGTGTCCTCGACGAAGCCGGATTCGTTGAGCGTATCGGTATGGATCATCACCTGGATATCGTAGCGGTCGGCGACGGAGAGGCAGCAGTCGATGGCGGCCGGCGTCGTGCCCCAATCCTCGTGCAGCTTGAGCGAGCAGGCGCCCGCCTCGATCATTTCCTCGAGCGCGGCCGGCAACGAGGCATTGCCCTTGCCGGAAAAGCCGAGGTTCACCGGGAAGGCATCGGCGGCCTGGATCATGCGTCCGATGTGCCACGGGCCCGGCGTGCAGGTCGTGGCCTTGGTGCCCTCCGCCGGGCCGGTGCCGCCGCCGAGCATCGAGGTGATGCCGGCCATCAGCGCCTCCTCGATCTGCTGCGGGCAGATGAAATGGATGTGCGCGTCGAAGCCGCCGGCGGTGAGAATTTTGCCCTCCCCGGCGATCGCCTCGGTGCCCGGGCCGATCACGATCGAGACGTTCGGCTGCACGTCGGGATTTCCCGCCTTGCCGATCGCGGCGATGCGGCCGTCGGTGAGGCCGACGTCGGCTTTGACGACGCCCCAATGATCGAGGATCAGCGCATTGGTGATGACGGTGTCGACCGCGCCCGCCGCATTGGCGACCTGGCTCTGCCCCATGCCGTCGCGGATCACCTTGCCGCCGCCGAATTTCACCTCCTCGCCGTAGGTGGTGAAATCCTTTTCCACCTCGATGATGAGATCGGTGTCGGCGAGCTGCACCTTGTCGCCCGTCGTGGGCCCGAACATGTCGGCATAGACGCGCCGCGGCATCTTGGTGGGCATGGAGCGCCTCTCAGGAAAGCAGCGAGAATGCCGAATGGCTGCCAGCCACCCGATCGAAGGTGAATGTGGGTGCCGCACCGGCGTCGCGATTGAGCGCGGCAATCAAATAATCCACGAAGTCCGCGTTCCCCAATTCATACCAGCGAATTGCCGTCATGACCGCGCCGCGCCCCTCAAGCTCGAGCTCCGAGCGAGTCAACAGGCTTTGTAACGTCGCAATCAGACCACCCTTCTCAAGCCGATATCGACGTTGCAGTGTCCAGACAAGTTCCGCCAGGACGATAGTCGAGACGCGCACCGATGCCGGTCCCGCACCGGCGAGCAGCTTGGTTACGGCCTTCGCCTGTTCCGGCTGATCGCGAACGAACAACCTGAGCAGTACGTTGGTATCGAGCGCAATCACCCGGGCCGCCTCTTGTCGCGGCGTTGCTTCCATTGCTGGAACTCGCGCCACTCATTCCATTCTCGGCTTATTCTTTCGTGCTTTTCCGCCAGATAGTCCCCAACGGCCTCGTTCATCTCCTGGATACTCGCCGCATGTCCGCCCGGCAATCGATAGGCGTCCAGCGTGCCGGCAAGCTCGACGATGCTTTTATTTCTGGCAACCATGCGGACGGTGCGGTTCGCTTCGTCGACATAGAAGTCGACAATGTCGCCGGTCTTCAGCTCGAAATGTTCGCGCACTGGACCCGGCACCGTGAGCTGGCCTTTCGAAGATAGTTTTGCCTGGTAATGCGGCATCTTTCGGTTTCCTTGAAATTCACCATTTTCCTTACTATACACGAATTGTAAGACAATCACAACGGTCCCATCACCTCCTGGCGGAATCCGTAGATTTTCCGGTCCCCCGCCAAGGCGACCAGCGTGACCTCCCGGGTCTGTCCCGGCTCGAAGCGCACCGCGGTGCCGGCCGCAATGTCGAGCCGCATGCCGCGGGCCTTCGCCCGATCGAATTGCAGCGCCGGATTGGTCTCGAAGAAATGATAGTGCGAGCCGACCTGGATCGGCCGGTCGCCGCGGTTGGTGACCGAGAGCTTCACGCTCGGCCGGCCGGCATTGAGTGTGATCTCGCCGTCCTGGGTGATGATTTCGCCGGGGATCATGGGAGGTGCCTCCGTTTCTCGACGTCGTCGTTCCGGGATGCCGCGCAGCGGCGAACCCGGAACCTATGATCACGGTCGATGCGCATGGATTCCGGCACTCGCTTCGCTCGGCCGGAACGACCAGCCAATTAATGTACTCACCGGATCGGGTGGTGCACGGTCACCAGCTTGGTGCCGTCCGGGAACGTGGCCTCGACCTGGATGTCGTGGATCATTTCGGCGATGCCGTCCATCACCTGTGCGCGGGTGAGCACGCCCGCGCCGGCCTCCATCAGCTCGGCGACGCTGCGCCCGTCGCGCGCGCCCTCCAGGATGAAATCCGTGATCAGCGCCACCGCTTCGGGATGATTGAGCTTGACGCCGCGCTCGAGCCGGCGTCGCGCAACCATGGCGGCCATGGCGATCAGCAGCTTGTCCTTTTCGCGCGGCGTGAGGTTCATGGCCCGGTGCCGTCAGTTGAGCCACAGCCGCGGCAAGCGGCCGGCGCGCAGCAGCATGAGCAGCGCGGAAAGATCCTGCCGCAACTTCGCGCCGGTTTCGGCGACGAGCCGTGCCAGCGCAAAACCGTTCCAGGCCGAGATCCCGACCTCGCCGGAGAATGTCTGCTCGCGCACCGAGCGCGCCAGGACGTCGTCCCCGGGGATCACCAGCACGCTCGCGATCGCGATCGCACCGTTGGCGCAAGCCGGTGCGTCGAGCTTTTCGGCAATGGCGCCGTCCAATCGCAGCGCGTCCGCGAACAGCAGCCTTCCCTCGCGCCGCACGCGCCAGCGATCGAGCAGGAGACCGCGCTCGACCGTCTCGCCCATCCCGGAGCGTCCGAAGATCACCGCCTCGGCAAGGATCAGCCCTGCGTCGGCGGCGAGATCGACGTCGATCGAGCGGGTAACGCGAGCGCGGTCGAACAGGATCGTCTCTTGGGGCAGCCATGCGAGCGCTGCGCCGCTGGCGACGTCGAGCTTGATCCGCAGGCTCGCGTCCGGTCCGAGCGAGCGATAGATTTTTTCCGCGGCCGCGCCGGTCACGGCTGATCGCGTTCCGGGACCGGCCGACAACGCGATCTCGATTTGATCGCCGCCGGCGATGCCGCCCGCGGTGTTGACGAGCACCGCCTCGAGCTCGTCGCAAATCGCGCCCGGAAACCGCACGCGCAACGAGCCTTCCTCGCGCACGCGCCTGGGCCGGCTCGCGCCTTCGCTCGCTTCGACCGATACGGCGATGCGGCTTGCTGCGCGATTGGCCGCAAAGATCGGATCCTCTACGGCTGATCCGCCGGCCTGTTCCCTCCCCCCCTGAGGGTTAGGGAGGGGGGTACTCCCAACTGATTTTGTGAAATTCATCACCTCCCTCCCGGCGCGCTGCGCGCCGACCTCCCCCACAAGGGGGAGGTGTCAAGAAAGCTCATAGCGCGAGCGCGCGCTTGAGCGCATCCTCGTCCAACTCGCCGCGCTCGCAGCGGTAGACGATGGCGCCGCGCTCCATCACCGCAAAATGATCGCCGAGCTCGCGGGCGAAGTCGAGATATTGCTCGACCAGCACGATCGCGATCTGGCCGAGGTTGCGCAGGTAGGTAATGGCGCGGCCGATGTCCTTGATGATCGAGGGCTGGATGCCTTCGGTCGGCTCGTCGAGCAGGAGCAGCCGCGGCTGCATCACCATGGCGCGACCGATCGCAAGCTGCTGCTGTTGGCCGCCGGAAAGATCGCCCCCGCGCCGCCGCAGCATGTCGGCCAGGACCGGGAACAGCGCGAACACGTCGTCGGGGATTCGCCGCTCGTCGCGCTTGAGCGGCGCAAAGCCGGTCTCGAGATTTTCCTCGACGGTGAGCAGCGGAAAGATCTCGCGGCCCTGCGGCACATAGGCGATGCCGCGCCGCGCCCGCTCGTAGGGCTTGAGCCGGGTGATATCCGCCCCTTCCCAGCGGATGCTGCCGCGGCTCACCGGATGCTGACCGACGAGCGCGCGCAGCAGGCTGGTCTTGCCCACGCCGTTGCGACCGAGCACGCAGGTGACCTTGCCGGGCTCCGCCTGCAGCGACACGGAACGCAAGGCCTGGGCGGCCCCGTAGTGAAGATCGATGGTCTCGACGTCGAGCATGCCCATCACCGCCCGAGATAGACTTCGATGACGCGTTCGTTCGCCGAGACCTGGTCGATCGAGCCTTCGGCGATCACCGATCCTTCGTGCAGGACCGTGACCTTGACGTCGAGCTCGCGCACGAATGCCATGTCGTGCTCGACCACGACCAGCGTGCGGTCGCGATTGATCTCTTTCAACAGCTCGACCGTCTGCCGGGTCTCGGCGTCGGTCATGCCGGCGACCGGTTCGTCGACGAGCAGAAGCTTGGGATCCTGCGCCAGCAGCATGCCGATCTCGAGCCATTGCTTCTGACCATGGGAAAGCCCGCCCGCCATGCTGTCGCGCACCGCGCCGAGCCGCGTGGTCTCCAACAGCCGATCGATGCGCTGCCGCTCGTCCTGGCTTTCGCGCCAGGCGAGCGCCTTGCGGGCGCGGCGATCGGATTTGAGCGCGAGCCGCAAATTATCCTCGACGCTGTGACTGTCGAACACGGTGGGCTTTTGGAACTTGCGTCCGACCCCGAGCTGGGCGATCTCGGTCTCGTCGAGACTGGTGAGGTCGAAAGTTCCGTCGAAATACACTTCGCCGCCGTCGGGCCGGGTCTTGCCGGTGACGACATCCATCATGGTGGTCTTGCCGGCGCCGTTCGGGCCGATGATGGCGCGCATTTCGCCCGGCTCGATCGCCAGCGATAAATTGTCGAGCGCGCGAAAGCCGTCGAACGAGACGGTGACGCCGTCGAGATACAGCAAGGCCGAGGTGGTCCGGGGCTCCATGCCTACTCCGCGGGCCGCGGTTGCGCCATGCTCGGATCCTGCGCGCCCGCGCCGTTGCCGCCCAGGAACCGGGAGCGCTCGTTCCACCAATAGACGATGGTGCCAACGATGCCGCGCGGCAGCAGCAGGGTCACGGCGACGAACAATCCGCCGAGCATGAACAGCCAATAGGGCGCCAAAACGCCGCTGGTGAAGGTGGTCTTGGCGTAATTGACGATGATCGCGCCGATCACCGCGCCGATCAGCGTGCCGCGGCCGCCGACCGCGACCCAGATCACCGCCTCGATGGAATTTGCCGGCGCGAACTCGCTCGGATTGATGATGCCGACCTGCGGCACATAGAGCGCGCCGGCGACGCCGGCCATGCAGGCCGAGACCGTGAAGACGAGAAGCTTGTAGGATTCGACCCGGTAGCCGAGAAAACGCGTGCGCGCCTCGGCGTCGCGGATCGCGATCAGTACCTTGCCGAATTTCGATCGCACGATGACGCGGCACAGATAGAAGCCGATCCCCAGCGCCCCGACGGAAGCCGCGAACAGCGCCGCGCGGGTGGCGTCCGATTGCACGTTGAAGCCGAGGATGTCCTTGAAGTCGGTCAGCCCGTTGTTGCCGCCGAACCCGAAATTGTTGCGGAAGAATCCGAGCATCAGCGCGAATGTCAGCGCCTGGGTGATGATCGAGAGATAGACGCCGGTGACCCGGCTGCGAAACGCGAACCAGCCGAACACGAACGCGAGCAAGCCCGGCACCAGCACGATCATCAGCGCCGCGTAGGCGAAATGCTGGAAGCCGTACCAATAGACCGGCAGCTCGGGCCAATTCAGGAACACCATGAAATCCGGGAGCACCGGATCGGCATAGACCCCGCGGGTGCCGATCTGCCGCATCAGGTACATGCCCATGGCGTAGCCGCCGAGCGCGAAGAACGCCCCGTGCCCGAGCGAGAGGATGCCGCAGTAGCCCCAGATGAGATCGATCGAGAGCGCCAGCAGCGCGTAGCAGAAATATTTGCCGAACAGCGATACGAGGTAGGTCGGCACGTACCAGGGCGAGAGCGGCGACATGGCCAAGTTGAGGACCGGCACCGCAATGGCGATCGCCGCGAGGATCCCCAGGAACGGCAGCGACACGCGATCGAGCGCGCGGACGAGCGGCGAGCCTCTCATGCCTCGACCGCCCGGCCGCGCAGCGCGAACAGCCCGCGCGGGCGCTTCTGGATGAACAGGATGATCAGCACGAGGATCAGGATCTTGCCGAGCACCGCGCCGGCATAGGGCTCGAGAAATTTGTTGGCGATGCCGAGCGAGAACGCCCCCACCAGGGTTCCCCACAGGTTGCCGACGCCGCCGAACACCACGACCATGAACGAATCGATGATGTAGCCCTGGCCGAGATTGGGGCTGACGTTGTCGATCTGCGAGAGCGCGACGCCGGCAATTCCCGCGATCCCGGAGCCGAGTCCGAAGGTCAGCGCATCGATCCGGCTGGTGCGAATCCCCACCGCGGCGGCCATCGCCCGGTTCTGGGTGACCGCCCGCATCTCGAGCCCGAGTCTCGTGAAACGCAACAGTCCGAGCAGCGCCACGAACACGACCAGCGAAAAGCAGATGATCCACAGCCGGTTGTACGTGATGGTGATGTGGCCGACTTCGAAGGCTCCGCTCATCCACGAGGGCGCGCCGACCTCGCGGTTGGTGGGACCGAACGTGGTTCGCACCGCTTGCTGCAGGATCAGCGAGAGCCCCCAGGTTGCGAGCAGGGTTTCCAGCGGCCGGCCGTAGAGGAAACGGATGATGGTGCGCTCGATCACGATGCCGAGCGCTCCGGTCACCAGGAACGCCAAGGGCAGCGCGATCGCCAGCGAATAGCCGAACAGCGCCGGATTGTTGCCGCGGATCAGCTCCTGCACCACGAAGGTCGTGTAGGCGCCAAGCATGACCATCTCGCCGTGCGCCATGTTGATGACGCCCATGACCCCGAACGTGATGGCGAGCCCGATCGCGGCCAGCAGCAGCACCGAGCCGAGCGAGAGCCCGTACCAGGCGTTCTGCGCCGCCTCCCACAGCACGAGCCGATTCTGGATCGCCGCGACCGCGTCCTTGGCGGCACGCCCGACCGCCGGGCTCGCGGCGGGCGGGAGCGCCGAGAGCAGGCCGAGCGCATCCTGATCGCCGCGGGCACGAATGACCGCGACGGCCTCGATCTGGTCCGCCTCCTTGGCCCCGCTCATGTTGAGGATGACGGCGGCACGCGCCTCCGCGAGCGCGCGTTTTACGCCTGAATCCGTTTCCTTGGCGAGCGCCGCGTCGAGGGCGGGCAGCGCCGCGGCATCGCGCGACCGGAACACGGCCTGCGCGGCCTCCCAGCGCTTTCCCGGATCCGGCGCCAGCAGGGTCAGCGAGCCGAGCGCCGCCTCGATCGCGCGCCGCAGCCGGTTGTTGATCCGGACCGGCTTCAAGTCGGAAGCTTTTTCGCCCGTCGCCTGCTCTCCCGTCGCTGCGTCGAGGAGGGTTCCGGATTCGGCCTTGACGTAAACCTTCTTGGTTTCCGGGTTGAAGAGCAGCCGGCCGTCCTGGAGCGCTCCGATCACGATCGCGGCGCGCGGATTGCCGCTGGCGGCCGCAGCCTCGATGGCCTTTTCGGTATCGCCGTAGGAATCGGCGGCAAACCCCGCGAGCGCGTCATCGAAGCTTTCCGCCCGGACGCTTGCGCCCGCCGCGACGAGCATGCCGAAGGCGATGACGAGCGCGATCACGCGTTCGCGAAAACCGTCCATCTCTTATTCCCGGCATCGAGGAGATCGGGAGGCGGCGTGCGCCGCCTCCCATCATGTCACGACTTGGTCCTCGATGTCAGACCCCGCTGCCGCATTTCTTGGTGACGGTATTGTAATTGCCGCACTTGAGGGTCTTCCAGTCGCCGATGAGGTCCTTCGATCCCTCGAGGTATTTCGACCAGGCGTCGCCCGGGACCAGGCCTTCGGTCTTCCAGACCACATCGAATTGGCCGTCGGCGCGCACCTCGCCGATGTAGACCGGCTTGGTGATGTGGTGGTTCGGCAGCATCTCCGAGGTTCCGCCGGTCAGGTTCGGCGCCTTGATGCCGACGATGGTGTCGATGACCTTGTCGGGATCGGTCGAGCCGGCCTTCTTCACCGCTTCGACCCACATGGCGAATCCGATCACGTGGGCTTCCATCGGGTCGTTGGTCACGCGCTTCGGATTCTTGGTGAAGCCGTGCCATTTCTCGATGAACTCCTTGTTCACCGGCGTCTCGATCGATTCGAAATAGTTCCAGGCCGCCAGATGCCCGAGCAGCGGCTTGGTGTCGATGCCGGCCAGCTCCTCCTCGCCGACCGAGAACGCCACGACCGGAATGTCGGTGGCCTTGACACCCTGGTTGCCGAGCTCCTTGTAGAACGGCACGTTGGCGTCGCCGTTGATGGTCGACACCACCGCGGTCTTCTTGCCCGCGGAGCCGAATTTCTTGACGTCGGCGACGATGGTCTGCCAGTCGGAATGGCCGAACGGCGTGTAGTTGATCATGATGTCCTCGGGCTTGACGCCTTTCTGCTTGAGGTAGGCCTCGAGGATCTTGTTGGTGGTGCGCGGATACACGTAGTCGGTGCCGGCGAGCACCCAGCGCTGCACCTTCTCTTCCTTCATCAGGTAGTCGACGGCCGGGATTGCCTGCTGGTTGGGCGCCGCGCCGGTGTAGAACACGTTGCGCTCGCTCTCCTCGCCCTCGTATTGCACCGGGTAGAACAAGAGATTGTTGAGCTCCTTGAACACCGGCAGCACCGACTTGCGCGATACCGAGGTCCAGCAGCCGAATACCGCGGCGACCTTGTCCTTGGTGATGAGCTCGCGCGCCTTCTCGGCGAACAGCGGCCAGTTGGAGGCGGGGTCGACCACCACCGCTTCGAGCTTCTTGCCCAGCAGGCCGCCCTTCTTGTTCTGTTCGTCGATCAGCATCAGCATCACGTCTTTGAGCGTGGTTTCGCTGATGGCCATGGTGCCGGACAGAGAGTGCAGGATGCCGACCTTGATGGTGTCCTGGGCCTTGGCGGGAAGCGCCGCCAAAGCCATGGCGAGCCCGGCGGTGGCGGCAAGCCAACGGCGGGCCATCGGTCGCTGCGCGACCGCTTCGATCCTGTTGAGCATTAAAATCCCTCGTTTTTGACGCGTCTCTCGCGCACGCGACCCATGCGGGGGGTGCGCTTCCTTCGGGGATGGCAAGGGATGTGCCAGGACCCGGCCCGGCCGTAATCGCTTGAAGCACTTGCCTGATTCCGATGGCACGCATGCGCTGCACAGGAATTAGGCAGCTTCGATTGCTCAGTTTTTGGGCTTACGCTTGGGCTTTGGGCAGCGATTCTTCCCGGCAACCGCAAAACAAGCCCCATCCGGGGGCGTTACGAGGCCGTGAGATATCTTTCCGACCAGATTCGTACCCAGGCCGAAGAATGCTATCGGTTGGCCAAAGAGGCCCGGGACAAATGGATTGCCAACGTGCTGGAAAATCTCGGTCACCAGCTGCATGAGCGGGCTGACCAGCTTGAAAGCAAGGATGACGGGGCGCAAGAGGGCGCGCAAGAATAGGCGCGGCAGAGGGTTCTGACCTGGCAAACGATCGGTCCGACAGTCCGCCGTTGGAGAGCGCGCAGCAGCAACTCGCGTCCATACGGCGTGAACGCGACAAGCTCGCCAAGCAAATTCGGGAAAGTCGAGAGACCATCGCGAGATCCCAGGCGCTGATCGAACGCCTCGATGCGCTGTTGGCGAAGCTCGACGCGAAACAATAGGCCGGCCGAGCTGGGGCTTCGTCCGCATGCATGACGAGAATTTCGCAGCCGCGGACCGAGCCGCCGTAGAGCGCGGCTCGGCGTCTTCGGTGCTGCTGGCGTTCCTGAAGCTCGGCCTCATGAGCTTCGGCGGTCCGGTCGCGCATTTCGGCTATTTCCGCGACGAGTTCGTCGCCCGCCGCAAATGGCTCGACGAGGCGACCTATGTCGATCTCGTCGCGCTCTGCCAGTTCCTGCCGGGCCCGGCGAGCAGCCAGGTCGGCATCTCGATCGGCATGCTGCGCGCCGGGCTCAAGGGTGCGCTCGCCGCCTGGGCCGGCTTCACCATGCCGTCGGCGCTGGCGATGATCGCCTTTGCGTACGGCGTCGCGAGCTGGGCGGATGCCGGCCGAGGCGCCTGGCTGCACGGGCTGAAAATCGTGGCGGTCGCCGTGGTCGCGCAGGCGGTCTGGAACATGGCGCGTACCCTCACGCCGGATCGCGAACGCGCGACGCTGGCGATCGGGGCGGCCGTGCTGATGCTCGCGCTGCCTTCGGCATTGGGCCAGATCGCCGTTATCGTGCTCGGCGGAATGTTGGGCTGGCTGCTGCTGCCGGGCGCGACACACGAGGATCGCGCGCCGCTTGCGGTACCGCTGAGCCGGGGCATCGCGATCGGCGCCCTGGTGTTGTTCGCAGCGCTTCTCCTCGGCTTGCCGCTCGTTGCCGGCGCGACGACAAGCCACTCGATCAAGCTGATCGACAGTTTCTATCGCTCCGGATCGCTGGTGTTCGGCGGCGGTCACGTCGTGCTCCCGCTGCTGCAGCAGCAGGTGGTGCCGCCGGGTTGGGTCGACAACGACACCTTCCTGGCCGGCTACGGCGCGGCGCAAGCCGTGCCGGGCCCGCTGTTCACGTTCGCGGCCTATCTCGGCGCGGTGATGGCGCCGCAGCCGAATGGCGTTCTCGGCGGCATGCTTTGCCTCCTCGCCATCTATCTTCCCTCGTTCCTGCTGCTGGTCGGCGCGCTGCCGTTCTGGAACGAGCTGCGCCGGCGTTCCACCGTCAAGGCGGCGCTCACCGGGATCAACGCCGCGGTGGTCGGGCTCCTGCTCGCCGCCCTCTACACGCCGGTATGGACGAGCGCGATTCTAAAGCCCGCGGATTTCGCCATCGGGCTTGCCGCGTTCCTGTTGCTCGCCTTCTGGAAGGTGCCGCCGTGGCTGGTGGTGATGTTCGGCGCCGCGACCGCGCAGCTGATCGCGTGGGGATGAGGACGTAAGTACGTTCCCCGGACGCGGCGCAATGCGTAGCGTTTGCGCCGCAGATCCGGGGTCCAGCAAATCCAACAAGCTGGGTCCCGGATCGGCAGCGCGCCGCTCCGCGACGCCCTGCGCCCGGGACACGAGGCTGAGCAATCTACCCCTGCGAGATGAATTTCTTGTTCGTATAGGCCTCGAGGCCCTCGATGCCGCCCTCGTGGCCGTAGCCGCTGTCCTTGACCCCGCCGAACGGCGTTTCCGGGGTCGAGATCGCCATGCTGTTCACTCCGACCATGCCCGATTGCAGCGCTTCGCCGATCGCGGTCGCGGTCTGCGCCGAGTTCGTGAAGGCGTAGGCCGCGAGCCCATAGGGCAGGCGATTGGCGCGCTCGACGACTTCATCGAAGCTCTTGAACGGTACGATCGGCGCGATCGGTCCGAACGGCTCGATCGTCATCAGCTTGGTGTCGTCGCCGACGTCGGTCACCACCGTCGGCTCGAAGAAGAAGCCCTGGTTGCTGTGGCGCTTGCCGCCGGCGGCGATCTTGGCGCCGTGCGCGCGGGCATCCGCGACCAGGCTCTCCATGGCCTCGAGCCGACGCGGATTGGCGAGCGGGCCCATCTTGGTGTCCGGCTCGAGCCCGTCGCCGAGCTTGATGGCCTTCGCGTTCTCGGTGAACCGCGACAGGAAGCGCGCGAAAACCGGCTCCTGCACGAAAAAGCGCGTCGGCGAGATGCAGACCTGTCCGGCATTGCGGAATTTTCCGGCGGCGGCGACATCCGCGGTCTTTTCCGGATCGACGTCGCCGAACACCACGACCGGCGAATGTCCGCCGAGCTCCATGGTCGCCCGCTTCATGCCGTCGGCCGCGAGCTTGGCGAGATGCTTGCCGACCGGGACCGAACCCGTGAACGAGATTTTCCGCACTTCGTCCTTGCGCAGCAGATGCTCGGAAACCTGCGCCGGGACCCCGAACACCAAGTTGAGCACGCCGGGCGGAACGCCGGCATCGATGAAGCAGCGCACGAGCTCGACGGCGCTGCCGGGCGTCTCTTCCGAGGCCTTGATGATGATCGAGCATCCGGCCGCGAGCGCGCCGCCGATCTTGCGGGCGGGCGTGAGAGTGGGAAAATTCCACGGCGTGAATGCGGTGACGACCCCGACCGGCTCCTGGATGACGAGCTGGCGGGTCCCCTTGACCCGGCCGGGCACGATGCGACCGTAAGCGCGTTTGCCCTCCTCGGCATACCATTCGATGATGTCCGCCGTGGTGAGCACTTCCATGCGCGCTTCGGCGAGAATTTTCCCCTGCTCCTGGGTCAGCACGCGCGCGACGTGCTCGGCGCGCTCGCGCAGGAGATCGGCCGCCTTGCGCATGATGCGGCCGCGGTCATAGGCCGATTTCTCCCGCCAGAGCGCAAAACCCTTGATGGCCGCGGCGAGCGCGCGGTCGAGGTCGGCCGTGCTCGCGTGCGGCAGGTGCGCCAGCACCTTCTCGTTCGCCGGATTGATCACGTCCTCGCCGGCGCGGTTGTCGCCGTTGAGCCACTCGCCGTCGATATACAGTCCGAGCTGGGTATACATGTCGACCTCTTGGCAGGGTTCCGCGGAACGCGGCTGGCCAACAGATAGGCGAGATCGGCCCTGGAAGGAAGATGGCCGACATTTCGGCGTGCCGCGGGCGCGTTGACAGCCCATTTTGCCTGCCCTTAGCTACCGGTTCGGCGGGCCTTCGCATTCGCCGCCGAAACCCAAGGCAAGCGCCGATTTTTCCAACGCATCGGGAGGATCGCTCATGGACGAAAAACCCGTCCTCGTCGATCTGCGCGAGGGCTATCGGGTCGTCACCTTGAATCGTCCGCAACGGCTCAACGCCTTCAACGAAGCCATGCATGTCGCGCTTGCGGCGGCGCTCGCGGAAGCGCAGGCCGACTCCTCCTGCCGGGCATTGCTGCTCACCGGCGCCGGCCGCGGCTTTTGCGCCGGCCAGGATCTCACCGATCGACTCGCGGCAGGCGAGACGCCGGCGCTCGGCGGGGCACTCGAGGATTTCTACAATCCGCTGGTGCGCAAATTGCGCGCCCTGCCCTTCCCGGTCGTTGCCGCCGTGAACGGGGTCGCGGCCGGCGCCGGCGCCAATGTGGCGCTCGCCTGCGACATCGTGCTGGCGGCGCGCTCGGCGAGCTTCGTGCAGGCGTTCGCGCGCATCGGCCTGGTGCCGGATTCCGGCGGCACCTGGTTTCTGCCGCGTCTCGTCGGCGCCGCGCGCGCCCGGGCGCTGGCGCTGCTCGCGGAGCCCGTTGCGGCCGAGCAGGCCGCGCAATGGGGCCTGATCTGGAAGGTTTTCGACGACACAGCACTGATGGGGGAAGCCGACGCCCTCTGCGCGCGTCTCGCCCGTGGCCCGACCGTCGGGCTGGCGCTGACCAAACGCGCGCTCGACGCGGCGGAGACCAACGACCTTGCCGCGCAGCTCGATCTCGAACGCGACCTGCAGCGCGAAGCCGGCAGAACGCCGGATTTTGCCGAAGGCGTGTGCGCGTTCCTGGAAAAGCGCGCCCCGGCGTTCACCGGCAAAAGGAGCACATGATGGACGCGCTCACGATCGCGCGCGCCTGCGCCGACGCCATGTGGGCGGACGACGTCGCCAGCCGCGCCTTGGGCATGGAGCTCATCGCCGTCGAGCCGGGCCACGCGGTGCTGGCGATGAACGTGACGGAAAAGATGGTCAACGGCCACGACCTTTGCCACGGCGGCTACATCTTCACGCTCGCGGATTCCGCCTTCGCGTTCGCCTGCAACACCTACAATCAGCGCACCGTCGCCCAGCACTGCGCGATCACGTTCGTCGCCACGGCACAGCGGGGCGACCGGCTCGTCGCGCGGGCGACGGAGCGCATGCGAGCAGGCCGCTCCGGCATTTACGACGTGACCGTGACTCGCGAGGAGGGATTCGTCATCGCGGAGTTTCGCGGAAACTCGCGCGTCGTCGAGGGCGAGATCGTGCCGGGGCTCAAGCCACGCAGCGCCGCCCGCGCGAAGCCTTGAGTTCGGAGCGCCGAATGGTCGACGCGTCCTACGTCCCGTTCGGCCTCGAGCCGATCGAGAAGGCCTCGCGCGACGAGATCGCAGCGCTACAGCTCGATCGCCTGCAATGGTCGCTGCGCCACGCCTACGAAAACGTCGCCGCGTACCGCAAGAAATTCGATGCGGCGGGAGTTCATCCCGACGATCTGCGCAAGCTCGAGGATCTTGCCCGTTTCCCGTTCACCACCAAGCAGGATCTGCGGGAAAATTATCCCTTCGGCATGTTCGCCGTTCCGCAGGAAAAGATCGTTCGCATCCACGCCTCGTCCGGCACCACCGGCAAGCCCACCGTCGTCGGCTATACGCGGCGCGACATCGACACCTGGTCCGATCTCATGGCGCGCTCGATCCGCGCCTCCGGCGGCAAACCCGGCATGAAGGTGCACGTCGCCTATGGCTACGGGCTGTTCACCGGCGGGCTCGGCGCGCACTATGGCGCGGAACGGCTCGGCTGCAGCGTCATCCCGGTCTCCGGCGGCATGACCGAGCGCCAAGTGCAGCTCATCCTCGATTTCGAGCCCGACATCATCATGGTGACGCCGTCCTACATGCTGGCGATCCTCGACGAGTTCCGGGCCAAGAACGTCGACGCCAGACAATGCTCGCTGAGGATCGGGATTTTCGGCGCCGAGCCGTGGACCAATTCGATGCGGGCGGAGATCGAGGATTCCTTCGCCATGGATGCGGTGGATATTTACGGGCTCTCCGAAGTGATGGGGCCGGGGGTGGCCAACGAGTGCGTCGAGACCAAGGACGGCCTGCACGTGTGGGAGGATCATTTCTTTCCGGAGATCATCGATCCCGCGACCGGCAAGGTGCTGCCGGACGGCGAGTGCGGGGAATTGGTGTTCACCTCGCTCACCAAGGAAGGCATGCCGGTCGTACGCTATCGCACCCGCGATCTCACGCGGCTATTGCCCGGCACGGCACGCTCGATGCGGCGCATGGAAAAGGTGACCGGCCGTTCCGACGACATGATGATCGTGCGCGGCGTCAATGTGTTTCCTACCCAGATCGAGGAGCAATTGCTGCGCTGCGCGGGTCTCGCGCCGCATTATCAGATCGAGCTGCGCCGCGAGCGGCGCCTCGACGTCATGCGGCTTCTGGTCGAGGCGCGCGCGGACCATGCCGATGAGGCCTCGCGCGCGGCGCAGGCGGCAGCGCTCTCGGCCCACATCCGCAGCAATATCGGCATCGGGGTCGAGATCGTGGTCGGCGATCCGGGCGCCATCGAGCGCTCCGCCGGCAAGGCCCGCCGCGTCGTGGATCGAAGGCCCAAGGAATAGCCGGCGCAACCATGCGACGAAAAGTCGTATTTCTTGACGGACGCTGACTGTTGTTTTTCCTTGGGGTGTGATCCGGTCATTCCGCGACAAGGGATTGCGCCGCCTCGCCGAACGCGGCGATCAGTCCAGACTCGGCGTGAAAAATCCGGATCCCATGCGGGCGCATTTTACTGGCGCTCGACGCTGCCAAATCCCCGGAGCACATGAACATCCCGGGGCTGCGGTTTCATCCCCTGAAGGGGCGGCAGAAAGGGCGGTACGCAGTCGATGTAGGTGGCAATCGGCGGATCACATTCGGTTTCGATGGCGAGGACGCCATCGACGTCGATCCGAAAGATGATCACGGATGAGCCGGAACCGTCTCCTCCGCGGCCTGAAGCCGATGCATCCCGGTGAGATGCTGCGCGAGGAAGTCTTGCCGGCGCTCGGCAAATCCAAGGCGGAGATTGCGCGCCTGCTCGGCATCTCGCGGCAGACGCTTTATGACATCATCGATGAGAAGCAGCCCGTGACCCCGGGGATGGCCCTGCGCTTCGGAAAGCTGTGCGGCAATGGTCCCGATTTGTGGATCAATCTGCAACGCGCTTACGACCTCGCGATTGCCGAGCGGGAACTCGCCGGCGAGATCAAGAAAATCCCGACGCTGACCGCAGCGTGAACAGGCGGTGCTACCGTAGGGCGACGCGCATTCGGCGATTTCGGCGCACGGATTGAAGCGATCGACCGGATCGCGCCTCACACGTGGTCGTAGTCCACCGCCACCTTGGGGGTGAGCGGATGCGACTGGCAGGTCAGCACGTAGCCGGCCGCCATTTCCCAGGGCTCGAGCGAGAAATTGCGGTCCATGCGCACTTGCCCGCTGACGAGCTTGGCGCGGCAGGTGCAGCACATGCCGCCGCGGCACGAATAGGGCATTTCCAGCCCGTGCCGCAGTCCGGCCTCGACGATGGTTTCGCCAGAATGCAGCGGCACCAGGTGATCGAGCCCGTTGAGCCTGATCTCGATGGTTGCCTCGGCATCGGCCTTGGCTTCGGGCCTGGGTTCGGCACGGATCGGCGCGGGCGCCGGCATTCCATCGACGGTGAAATGCTCGACGTGAATGCGCTCGGGAAGAACGCCGAGCCGCAGCAAGGCCGACCGGCTGTTCTCGATCAGATCGCCGGGCCCGCACAGGAATGCATGGTCGACCGCGTCGGCGGGAAGCGTTGCTTTGAGCACCGCAGCGATCTTCTCGGCGTCGATCCTGCCGTTGAAGAGCTCGAGCTCCTGCCGCTCCCGCGAGAGCACGTGATGGACGCTCAGGCGATCGAGATACCGATCCTTGAGCGCTTCGAGCTCGCGCTTGAAGATGATGGTCTGGGCGGTGCGATTGCCGTAAAGCAGCACCACCCGGCTCCTCGGCTCGCGCGCGAGCACGCTGCGGAGGATCGACATGACCGGCGTGATGCCGGAGCCCGCCGCGATCGCCAGATAATTGCGTGAAGCCTCCGGGTCGGGCCGGATCCCGAACCGGCCTTGCGGCGTCATCACGTCGATCGAATCCCCCGCCTTGATCGCCGATTGGATCCAATTGGAGAACAGCCCGCGGTCCTGCTGCTTGACGACGATGCGCAGATCGCCGTCGTCCGGTCCGGTGCAGATCGAGTAGGAGCGCCGCGTCTCGGCGCCGCCCAGCATGGTGCGCAGCGTGAGATGCTGGCCGGGATCGAAGCGGTAGGCTTCCGCAAGCTCCGGCGGCACCGCGAACGCGATCGAGACCGCCTCGGGCGTCTCCCGCCGCACGTCGCCGATTTTCAGCCGATGGAAAGCGACCGACATCGCCTAGAGGCACTTGAAATAATCGAACGGCTCGGCGCACGCGGTGCAGCGATAGAGCGCCTTGCAGGGCGTCGAGCCGAACTCGGAAATGCGCGAGGTCTCGGATGAGCCGCAGTGCGGGCAATTCACTTGCTCCTCGCCGAACAAGGCTCGCCGCCCGGCTTTGCCTTGCGGCGGGGCGATGCCGAAGACCTTAAGCTTCGACTTGCCTTCCTCGGTGATCCAATCGCTGGTCCAGGCCGGCGACAGCACGCTTGTCACTTTCGGGGCATGGAAGCCGGCTTGTTCCAGCGCCAGGGCGACCTCGACCGCGATCACGTCCATGGCCGGGCAGCCGGAATAGGTCGGCGTGATGAAAACTTCGACCGCGCCGTTCTCGACCCGCACGTCGCGCAGCACGCCGAGATCGGCGATCGTCAGCACCGGGATCTCCGGATCGACCACGGCGGCGACCGCCGCCCATACCTGCGACCGCAAATCGGAATCGCTCAAAGCTCGCGTCATCGTCTGCATGGCGTCACCATCTTGCGTCCGGATAGGCCCGCTGCAGGAACTGCAGCTCGGCCAGGATATGGCCGAGATGCTCGCTGTGACGTCCGGCGCGGCCGCCGGACTGCATCCATTCGCTTGGCGGAAGCTGCAGGTTGGCGTCGGCCAGGATGGGGGCGAGCGTGCGCTGCCATCGCGGGCGGACGCCGGCGCGATCGACGGCGACGCCGGCTTCGATCAGCGCCCGCTCGACGTCATCGGTCTCGAACATCTCTCCGGTGTACGGCCACAGATGCTCGAGTGCCTCTTGCGCGCGGCGATGGCTCTCTTCGGTCCCGTCGCCCAGCCGAATGGTCCACTCGCCGGCGTGGCGCACGTGATAGGCGAGCTCCTTCGCGCTCTTGGCGGCGATGGCCGCCAGCGTTGCGTCCTTCGAGTTCGTCAGCGCCTCGAAATAGGGGTGCGCGCAGGCGGCATAGAGCAGCTGGCGCAGAATGGTGACGGCGAAATCGCCGTTGGGCTGCTCGACCAGAAGAATGTTGCGGTATTCGCCCGCATCGCGCCGGTAGGCGAGCGCATCCTCGTCACGCCCCCTCCCCTCGACCTCGCCGGCATAGGCGTAGAGCGAACGCGCCTGCCCGATCAGATCGAGCGCCATGTTGGCGAGCGCGAGATCCTCCTCGAGCACCGGCGCATGGCCGCACCATTCGGACAGCCGATGCCCGAGCACGAGCGCATCGTCGGCAAGCCGCAGCGTATAGATGAAGAGCGGCGTGCTCTGTTCGATCGAAGCCATCGACGTTCCTTACTTTTCCCTCCCCGCAGGGAAGGGCGGCGAGGACCAAGGTCCGAGCCGGGTGGGGAAAATCCCCACCCCACCTCGCTTCGCTCGGCGACCCTCCCCGCGAGCGGGGAGGGAGAAGAGTCACATGTGCCCGACGTCCTCCGGCACTTCGTAGAAGCTCGGATGGCGGTAGATCTTCGACGCGGTCGGCTCGAACAGCATGTCCTGCTCCGCCGGGTCGGACGCCGTGATCGCCGCCGACGGCACGACCCAGATCGACAGGCCCTCGCCGCGCCGGGTGTAGACGTCGCGGGCGTTCTGCAGCGCCATGTTCGCATCGACCGCGTGCACGCTGCCGGCGTGGCGATGCGCCATGCCGTTGCGGGTCCGGATGAACACCTCCCACAGCGGCCAATTCTTCTCGGTCATGTCGGCCTCCATCTCTTCAGCAAGCGGCGAGGATTATTCCGCCGCCACCTGCACCGCCGCTTCGCGTCTCCGGCGTTTTTCCGCGTAGGCGAGCGCCGCCTCCCGCACCCACGCGCCCTCCTCGTGCGCCTTGCGCCGCGCCCGCATGCGCTCGCGATTGCACGGGCCGTTGCCGGCGATCACGCGCTTGAACTCGTCCCAATCGATGTCGCCGAACCGCCAATGCCCGTTTGCCTCCTCGAACTCGAGTTGCGGGTCGGGAATCGCGAGCCCGAGGTAATGCGCCTGCGGGACCGTGGCATCGACGAATTTCTGGCGCAGCTCGTCGTTGGTGAAGCGCTTGATCTTCCAGCGCATGGAAACGTCGGTGTGCTGGCTGTCCTTGTCGGAGGGTCCGAACATCATCAGCACCGGCCACCACCAGCGGTCCAATGCATCCTGCGCCATCGCCTTCTGCTCCGGCGTGCCGCGGGCGAGCGTGAGCATGATCTCGTAGCCCTGGCGCTGGTGGAAGCTTTCCTCCTTGCAGATGCGGATCATGGCCCGGGCGTAGGGACCGTAGCTGCAGCGGCACAACGGAATCTGGTTCATGATCGCGGCGCCGTCGACGAGCCAGCCGATCGCGCCGATGTCGGCCCAGGTGAGCGTCGGATAATTGAAGATCGAAGCGTATTTCGCCTTGCCGGCGAGCAGCTGCTCCACGAGCGCCTCACGGGAAATATCGAGCGTCTCGGCGGCTGCGTAGAGGTAAAGCCCGTGGCCGCCCTCGTCCTGGACCTTCGCCAGCAGCGCCGCCTTGCGCTTGAGCGAGGGCGCGCGGGTGATCCAGTTTCCTTCCGGCAGCATGCCGACGATTTCCGAATGGGCATGCTGAGAGATCTGCCGGATCAGGGTGCGCCTGTAGGCGTCCGGCATCCAGTCGTTGGGCTCGATCCTGCTTTCCGCGTCGACGCGCGCCTGGAACCGCGCCTCACGCTCCGGATCGGCAGCCGGCGCAGCGGCTTCGCGCGTGTTGAGTGCCCGGGTGTACATCGCTCGCCCGCGCTCGTCTGGTCTGACGTCTTATCTTGTTACAACAATTTCGAGGGTCAAGCGTTTCTGTAACGTTTTTTGCGTGCTGCACTGCAGCGCCACCCCACGGGCCGCGATCATCGCGATTGCGAATGGCTGGCGATGATGGCTTCGCCGATACGCACGATGCGGGCCCCCAAATCCTCGGGCCCGACGCTTTGCAGGCTGACCCGCGCGCCTTCCAGAACCAGGGAGAGCTCATCGGCGAGCAGTTCCGGATCCGAGAGCCCGGCCGCGCGGCAGAGTCTCGCGAGCCGTTCGCGCTGTGCCTTCTTGAAAGCTTCGATGACCCGCCGCGCCGGATGCTCCTTCTCGGCAAGCTCGACCGCCGCATTCGCGTGAGCGCAGCCGCGGCCGCCGCGGCAAATCACCTCTTCGGCCATATGCTTAACCCAAGCATGGAGCTGGGCCAGCGGATTGCCGGGGTGCTCGCCCTCCAGGCGCTCCCAAGACGCTTCGACCCGCTTGGCCTTTTCTCGCAGGTATTCCGCCACCAGGTCGTCCTTGGACGGAAAGTGCCGGTAAAGCGTCATCTTGTTGGTGCCGGCCGCCTCCGCGATCGCATCTACCCCGACCGCGCGGATACCGTGCCGATAGAACAGCTCGTCCGCCGCTTTGAGAATGCGCTGGCGTGGCGGCACAGGCGCGGTCTCGGCTTCCATGGGTTCCTCCGAAATTCTTGCTCTAGCCTCTTGACAGGGTGTTACCGGTAAGTAACATATAGCTAGTGTTACCGGTCAGTACCACAAGGGGCAACCGAAGTCACGCCCCTTGTGGCGATAAGGAGCAAGAACATGATCTCCCAACTCTTTGCCCTGCCTTTGCGGGCCTTGATTGTCGTCACGGCGCTTCCGACCCCTCCGGCGCTGGGGGCCGCCCTTGCGGGCCCGAGCACCACGTTTGGCGCTGCGATGAGCAGCCCGCCCGCCGAGCGCGACGGCTTCGTGCCGCAAGCCCCTATCCCCACCCCTTCAATCTCCCGGCCTGCCGATCCCGCGGGCGGAGGAGTCACCCGACCGCTCGCCTCCTAAGGAGCACCCGATGACCAACATTCTCTTCCTCACCAGCAGCCCGCGCGGCGGCGTTTCCCATTCGAACCGGGTGGCGGCGCGCGTTCTCGAAGAACTTTGCCGCGTGCATCCGCACGCCAGCGTGACCGTGCGCGATCTCGCCAAAGATCCAGTTCGGCACATCGACGAGGATTTCGTGACCGGCATGTTCGCTGTCGCCGATCGGCTCAATACGGCGCAGCGCGAGAAGCTCGCGCAATCCGACATTCTGATCGACGAACTCATGGCAGCCGACATCGTGGTGATCGCGGTAGCCATGATCAATTTCGGCATTCCCTCGACGCTCAAGGC
>DASWCW010000109.1:0-1680 GCA_036395835.1 Xanthobacteraceae bacterium
GGTCGGCGAAGCGGGATCTCATCCTTAAGATCCGAAATACGCCGAGCGGGATCGAACTGGCGCGCGCGTGCCATGGTTCTCTGCGCGATCTCCAGCCGCCCGGCGAGCGCATGGCTCGCAGCGGAAATGTATGTTGCGGCGACGAAATCTGGCGCGTCTCGTACTGCCCTGTCTGCCCACAACGACGCCTCGTCATGGCGGCCGGCGAAGAAATGCGCAAACGCCATCGCGGTCTGCATCAGACCGACGCGCGGATCGAGCGGGCTCAGGCGGATGGCGCGCGCCAGGTGCTCGATCGCGACGTCCGGCTCGCCGAGAAATATTCTCACCCAGGCGCCGTAATACCACGCCGCCGCGAGGTTTGGATTGAGCGTGAGCGCCCGATCGATGCAACTGGTACCGCCTTCGACATCGCCGACGACGTAGGCAAGCGCATTCCCGCCTGAAGAGAGCGCGAAGGCGTCGTCCTTGCCCAAGGCTACCGCCCGCCGAGCGAGGCGTGCGGCTTCGGCGATCTCTTGCGCCCGGTCGGTCATGTAGCCATTCGCCTTGCGGTTGGCGTAGCACTGCGCTGCCGCGCCATAGGCAGCGGCGAAAGCAGGGTCAAGTTCGACAGCTCGGTAGAACAGCCGCAGCGCTTCTCTGACGTCCTCCCTCGTCCACTGATGAAAGCTCGCCATTCCGCGCAGAAAGTAGTCGTAAGCATCAAGGCTCTGGGTCGGCTTGCGCGTAGCACGCGCGGTCTCGGCCTGCTCCAGCTTCGGCGCGATCGCGCACACGACGCTCGCGGTCACCTTGTCCTGCAGATCGAAGATATCGTCGAGCGCACTCTCGAAGCGGTCCGCCCATAGATGCACTCCGGTCGAGGCATCGATGAGCTGCACGCTGATGCGCACCCGGTTCGCCGATTTGCGCACGCTGCCTTCGAGCACGTAACGCACCCCCAGCTCGCGCCCGACCTGCTTCACGTCAACGGCGCGTCCCTTGTAGGTGAAGGTCGAATTACGCGCGATCACGAACAGCCAGCGCATGCGAGAGAGTGCGGTGATGATGTCCTCCGCCATCCCGTCGGCGAAGTAGTCCTGCAGCGGATCTCCACTCATGTTCTGGAAGGCCATGACGGCGATCGACGGGTTGTTGGGGAGCGCCAACACAGGCGCTGCTTTTTCCGCCGCGCCGCTGACATCGGCGACTGTGAGCCGTCGCTCCGCGCGCTCTCCACCCACGGCTCCTCTTCCCGCGTCGGCACTCTGCTGCCGTGCCACGAATTTGTATCCGTCGCCCGGCACGGTGAGGATGAATCGTGGTGCCTTCGGGTCCGGCTCGATCTTGCGTCGCAGCCGGGCGACGTGCATGTCGATGCTACGGTCATACGGCTCCGCGCCGTGCCCGGCAACCGCATGACGCAATTGGTCACGCGACAGCACCCGGCCGGGAATGCGTGCGAAGGCCGCCAGCAGCAAGGACTCCGCGCGGGTCAGCGGTAACTCCCGTCCCTCGGCATCAAGGAAGGTGCGGCCGGCGATGTCGAGGCTGCCGCCGCCCTCTAGGCGCAGAATCGCTGGCGCAGTGTCGTCGTTCGCGGCCCCCTGGGATACGATCGGTTGAGCGAGGCGACGGAGTAGTTCCTGTTCGTTCAAAGGTTGCGAAAGAAATACATCGACTCCTGGAAGCGAGCGG
>DASWCW010000110.1:0-12983 GCA_036395835.1 Xanthobacteraceae bacterium
CGCGGCTCGCATGCTCCGGAACAAGTGCGAAGATGACCGCGGCTTGCGCGGCCGGCTCACCGAGGAGGAAGGCGTTTTGGCACGCCCCGACAGTCCGAGCCGGTGCACCTTGCCGATCACCGCATTGCGCGTGACGCCGCCAAGCTCGGCGGCGATCCGACTGGCCGAAAGCCCATCCGCCCACAGCTTCTTTAGAAGCTCCACCCGTTCGTCAGTCCACATTTGGCCTCTCCATCAACGAAGCATCGTCGAAGGCCGGGTTCGCCCGGCCGAATCGCCCATCGTTTCGTCCGAGGGCCAGGCGGGCCGCCGGACGGCACGCTCTACTCGATGGAACTCAGGGAACGGTCCGCCGCAAAACGAGATGTCGTACCTGAGAGTTTCAAGGGTACAATATGGCGGGTCTCCCGCGCAAGAGTCGGGCCGGCGATCCGGCCGGTTCCTGCCCCGTTTTCCCCAGCAATGTCCCGCGAACGGCCTGGGGCCGGGGCGAGGCGGCGTGTTGACAGCGGACCGGCCCACAATAAAATGCTTGAATCGTGCCGCCCGCGGAGGCGGCACATTTCATTTCGGCACTCCGCTTGCGTTGGACGGATCGTGACCTCGCATCTGCTGCCCGCCTACGCGCGCGCCAATCTCGCCTTCGAGCGGGGTGACGGCGCTTGGCTCATCGCGACGGACGGCGAGCGCTATCTCGATTTCGCGTCCGGCGTGGCGGTGAACGCGCTCGGTCACGCGCATCCGCATCTCGTCAAGGCGCTCGGCGAGCAGGCGCAGAAGCTCTGGCACGTCTCCAATCTCTTTCGCATTCCCGAGGGCGAGCGGCTCGCCGAACGGCTGTGCAGCACGACGTTCGCCGATCTGGTGTTCTTCGGCAATTCCGGCGCCGAGGCGCTCGAATGCGCGATCAAGACCGCGCGCAAGTATCATGCGGTCGACGGCAGGCCCGAGCGTTTCCGGATCATCACCTTCGAGGGGGCGTTTCACGGCCGCACGCTGGCGACGCTCGCGGCGGGCGGGCAGCAGAAATATTTGGAAGGGTTTGGTCCGGTCGTGGAAGGCTTCGATCAGGTACCGTTCGCGGATGTCGAGGCGGTCAAGCGCAAGCTCGGTCCGGAGACCGCCGCCATCCTGATCGAGCCGGTCCAG
This sequence comes from Xanthobacteraceae bacterium, assembly GCA_036395835.1. Classification (GTDB taxonomy): domain Bacteria; phylum Pseudomonadota; class Alphaproteobacteria; order Rhizobiales; family Xanthobacteraceae; genus AP-16. Next base: position 1,150 of record DASWCW010000110.1, read on the forward strand.
GGCGAGGGTGGCGTGCGCATGGCTTCGCCGCAGGTCATGAAAGCGCTACGCAGTCTGTGCGACCGGCACGGGCTGTTGCTGGTGCTTGACGAGGTGCAGACCGGCATCGGGCGCACCGGCGAGCTGTTCGCCTACCAGCGCGCCGGCGTCGAGCCGGACATCATGGCGATCGCCAAGGCGATCGGCGGCGGCTTTCCGCTGGGAGCGTGCCTGGCAACCGCCGAAGCCGCGAAAGGCATGACGCCCGGCACCCACGGCTCGACGTTCGGCGGCAATCCGCTGGCGATGGCGGCCGGCAACGCCGTGCTCGACGTCGTGCTGGCGCCCGGTTTTCTCGACCGTGTGCGGCGGACCGCGATCTTGTTCAAACAGCGGCTCGCCGAGCTCAAGGACCGGCATCCCGCGGTGATCGCCGAAGTGCGCGGCGAGGGGCTTCTGCTCGGGCTGCGCGCGATCACGCCGAGCGCCGAACTCGTCGATGAGTTGCGCGCCGAGAAGCTCTTGACCGCCGCCGCCGGCGAAAACGTGGTTCGCCTGCTGCCGCCGCTCATCATCGGCGAGGCGGAGATCGCCGAAGCGGTGACCAAGATCGACCGAGCCTGCGCGCGCATCGCGCAGGCGCACGACCGCCCGCGTCAGGATGGGGTGGTGGCGTGAGCGACGTTCGCCATTTCCTGGATGTGATCGACCTGCCGGCGGCCGAGCTGCGGGCGATCATCGAGGCGAGCCGCGCCATGAAGGACGCGCGCCGCCGCGATCCCGACTCGACGCATCAGCCGCTCGCCGGCAGGACGCTGGCGATGATCTTCGACAAGCCCTCGACGCGCACGCGCGTGTCGTTCGACGTCGCCATGCGTCAGCTCGGCGGCGAAGCGATCTTGCTCACCGGCCAGGAAATGCAGCTCGGAAGGGGCGAGACCATCGCCGATACCGCCCGCGTGCTGTCGCGCTACGTCGATGCGATCATGATCCGGATTCTCGATCACGAGACGCTGATCGAGCTCGCGCGGCATGCCACCGTACCGGTGATCAACGGGCTGACGCGGCTCTCCCATCCCTGCCAGGTGATGGCCGACGTGCTGACCTTCGAGGAGCACCGCGGCTCGATCCGCGGCCGCACCATCGCCTGGAGCGGCGACGGCAACAACGTGCTGGCGTCGTGGATGCACGCGGCGCAGCGCTTCGAGTTCCGGCTCAATGTCGCGACCCCGCCCGAGCTCGCACCGCGCAAGCCGCTGCTCGATTGGGCAGGCCGGTCCGGCGCGGCGATCGTGATCGGCCATGATCCGGAGCGCGCGGTGGCCGGGGCCGATTGCATCGTGACCGACACCTGGGTCTCCATGGGGGACAAGGACGGCGAGCACCGGCACAACCTGCTCAAGCCGTATCAGGTCAATCGGCGGCTGCTGGCGCGGGCGAAACCCGACGCCCTGTTCATGCATTGCCTTCCGGCGCATCGCGGCCACGAGGTCACCGATGAGGTGATCGATGGCCCGCAATCGGTGGTATTCGACGAGGCCGAGAACCGCCTTCATGCCCAGAAGGGCATCCTCGCGTGGTGCCTGGAGACGCACGCACGATGAGCCAGATTGCCATTCCGGTGCGCCCTCCGGCATCGACCTCCGCCGATGACACCATCCTGCCGTTCGAGGTTGCCGCTCTTGATCTGCGAGGGCGGGTGGTACGGCTCGGCGCCGCGGTCGACGAGCTGTTGAGCCGGCACCACTACCCGGTCCCGGTCGCGAAGCTTCTCGGCGAGGCCGCGGTGCTGACGATCCTGCTCGGGTCCTCGCTCAAGCTCGAGGGCCGGTTCATCCTGCAGACGCAGACCGACGGACCCGTGCGCATGCTGGTGGTCGATTACACCACGCCGGACAAGGTCCGCGCTTGCGCCCAATACGACGCCGCCCGCGTCGCGGCAGCGATGGATGCCGGGGCGGTTTCGACCGGGGTCCTGATCGGGCGCGGACACCTCGCCATGACCATCGATCGCGGGCTCGACCGCAGCCGCTACCAGGGGCTGGTGGCGCTCGACGGCGGCAGCCTGGAGGATGCGGCGCACGAATATTTCCGCCGCTCGGAACAGATTCCGACCCGGGTTCGTCTTGCCGTGGCGGAGGAATTGCGCGGCGGTCCGCACGGAATTCGCCACCGCTGGCGCGCCGGCGGCATTTTGGCCCAATTCCTGCCGCGCGCGCCGGAGCGCATGCGCGGGCCCGATCTCGATCCCGGCGACGCTCCGGCCGGCTTTAGCGTGCAGCCGGCGCAGTCGGTGATCGAGGATGACGCCTGGGTCGAGGGCCGGGCCCTGGTCGAGACCGTGGAAGATCTGGAATTGATCGACCCGGCCGTATCGAGCGAGCGCCTGCTCTATCGCCTGTTCCATGAACGCGGCGTGCGGGTGTTTCGCAGCGCCAGCGTTCAGGCCCGATGCTCCTGCTCGCGCGAGGGGGTGGCGAACATGCTGACCCGCTTTTCCCGGGCCGAACGCCGGGACATGGCGGAGGATGGGACGATCTGCGTTACCTGCGAGTTCTGCAACCGGAGCTACCGGTTTGCGCCCGCCGAGCTCGATGAGGCGGACTGAGGGGGTTCCGGGGCCCGCATGGAGCGAAACGGAATGCGGGGAGCGGCTGTCCCGGATTTCGCTGCGCTCCATCCGGGCCACACGCGGCCCAGTTCGGAGATTACTGGGTGGCCCGCATTCGCGGGCCATGACGACGCCGAGTAGCGCCTCAATTGATGGTGCGCTCCACCGTCGGGCTGTCGAGCGAGAAGGCGGGGATTTCGATGTCGAAGTGCTCCCCGGCGGTGCTCACCATGGTGTAGCTGCCGACCATGAAGCCGGAAGGGGTCGGGAGCGGGACCCCGCTGGTGTATTGGAACGATTGCCCGGGGCCGAGCACCGGCTGCTCTCCCACGACCCCCGGCCCGCGCACCTCCTGGAGGCGGCCGAAAGCGTCGGTGATCCGCCAGTGGCGGCTGACCAATTGCACGGTCTCGCTGCCGCGGTTGACGATTTCGATGGTATAGGCCCAAAAGTAATAGTTGTTGGCCGGGGACGAGCGCTCGCTGAGGAATTGCGGCGTCACCGTGACCTCGATGCTGCGCGTGGTCGCTCGATACATTGCCTGTGGACCGAATCTCGTTCGCCGCAAACTAGAGCCCGTACCGTCGCATAATACCCGTGTTGCCCCCCTCCCGGCATTTCTCGATCCGCGGTATTCCCTGCTATCATCTTCGAGGCCAACCGGAGACGCCCTTATGCCCGTGAATGTTCCGGCCGGACGCGACCTCAGGCTCGACCTGTTCCGCGGCATCGCGCTCTGGCTGATCTTCCTCGATCACATCCCCTTCAACGTGGTCAATTGGGTTACGATCCGGAACTACGGCTTCAGCGATGCCGCCGAGATCTTCGTGTTCATCTCCGGCTATACGGCGGCTTTCGTCTATGGCCGGGCCATGCGCGAACGGGGGCCGATCGCCGCGAGCGCCCGGATTCTCAAGCGCGGATGGCAGGTCTACGTCGCCCACGTGTTTCTGTTCGTGATCTATCTCGCCGAAATCTCCTACGTCGGGGCGAAGTTCGACAACCCGTTGTTCGCCGAGGAGTTCAACCTGTTCGGGTTCCTGCGCAGCCCCGACGTCATCCTCACCCAGGCGCTGGTGCTCAAGTTCAAGCCCGTCAACATGGACGTGCTGCCGCTGTATATCGTGCTGCTGCTGGCGTTTCCGCCGTTGCTCTGGTCGCTGTTGCGCAGCCCGAACTTGGCGCTGCTGGGCTCGGGGATACTCTACCTGGTCGCGCGGAAGTTCGGCTGGAATCTTCCGGCTTTCCCGACCGGAAAATGGTATTTCAATCCGTTCGCCTGGCAGTTCCTGTTCCTGTTCGGCGCCTGGTGCGCATTGGGCGGAGCCCAGCAGGTCGTCTCGCTCATAAAGTCCCGCACGGTGCTGGTGCTGTCGATCGCCTATCTGCTTTTCGCGATGGTGATGACGCTCGCCGGGCATTTCCCGCGCATGCACCAGCTGATCCCGACCTGGATCGACCGGCTGGTCAATCCGGTCGACAAGACCAATCTCGATCCGTTGCGCCTCGTCCATTTCGCCGTCTTGGCCTTGGTTACGGTGCGGTTCATCCCGCGGGATTGGCCGTACCTGAAATGGAGCGGGTTCCGTCCGGCGATCATCTGCGGCGAGCACTCGCTGGAGATCTTCTGTCTCGGCATCTTCCTGTCGTTCGCCGGCCATTTCTTCCTGGTCGAGATCTCGAACCGGGCTTGGATGCAGATTCTCGTCAGCTTGGCCGGAATCGTGATCATGGTGACGGTCGCCTGGATCATGAACTGGTACAAGAAGCTCGATGCGCGCGGTCCCAAATCGCTGCCGCCGCAGCCTGCGGCCGCCCGGCCGCTTGGAGACGCCGCATGAACGGGTTCTTCGCGCTACTCGCCGGGATGCTGCTGTGCGGCGGCGCGGCGCTTGCCCAGGGTACCGACGTTTGCGCCGTCCCCGAGGAGCTCCTGTCGACCGATCTGCCGCTGCCGCATGTTGCCGAAGCCGTTACCCAGGCCAAGCGCCTGCAGATCGCGGTGGTCGGCAGCGCCTCCTCGACCCTGCGCGGCGCGAGTGGGGTGCAGCACGCCTATCCGGCGCAGCTCGAAGCCGAGCTCGGCCGGCGCCTTCCCGGGGTCGCCGTGAAGGTGGTGCCCCACATCCAGCAGGGCACCACCGCGGACGTGGCGACCACCTTCCTGCGGCTCATTGCGGCCGAAAAGCCCAATCTGGTCATCTGGCAGACCGGCACCACCGACGTCATGCTGGGGACGGAGCCGGATTCGTTCCAGGATGCGCTCGACAAGGGCATCCAGGCCTTGCAGACCGGCGGCACCGGCACCGACGTGGTCCTGATGAACTTGCAGCACAGCCCTCGAACCGACCCGATGATGCACGTGGGTCCCTATGCGCACGCGATGCGCGTGGTCGCGGAAGATCGCCGCGTGCCCTTGTTCGACCGCATGGGAATCATGAAATACTGGAACGATGAAGGTGTCTTCGATTTCTATTCGATGAGCAACGACGGCACGGTCGAGCGGGTGCATCACTGCATCGGCCGATTGCTGGCAGACCTGGTGATTGGTTCCAGCAAGACCGCCGAGAGCAAACCGACGCAATAGCCGGAGCGTCGCTCGCCCGCTTTGCCGCAGGCCGAACTTCTAGTCACCTCGTCGCGGCGAGAGCCGAGTCAGGAGCAGGTTCGCTGTCATGGATCAGCCGCGTTCGGCCTTGACGCAGCACGCCGACGTCGCGGCGCCGTCGCTGCGCCAGGCGCCGGGTGTTTCCGTCGCCGTCGCCGCCAGGCGCGACGTGAGGCTCGACCTGTTTCGCGGGCTGGCGCTCTGGCTGATCTTCCTCGATCACATTCCATCGAACGCGGTCAGCTGGGTCACCATCCGCAATTACGGCTTCAGCGACGCCACCGAGATCTTCGTGTTCATCTCCGGCTACACGGCGGCCTTCGTCTACGGCCGGGCGATGCGCGAGCGCGGCTTCGTGCTGGCGACGGCCCGGGTGCTGCGCCGTGCCTGGCAGATCTACGCCGCGCATATTTTCCTGTTCATGATCTACATGGCGGAAATCGCCTATGTGGCCGGAAGCTTCGACAATCCGCTCTACGCCGAGGAGATGGGCATTCTCGATTTCCTCAAGCAACCCGACGTGACGTTGGTCCAGGCGCTGATGCTCAAGTTCAAGCCCGCCGGCATGGACGTGCTGCCGCTCTACATCATCCTGCTGGTCGAATTCCCGCCGCTGCTCTGGCTGCTGCTGCGCCTGCCGGTCCTGGCGCTCGCCGCATCGGTGGCGCTCTACGCCTTGAGCTGGCAGTTCGACTGGAACATGCCGGCCTATCCGAGCGGACAATGGACATTCAATCCGTTCGCCTGGCAGCTCATCTTCGTGTTCGGGGCGTGGTGCGCGCTCGGCGGCAGCGACCGTCTCGCGCCTCTCATCCGCTCTCCCGCGGTGCAGGGCCTCGCGGTTGCCTATCTGCTGTTCGCGTTCCTGATCACGCTGACGTGGTATTTCCCGCGTTACGGCCACTACGTGCCGCGATGGCTCGCCGATTTCATGTACCCGATCGACAAGGTCAACCTCGATCCGCTGCGGTTCGCCCATTTTCTCGCACTTGCGGTATTGACCGTGCGCTTCGTGCCGCACGACTGGCCGCCGCTCAAATCGCAGCTGCTGTGGCCCTTGGTCCTGTGCGGCCGGCATTCGCTGGAGGTCTTCTGTCTCGGGGTCTTCCTGGCCTTTGCCGGGCATTTTTTCCTGGTCGAAGTCTCGGATCGGCTCAGCGCGCAGATCCTGGTCAGCGCGTTAGGCATTGCCGCAATGATTGCGACGGCTTGGCTCTTGTCGTGGTACAAGAGTGCCGAAGGTCGGGCTTCGGGATCCGGACCCAAGCAGCCGGACGCCGACCTCGCGGGAGGAGAAGCTTGAGGACGCTGTTGCCGGCACTGGCGGGGCTGTTTGCCTGTGCCGGTGCCACGCTTGCCCAGGCGGGCAACTGCATGGACGCGACTGCCCTCGTCCACGCCGATGCCGGCGTGCCGCGTGCCGCCGCCGCAATCGCGAGCCGCCACGAACTGCGGGTCGCGGTGGCCGGGAGCACTTCCTCGACCCTGGCCGGGCAGGGCGGGACGCGGGCCGCCTACCCGGTAACACTGCAATCGGCGCTTTCGGAACGGCTGCCGGGAGTGGGGGTTAGCGTCGTCAATACCGCGAAACCGCGCCAGACCGCGGCCGACATGCAGGCCGGCTTCGGCCAGCTCCTCGCCGAACAGAAACCCGCTCTCGTGATCTGGCAGACCGGCACCGCCGATGCGATGCGCGGCATTGATCTTGATCAATTCCGTGCCGCGCTCGAAAAGGGTATAGAGCAACTGAGGGCGGACGGTGCCGACGTGGTTCTGATGAACATGCAGTACAGCCCCCGCACGGAATTCATGATCGCGGTCGACAACTATGCCGAAATGATGCGGGGGGTTGCCCTGCGGGAGGAAGTTCCGCTATTTGACCGGCTGGCCGTGATGAAAGAGTGGAACGACGAAGGGACGTTCGACCTTTCCGCGACCACCAAGAACTCGGAAATGGCCGAGCAGGTCCACGGTTGCATCGGCCGATTGCTGGCCTATCTTGTGGTCGAGGCGGTTGATTTCGCCAAAGAGGCGAAACAGGGAAAATGATGAGGATGCGATCGCCTCGGCGCTCGGCGCCACTGTTGGGTGCCGCGCTCGCCGGTATCATAATGCTGCCTACCCCGGCGCCGGCCGAGCCCGCGCCGCCGCAATGCACCGCCTCCTCGGGCCTCGTTCGGTTCGATCGGCCGCTTTTGCGCGTTGCGCAGCGCGTCGCTATCGGCGAAGCGGTGAAAATCGTGACCATCGGCTCGTCTTCGACCTCCGGGGCCGGTGCCAGCTCGACCGCCTCGAACTACCCGAGCCGCCTCGAGGTCGAGCTCAAGGCCCGGTTCCCGCGGCTGCTGATCCGGGTGCTCAATCGCGGCGTCGGCGGCGAGGAAGTGCCGCAGATGCTGGCGCGTTTCGCCGAGGCTGTCCTCGCCGAAAAGCCGGATCTCGTGATCTGGCAGGTCGGCACCAATTCGGTGCTGCGCGGCCATGACATCCGGAAAGTAGCCGAGGATATCCGCGAGGGTCTCGGCCGGCTCAAGGCCATGGGGACCGACGTCATCCTGATGGATCTGCAATTCGCGCCTCGGGTGATCGACAGGGCCGATGCCGAGCCGATGGTGAGCCTGATCGCGACGGCGGCGAAGCGAGACAACGTCGACCTGTTTCGCCGCTTCGCGCTGATGCGCGACTGGAGCGAGGCGGGTCATATCTCGTTCCGGCAATCCCTGGCGCCCGATGGCCTGCACATGAACGATTGGAGCTATGGCTGCATGGCGAAATTGCTGGCAAGCGCCATTGCGGACGCCGCCACCCGCGTACCGCAGACCGCCGGGATTTCGGCCGCTCCGACCACGCAGCGCTGATTTTTCTGTACTTCCGAGGGTAAGGTCGGCGATCCGCTCCCCAGCGAGCCGGGGTGGGCCAGCGCGCGCGGCTCCCCTCGTAACAGTCCTCTACACCGCATCCAGCGCGCCGAGCAGGTCCTCGACCACGTCGTCGGGATGCTCGAGGCCGGCCGAGAACCGCACCAGGGACTCGGTGATCCCCAGCTCCGCGCGCTCTTCGGGCTTGAGCCGCTGATGCGTCGTGGTCGCCGGGTGGGTGACCAGGCTCTTGGCGTCGCCGAGGTTGTTGGTGATGGCGACCAGCCTGAGCGCGTTGAGGAACCGGAACGTCGCGGCCCGATCGCCCTTGATCTCGAAGGCGACCAGCGTCGAGCCGCCGCGCATCTGTTTCGCCGCCACCGCGGCTTGGGGGTGATCGGGCCGGCCGGGATAGATCAGGCGCGTGACTTTCGGGTGCTCGACCAGGGCGACCGAGACCGCGGCCGCGGTGTCGGTCTGCCGCCGCACCCGCAGGTGCAGCGTTTCCAGTCCTTTGAGCAACACCCAGGCGTTGAACGGGGAGAGCGACGGGCCGGTCTGCCGCAGGAACATGTGGACGTGCTTCTGGATGAATTCCTCGGAAGCGAGAATGACCCCGCCGAGGCAACGGCCTTGGCCGTCGATGTGCTTGGTCGCCGAATAGACGACGCAATCGGCGCCGAGCGCGAGCGGACTCTGCCACAGCGGCGTCGCGAACACATTGTCGACGACGAGTGTCGCCCCGGCCGCATGCGCGATTTCGGCGACCGCGGGAATGTCGATGATCTCCAGCGTCGGATTGGTGGGCGTCTCCAGGAAGAAGCTTTTCGTGTTCGGGCGCACCGCCTTGCGCCATTGGTCGAGGTCGAGCCCGTCGACCAGCGTGGAGGCAACCCCGAACCGCGGCAGCAGCTCCTCGATCACCCAGCGGCAGGACCCGAACAAGGCCTTGGCGGCGACGACGTGGTCGCCGGCTCTGAGCTGTCCCATCATGGCCGCGGTGACGGCCGCCATGCCGCTTGCGGTCGCGCGCGCGGCTTCGGCGCCTTCGAACGCGGCCATGCGCTGCTCGAACATGGCCACGGTCGGATTGGAGAACCGCGCGTAGACGAAGCCCGGCTCCTCGCCCTTGAACCGCGCCGCGCATTCCTCGGCGGTGTCGTAGACGAAGCCCTGGGTCAGGAACAGCGTCTCGGAGGTCTCGCCGAGCTCGGAGCGGATCTGGCCGGCATGGACGAGGCGGGTTTCCGGACGGTATCGCAGCGCTTTCGACGCAGGCATGGCGGCCTCCTTGGGCCAAAAAGAAAACCCGGCCGTGGGAAATGCTCCCAAGCCGGGCCGCATGCGTCCCGGCCTTTTAGCAAGTTCTTTAACGTGGCTGCAAGCCGGCCGGCTCAAATGACCACGGGATAAGCCGGTTCATAGGCGCTGCCCGTCTTTCCGTCAAGGCAGCGGTCGGATACCAGACGCAAGGACAGACGAATGGGCGGATGGTTCGCCGGCCTCGATCGTTTATCATCGGTCGCCCGTCGCCTGCCTTGGGGCTCACATGCCGCTCGCCTTCGCGGTCAACGACAAGGGCATTTTGCCGGACCGAATGCTTGCCGCGCTGGCGGCCGACGGCGCGATCCTGCCCGCCTATCCGCTTGCGGCGGATCAGATTCAGCCGGCAAGCCTCGACCTTCGGCTCGCCGATGTCGCGTTTCGCGTGCGCGCGAGCTTCCTGCCCGGCCGGCACGCGACCGTCGCCGAGCGCATCGACGATCTCAAGCTGCACGAGATCGATCTCGGCGACGGCGCCGTGCTGGAGACCGGATGCGTCTACATCGTGCCGCTGATCGAGAGCCTGGCGCTGCCGCCGGGCCTTGCGGCCGCCGCCAATCCCAAAAGCTCGACCGGGCGGCTCGACGTGTTCACCCGGGTCATCGCCGATCGCGCGCGCGGTTTCGATCAGGTCGAGCACGGCTATCACGGCCCGCTCTATGCCGAGATCAGCCCGCGCACCTTTCCGATCCTGGTGCGCGAGGGCTCGCGGCTCTCGCAGATTCGTTTCCGCCGCGGCGAGGCTCTGCTCGATGCCGTAGCTCTCGCCGAGCTCAACGCGCGCGAGCGCCTGGTCGACAGCGCCGACGCCGACGTCGGCGCCGCCATCGCGGTCAGCGTCGATCTGTCGGGCGAGCGCGGGCTCGTCGGCTATCGCGCCAAGCGCCACACCGGCGTGATCGACATCGAGCGCCGGGCCGGCTACGAGGTCGGGGAGTTCTGGGAGGCGATGGCGCCGCGCAAGGACCGCAACCTGATCCTCGATCCCAACGAGTTCTATATCCTGGCGTCCAAGGAGGCGGTGCAGGTGCCGCCCGACTACGCCGCCGAGATGGTGCCGTTCGATCCCCTGGTCGGCGAGTTCCGGGTGCATTACGCCGGCTTCTTCGATCCGGGCTTCGGCTATTCGGGGGCCGGCGGGCGGGGTTCGCGCGCCGTGCTCGAGGTGCGCTCGCGCGAGGTGCCGTTCATCCTCGAGCACGGCCAGACCGTCGGCCGCCTGGTCTATGAGAAGATGCTGGCGCGGCCGGGCAAGCTCTACGGCGATGGCATCGGCTCGAACTACCAGGCCCAGGGCCTGAAGCTCTCGAAGCATTTCCGGTGACCAGGAATCAGAAACCAGATGTCAGAAATCAGAAATCAGGCTCAGAGGCCAAATGTTAATGGGCAGCTCGGTTCGTCTTTCATGAGGCGCGCACGCTGATCTCTGACTTCTGATCTCCGATCCCCGGCACATGTTCACCTCGCCGAGCTTCTCTCCGTCCTCCCCATCGTGCGCGCCGCGGTGCCGCCGACGCCGCAATACGCCTGGCCGCTGCTGCGCTCGCGCGTCGGCGCACAGGTCGTGGTCAAGCACGAGAACCACACGCCGATCGGCGCCTTCAAGGTCCGCGGCGGGCTCGTCTATTTCGACCGACTCAAGCGCGAGCGGCCGCATGTTGCGGGCGTGATCACCGCGACGCGCGGCAACCACGGCCAGTCCTTCGCGTTTGCCGGCGCGCAGGCGAACGTGCCGGTCGCGATCGTGGTGCCGCGCGGCAATTCCACCGAGAAGAACGCCGCCATGCGCGCGTTCGGGGCCGAGTTGATCGAGCACGGCCGGGATTTCGACGAGGCCAAGGCGCGCGCGATCGAGCTTGCGCAAGCGCGCGGGTTCGAGTTCGGGCCCTCGTTCCACCGCGATCTCGTCGTCGGCGTCGCGACCTACGCGTACGAGCTGTTCTCGGCATGCACCGATCTCGACACGGTCTATGTTCCGATCGGGCTCGGCTCCGGGATCTGCGGCCTCATCGGCGTGCGCGACGCGCTCGGGCTTACGACGCGGATCGTCGGCGTCGTCTCCGAGCGCGCCAACGCCTACCGGCTCTCGCTCGAAGCGGGCCGCGTCGTACCGACGAATTCCGCGCTCACCTTCGCGGACGGGGTTGCGGTGCGCGCGCCCGATGCGGCGGCGCTCGAGATCATTCGAAGGGGAGCCGAGCGCATCGTCGAAGTCTCGGACGCGGAGATCGCCGAGGCGATCCGCATCCTGTTCAGCGATACGCATACGCTCGCCGAAGGCGCCGGCGCCGCGGCCCTGGCGGCGCTGATGCGGGAACGCGGCCATCCGGCGGGCAGGCGTGTGGGCGTCATCGTCACCGGCCACAACATCGACCGGTCGTGGATGCAGGCCGTGCTCGCCGGCGGGACCCCGCGCGTGGAGTGACGACGAGCCGCCGTGCCCGCGGGGAGCGTA
>DASWCW010000111.1:0-4882 GCA_036395835.1 Xanthobacteraceae bacterium
AGGACTGCCGCCGCGGCTTGGGCCGTTCCTGCGCGGGCTCCAGATCCTCGAACGGCTCGTGGGTCGGTTTGGGAGATCTCGGCGCCCGGTTCTCGGGCTCGACGACGGGCTGGATGGTCGGCGTTTCGGGGGACGGGGCAGTTTCACCCCGCACCTCTGCGACAAGGTCACGAAAGCCTTTGAGTGCCTCGGCGGCGGCAAGTTGCGAGCGCTCCCGGTCCTTGGTTCGAAATTGGCCCGCCCATTGCGCACTGCCGGAGGAAGCCCCCGCGTCGTCGCGTTTTTCCCCCGGGCCCGCAGTCGGTTTTGCCGTGCCCGGATCGGACGCGGCCACCGGCCGCGCCGCCTTCTCATCGTCGGGCTCCGGCGCGCCCGGCTTGGTTTCGCGCGCCGGTTCCGCGGGACGCTCCTTCACGACTGCATTGGGGCGCGGCGGCTCAGCACGCTGCTGGCGCGCCGCATCGGCCTCGACCTTGCGGATCGCCTCTTCCAGCAGGAGGCGCTCGCGGGTGATTTCGGTTTCGGGGAGCGGAGGGTCGAGGTTGCGCAGCTGCGCGAGCAGCGCGGTGCGGGCGCGTTCGTAAAGCGTGCGCCTGCTCTCACCGGTGCTCTTGGCGAGCCCGGCGACGGCACGCGCGATCAAGGGGTAATAATCGGTCATCGGCGATCAAGATTGCCACATGCCCGGGGGAATGCGGCTCGATTATGGGCGCTTAAAGCCGCCGAGAGCTGGCGGTGGCTCCGTTCCGGCCGGCGACCGCGCGCGGAAAACCGCCCCTTGCCCGGACCACTACGCTTCGAACGGGTTATGCACAAGAATCGTGTCCTCGCGTTCCGGGCTGGTCGAGAGCAGTGCCACCGTGCAGCCGATCAGCTCCTCGATCCGGCGCACGTATTTGATGGCCTGTGCCGGCAAATCCACCCAGGAGCGAGCCCCGGCCGTGGATTCCCTCCAGCCCTCGATCGTCTCGTACACCGGTTCGAGCCGCGCCTGGGCCCGCTCGCCTGCCGGAAGATAGTCGATTTCGGCGCCGTCGAGGCGGTACCCGATGCAGACCTTGATCTCGTCGAAACCATCGAGAATATCCAACTTGGTCAGCGCCAAGCCATTGATTCCGCTGGTGCGCACGGTTTGCCGCACCAGCACCGCATCAAACCAGCCGCAGCGCCGCGCGCGGCCCGTGACGGTGCCGAATTCGCGTCCGCGCTCGCCGAGCCGAAGTCCGATCGCGTTCTGCTGCTCGGTCGGGAACGGACCCTCGCCGACCCGGGTCGTATAGGCCTTGCAGATCCCGAGCACGTAGCCGATGGCGCCCGGCCCCAGCCCGCTGCCGGTCGCCGCCTGCGCGGCGACCGTATTGGACGACGTGACGAACGGATAGGTGCCGTGATCGATGTCGAGCAGCGCCCCCTGCGCCCCTTCGAACAGGATGCGCTTGCCCTCGCGCCTGCGATCGTCGAGCAGCGCCCACACCCGGTCCATATAGGGCAGCACCCGCGGGGCAACTTCCGCGAGCTCCTCGAACACCGCCTTTTCGTCCAGCGGCTCGAGCCCGAGCCCGCATCGCAGCGCGTTGTGATGGACCAGGAGCCGCGCGATCTTCGCTTCCAGCCCCGGCAGGTCGGCGAGATCCATGAGTCGGATCGCCCGCCGCCCCACCTTGTCCTCATAGGCCGGTCCGATGCCGCGCTTGGTGGTGCCGATGCGGGTTCCGGCGTTCGAGCTTTCGCGAATCCCGTCGAGCTCGCGATGGAGCGACAGGATCAGCGTGGTGTTCTCGGCGATGCGCAGATTGTCGGGAGAAACCGCGATGCCCTGCGATCTCACCCGCTCGATTTCTTCGGTGAGCGCCAGCGGATCGAGCACCACGCCATTGCCGATCACCGACAATTTGCCGGGCCGCACGATGCCGGAAGGCAGCAGCGAGAGCTTGAAGATCTTGCTGTCGACCACCAGCGTGTGGCCGGCGTTGTGACCGCCCTGAAAGCGCACGACGATGTCGGCTTGCTCGGAGAGCCAATCGACGATTTTCCCCTTGCCTTCGTCGCCCCATTGGGAGCCGACCACCACCACGTTGGCCATGAGGATCCCTTATGCCGCCGGAACCGGCGCTTCCCCGGCCGCGATTCAGACCGCAGCCCGGGAATCGGCCGAACCCGCGGTGCCTATCAGAGACACCGGGCCTCAGAAGGTCAATGCGCGCACGCGCTGGACGTGCGGCAGTTTTCGGACCTTCTCCATGACCTCGGGTGGCACCGAACCATCGACTTCGACCAGCGAGATCGCGTCGCCGCCGGCGGATTGGCGGCCGAGATGGAAGGTCGCGATGTTGATGCCGGCGTCGCCGAGAATGCTGGCGAAATGCCCGATGAAGCCCGGCTTGTCCACATTGGTGACGTAGAGCATGGACGGCCCGAATTCGGCGTCCATCTTGATGCCCTTGATGGACACCACGCGCGGCCGGCCGTCGGCGAAAACGGTGCCCTGGATAGAGCGTTCCTGGCGCTCGGTGACCACCGTCAGGGTCACCAGGCTTTCATAATCGCTTTCCGCGTCGCGTTTGGTTTCCTCGACCGAGACGCCACGCTCGCGTGCGACGATCGGCGCCGAGACCATGTTGACGTCCTGGAGCAGCGGCTTGAGCAGCCCGGCAATGGCCGCCGAGGTCAGCGCCCGGGTGTTCATCGCCGCGACGTGACCCTCGTAGAGCAGCTTCACGGATTTCAGGCTGCTCTCGGTGACCTGGCCGGCGAAGGACCCGAGCTGCTCGGCGAGCTTGATGAATGGCTTGAGCCGCGGCGCCTCTTCGGCGGTGATCGAAGGAAAGTTGACCGCATTGGAGATGGCGCCGCGCAGCAAATAGTCGGCCATTTGCTCGGCGATCTGCAACGCCACGTTTTCCTGCGCCTCCATGGTCGAGGCGCCCAGATGCGGGGTGCAGACCACGCTGGGGTGGCCGAACAGCGGATTGTCGACCGCGGGCTCGACGGAAAAAACATCGAACGCCGCGCCGGCCACGTGCCCGGAATCCAGCGCAGCCCGTAATGCAACCTCGTCGACCAGGCCGCCGCGCGCGCAATTGACGATGCGCACCCCGCGCCTGGCGGCCGCGAGCGCGCGGGCGTCGACGATGTTCCGGGTCTTATCCGTGAGCGGGGTATGCAGCGAGATGAAATCGGCGCGGCGCAGCAGATCCGCGAGCTCGACCTTCTCGACCCCGATGTCGACGGCGTGCTCCGGCGAAAGATAGGGATCATAGGCGATCACCTTCATCTTCAGCCCGTGCGCGCGGTCGGCGACGATCGATCCGATGTTGCCGCAACCGATGATGCCGAGCGTCTTGCCGGTGATCTCCACGCCCAGGAAACGATTCTTCTCCCATTTCCCGGCCTGGGTCGAAGCATCGGCTGCGGGAATCTGCCGCGCCAGCGCCAGCATCAGCGTGATCGCATGCTCGGCGGTCGTAATCGAATTGCCGAACGGGGTATTCATCACGATGATGCCCTTGGCGGTCGCCGCCGCGAGATCGACGTTGTCGACGCCGATGCCGGCCCGTCCGATCACCTTGAGCCTGTTGGCCCGATCGAGAATCTTCGCCGTCACCTTGGTGGCAGACCGGATCGCCAGCCCGTCGTAGTTCTCGATCGTGCGCGCCAGCTCTTCCTTGTCGAGGCCGACCTTGATGTCGGTTTCGACGCCGCGCTCCTGGAAGATCTGCACCGCCGCCGGCGAGAGCTTGTCGGAAATGAGCACCTTGGGGGCCATGGCGAGGGCTCCGGAATGAAGAGGCAATCGGTCCGAAACGGGAAGGATCGATCAGGCGGCCTTGGGCATCGCGGCCCTGGTTTGCGCGAACCCCCAGTCGAGCCAAAGCGTGAGGACCTCGAGGTCGGACGCTTCCACGGTCGAGCCGCACCAGATGCGCAATCCCGGAGGCGCGTCGCGATGAGAAGCGATGTCGTAGGCGACGCCTTCCTTCTCCAGCAACGCGGTCAGGCTTTTGGCGAAGACCGCCTGCTTGTCGGCGGAAAGCGCGGCAACCGCCGGCTCCACGATTCTCAGGCAGACCGAGGTGTTCGAGCGCGTGCGCGGATCTTTGGCGAGGAAATCCACCCAGGCGGTCCGGCCGACCCAATGGGCGATCACCCGGGCATTGGCATCGGCTCTCCCGATCAGCGCGGAAAGACCGCCGAGGGACTTCGCCCATTGCAGCGTATCGAGATAATCTTCGACGCAGAGCATCGAGGGCGTGTTGATGGTCTCGCCTGCGAAGATCGCCTCGTTGAGCTTTCCGCTCTTCGTCATGCGGAAGATCTTCGGCAGCGGCCACGGCGGCTGATAGGTCTCGAGCCGCTCGACCGCGCGCGGCGAAAGGATCAGCATGCCGTGGGCGGCCTCGCCGCCGAGCACTTTTTGCCAGGAGAAGGTGGCGACATCGAGCTTCGCCCAATCGAGCGGCTGCGCGAACGCCGCGGAAGTCGCGTCGCAGATGGTGAGTCCCCGGCGGTCGGCGGCGATCCAGCTCGCGTCCGGCACCCGCACCCCCGAGGTGGTGCCGTTCCAGGTGAAGATCACGTCGGTTGCGGAATCGATCCGGGCGAGGTCCGGCAGCTCGCCGTAACCGGCTTTGACCAGCGTGACGTCTTTGAGCTTGAGCTGCTTGACGACGTCGGTGACCCAGCCTTCGCCGAAGGATTCCCACGCCAGCACCGTGACCGGCCTGGCGCCCAGCATCGACCACAGCGCCATCTCGACCGCGCCGGTGTCGGAAGCCGGCACGATGCCGATGCGATACCCGGCCGGAACTTCGAGGATCTCGCGAGTGAGATCGATGGCACGCTTGAGCTTGGCGCGACCGGATTTGGAGCGGTGCGAGCGGCC
>DASWCW010000112.1:0-2386 GCA_036395835.1 Xanthobacteraceae bacterium
ATGCCGGCGTTCGAGCGGCTGCGCGAGAAGGGCATGATCCGCTTTTTGGGCATCACCGGCGTCGGCGACACCGCGGCGCTCAAGGAGGTGATCGACGCGCGCGGCATCGACAGCGCGCAAATCGTCTACAACATGCTCAATCCCTCCGCCGGCGCGACGCTGCTGGCGCGCTATCCGGCGCAGGACTATGGCCGGATTTTCGAGCGCGCCCGGGCGGCCGGCGTCGGCGTGATCGGCATCCGGGTGCTCGCCGGCGGGGCGCTGTCGGGCTCCGCGGAGCGCCACCCGATCGCGAGCCCGCCCCCGGAGCCGATCGGGTCCGCCAACAGCTACGACGGCGATCTTGCACGCGCCCGCCGGCTGCGGCCGCTGCTGGAGGAAGGCTTGGCCGCGAGCTTGGCCGAGGCCGCCACCCGCTTCGCCATCTCGCATCCGGCGATGGGCACGATCCTGGTCGGCATGGCCACCCCAGACCAGTTCGAGCTGGCGCTCGCCGCCGTGCAAAAAGGGCCGCTGTCGCGGGCGGCGCTCGATCGGCTGACGGCTTTGCAGCAAAGCTTCGCCGGCGAGGCGCGCTGATCGCAGAGCACGTTTTCTCCGCGCTGTTCTGTCCGCGTGGCCTTCGGCCGGAATCTCCTGGGAAACCTTGTTCACCACCGGCGAGCGCACGAGCTACGGCGACGGCACCGGAGAACGCAGCGGTGATGCGCGGTTGGCGGACGCGGATTCCGCCTCGACACCAACTGCCGCCGCGACCGGTTCGGCTTACTGCGGCCGTTGAAGCGCCGGCAAGGCGTAGGATCGGTTCAACCAATCAAGATACATGCGCTCGCCGAACGCTGCAGTCTCGCGGCGTTGCGAGTGCTCGACGGCCGCCGGCGTGCGGGCGGTCGAATTCTGCTTGAGCAGGGACTCGATGTTCTCGCCGCCGGCCATCTGAGGATTCGACGCGAGAAAGCCGTTTCGCTGCTCGCGCTTGCGCACCAAGGTGCGCGCCAGAGCAAATGCATTTCTCAGATTGGCAGTACGGCGCAGCGCGATATTGAAGAAGGCGTCGCCGAAATAGGTCCACTCGGCGCCGTCTTGGCAACCGAACGAGGGGTGATCGGCGTCGGCCGCGGTAATCACCAGCGTGTCGGCATTCGCCAGCGGCCGAATGAAAATGCCCGAATAGCACGCCGAAACGACGACGATCCGATGCCGCACGCCCGTCGAATCCAGCATGGCGGCGAGAGTCCACGGCGACAGGATCTCGTTGCGGCTGCCGGCCTTCACTGCCAGGCCGGCCGGAGAGCCGTGCGACGTCAGGATCACGAACAGGATATCGTTCTCGGCATCCACGCCCTTGGCCGCCGATTGCAGGCTGGTCGCGAGCGTCTTGAGGGTGGCTTCCGCGCGGGTCTTGGTGTTGGCCCGCACGATGACCGGGCCCGCGCCGAAACGGTTCGCGACGATCCGCGCCGCGCCGTTTGCCTCGCTCTCGAACACGCTCTGATCGCCGAACAGTGCAAAAGCCGCGACCGCCACCTTCGCGCCGGCTTGGGCCGCCTGCGAAGCGGAACCGGCAAGCAGCGCGAGCACGAGGCCGAACCCTGCCGCGGCCGCGCGGTTGACCAGGTTTTTGGCGATCATCGCGGATCTCTCGATTAGGGTGCTCGGGCGAGAAGCTACACTGGCGCCGCCTCCATGCGGAAGAGCCCGGAAGGCGACTATGGGTGAGGGTGTTCCGTGCGCTCCGGCCGCGGCGGCTCGACGCCGAAAATTCGAGGCGGCTCGCCACTCTCGACGCAGCGCCAGAACTTTTCTCGGCCGTCAGAAGGAGATGCTGGTAGAGCGAATCGGCCGGGAGGGTGATTTCGACCCACTTCCAGCCTCCGGTGACGATCGAGAGCACTCGCAGTTGGCGTTGAATATGTCCGCGAAAAACGCAATCATCGCAATAGATTGGCGCGCAATTCCCTGTTTTTCGCTAACAGGGAATTCGATCATTGAGAACAGGGAAATTGGTTTTCGAAACAGCCATTTATGCTCAGTTATCAGAGAAATGCGGTAATCCGGCTTGGCTGGTGCTACGAGGGATAGAAATCAAGTCCCGCGCCGCGGGCTGACCGATGTTGTTCGCGGGCTGACCGATGTTGTTTATGGCGAAACCCGGCGTGCTCGTCATCCGTGCTGTCCCCGCGAAGCGAGCGCAAGCGCCCGCCCGTGGCCACCGGGTGAGATCACGCTCAAAGCCGGCCGCATCAGCAGGTAAAATTTCGACCTATCGCGTGTTGGAGCCTGCCCAGGTGCCGGAAATCTTGGTGTCAATCCCCGAAGGTGACAACAAGTCGGGCAGGATGGGGACGCCCCCATCGGCCCGGCGGTTGGCAAGCCATCAATCCCT
>DASWCW010000113.1:0-96211 GCA_036395835.1 Xanthobacteraceae bacterium
GAGTATGGCTTTCGAGATCCCGGGTCTCGCCGCTTTGCGGCGGCCCGGGATGACTTCGTCACTTCGGTCCGATCACCCGCACCGGCTTGCCGTCGATGAAGGCGCGGATGTCCTCGACCGTCTGCCGATAGAAGATGCGAAAGGTGTCCTCGGTGACGTAGCCCAGATGCGGCGTGATCACCGCGTTCTCGACCTTGCGCAGCGGATGGTCCGGCGGCAGCGGCTCGACGTCGTAGACGTCGAGCCCGGCGCCGGCGATGCGGCGCTCGCGCAGCGCACCAAGAAGCGCGGCCTCCTCGACGATCGGCCCGCGCGACGTGTTGACGAGAAATGCGCTGCACTTCATCAACCCCAATTCTTTTGCCCCGACGAGCCCCTTCGTGCGCGTGCTGAGCTGCAGATGGATGGTGATGAAATCGGCGCGACGGAACAGCTCGTCCTTCTCGACCCGCGCGGCACCGGCCTCGCGCGCCTTCTCTTCGGTCAGGTTCTGGCTCCAGGCGATCAGCTGCATGCCCAACGCACGGCCGATCGCGGCGGCGCGCG
Source organism: Xanthobacteraceae bacterium (assembly GCA_036395835.1). GTDB lineage: Bacteria > Pseudomonadota > Alphaproteobacteria > Rhizobiales > Xanthobacteraceae > AP-16. The sequence goes on from DASWCW010000113.1 coordinate 547, forward strand.
TGCCCAAGCGGCCGAGCCCGACGATCCCCAAGGTCTTGCCGAACAGGTCGATGCCGATCGTCTCCTGCCACCATGCGCCGGCTTTGAGCCGGGCGTGCTCGTGCCCGATTTTCCGCGCCAGCTCGAGCATGAGCCCGAAGGCGAGCTCGGCCGTCGGATGCCCGGTCGATTCGGTGCCGCAGACGGTGACGTTGCGCTCGCGCGCGGCGGCCAGATCGATCGCCGCGTTTCGCATCCCGGTGGTGACCAGGAGGCGGAGGTTCGGCAGACCCTCGAACACGGTCTGGGAAAACAAAGTACGCTCGCGCATCGCACAGACGATCGAGAATTTTTGCAGCTCCCGGATGACGCTGGCCTCGTCCCCGAGCGGCCGCTGGAACACTTCGATCTCGACCTCGTTCGCGATCGGCGACCAATCGGCCATCTTCATCGCGACGTTCTGGTAATCGTCGAGCACGGCGCAGCGATGTTGCATTTGCTCACCTCGTGGTGGATTCGCCGGTCGAGAATCTCTCATCGGCTTCAGGGCTTTCGCCCGCCGGCCTTGCGAATGCGGAAGACCAGAAGCCCGGAGTTCGCGCTGTTGGATTCGAGAACGTCGCCGGTCTCGCGGACGAGATTGGGAATGTCGATCGCGGTCAAGGGATCGGTGCATTCGAGCACCAGCGCGTCCCCCGGCACCAGCTTGGCCAGCACCTTGCGCGCCTTGAGCGCGGGCAGGGGGCAGCGCAATCCGCGCAGATCGAGCGTCTGTTCGGCCATGGAGCGTCACCAGCATGCATCGTCCGGCTGGTCAAGGGCAGCGCGCTTGACCGCCGCCTCTCGTGCAAGCGAAGGTCCGCGAACGTCCGCTGGTTTTGCGCATCTTGCGGGAGTCTCGCGTATGCGGCGGCTTGCGATCGCGGCTTGCGTCGTTCTTCTGCTTTCCCCGGCCGGCGCGCAGGCGCAGCTGCGCGGTCATGGCGGACCGGTGCGCGCGCTCGCGATCGCGCCCGACGGCGCAACCGCGATTTCCGGCAGCTTCGACGAAACGGCGATTGTTTGGTCGCTTCCCCGCAACGCGGCCGAGCAGGTGCTGCGCTTCCACGACGGCGCGGTCAACGCCGCGGTCATGCTCGCGGACGGCCGCGCCGCCACCGCCGGCGAGGACGGCCGCATCGCGATCTGGCGCTTCGGCAGCGAGCGGCCCGATGCGGTGCTCGCCGGACACAGCGCGCCGATCGCGGCACTCGCGGTCGCGCCGGACGGCAGGAGCATCGCGTCGGCGTCCTGGGACTACACCGTCCGGGTATGGCCGCTCGCCAGTGCCGATGCCGGCGGGGGCGGCGCGCCGCGCGTGCTCGAAGGCCATCAGCAGAACGTCAACGGCGTCGCGTTCCTGCCGGACGGCCGCGTGGTGAGCGCCGGCTACGATGCCGCCGTCCGAATCTGGTCCTTGGCGGCGCCAATGGAGTCACCGGAGATCATCACTTTGCCGAGCCCGCTCAATGCAGTGGCGGTCGCGCCGGACGGCGAGATCGTTGCGGCCGGAGCTGACGGCCGCCTGCATTTCCTGCGCGCCGGAAGCAAGCCGGGCGACGAAGTCGAAGCCCAGCCGACGCCGATCATCGCGGTCGCGATCTCGCCCGACGGCAAGCTCGTGGCGGCGTCGAGCATCCGCGGCTCGGTCGCCATCATCGATCGCCGAAGCCGCAAGCTCGAGCGAACCTTGGTTGGGCCCGGGCTGCCGGTATGGTCGCTCGCGTTCTTTCCCGACAATCGCACGCTGCTCACCGGCGGCACCGATCGCATGATCCGCCGCTGGGATGCGCAAACGGGGGAGCAATTCGGGTCGATCGCCCTCGGCGGGCCCGAGGATCCGCTCGCGGCGTTCGCGGGAGACCACGGCGCGGAAGTGTTTCGCGCCTGCGTCGCCTGTCACACCTTGCGGCCAGAGCAAGAGAACCGCGCCGGGCCGACGCTGTATGGAATTTTCGGCCGGCACATCGCCGCCGTGCCGGGCTATCGGTATTCCGAGGCGTTCCGGCACCTCGATATCGTCTGGACGCCGGAAACGGTCGCGAAGCTGTTCGAGCTCGGGCCCGCGACGTTCACGCCGGGCACCAAGATGCCGGAGCAGCGCATCGGCTCGGCGGAGGACCGCGCTGCGCTGGTCGACTTTCTGGGGCGCGCGACCAAGCCCAGGTGAGCACGCGCTCTCACGGCGCGAACGTTCATGCGGCGCGAACACCGGGAGGTAGCGCGCCTCGCGAGGAGGCCGCGCGCAACTTGGCAAGCGATGCGAGGTGCAGCAGGACCGAGAGCGGCACCGCGAACACCGGCACCGTCACCAGCGGAAACGCAGTGATGAGCTGGTTCGGCGCGTCGAGCGACAGGAGCTGGAACGGCGAGGGCGAGGTGAGGAATCCCATGGTCACGGCCACGACCAGGTCGAGAAGCCCGAACACGTTCCAGGCGAGCACGCGACGCTCGGCGCCGGGCTGCCGACGGGCGTAGCCCAGCGCCACGATCGGCGCGAGCAATCCCGTGAGCACATCGCCGATTCCGGCCGGCAGCGCGAACGCCCCGGGTATTTTTCCGGACGCGTACAAGACCAGGAAGATCACGCCGAGCACGCGGTACAGCTGGACGCCGACGAGCCAGGATAGCGGCACCGCTTCGATCGTACGCCGCACGATCGGCACCAGCCACAGCGCGATGCCGACGAAGATCGGAAGAAAGACGCCGAACTGGATGGTGGGAAGACGATCCGAGGCGCCACGGAAGAAATCGAGCCACGCGAGCGCGACCGCCAGGGCGAACCATGCCGTCAACACGCCGGCAAACGTCCCGATCGTCCGGGAACCCAGCCCCACGGGCCAATCGGCTGCTGCAAGGCTTTGGTGCAGACCGAGCAGGATGGCCGCGATGATCGCGATATCGGCGCCGAGCACGATGAAGGCGAGATAGGGCGGAATGCTCATGGCTTCCTCCATAGCGTCCCCGCCCGATAACTATTTCGTAGCAAGTTACTTGTCAAGAGAAAGTCACTTGCTTTTTCGAATTGACTTGCCTACATTGCTCGCATGGCAAACGGCTATGGTCAGGACTGCCCGGTCGCGCAGGCGCTCGATGTCGTCGGGGAGAAGTGGTCGCTTCTCATGCTTCGCGATCTGCTTCGCAAAGGGCCGCAGCGCTTTCAGGATTTTCAACGAGCGCTGCCGGGATTGGCCCCGAACACGCTGTCGGCGCGGCTGAAGTTGCTCGAAGCGCAGAACGTCCTCGGCAGCCGGCTCTACGAGAATCACCCCCCGCGGCAGGAGTATTTCTTGACCGAAAAAGGCAAGGCGCTCGGCCCGGTGCTCAAGGCGCTCCGCGCCTGGGGCGAGCGATACGGGGCATAATCGAGCCCGGCGTCGATCTTCGCGGCCGTGCAGTACATAGAGCGGAGGGGAGGTCGGGACTCCGGATTTTCGCTACGCGCCATCCGGGGTGCGTCGCGCCTTCGCGTCCCGCTCGCGCAAGTAATCATCGCTGGTGCGCGGGCGCGGACGCTCGCTCGCCGCGTAGGGGTCGAAGCCGGCCGCGGTGACCGCACCGACGCGGCAGTCCTCGCACATCTTCAGCACCTCGAGCCGGCTGTCGGGCCCGCTGAACATCCAGTGCTTGCCCTCGAGCTTGGCCGCTACCCGCTCGATCGTGCTCTTGGTGCCGAACGGCTTGCCGCAGCGGATGCAGCAGAACGGCTCCTCCTCTTTCAGCAGGCGCGCCGAGGCGCTCGCGGCGCGGAAATCGAGCTGCGGTTTGAGCGTGATCACCTTTTCCGGGCATGTCGCCTTGCATAGCCCGCATTGCACGCAGGCATCCTCGGCGAAACGTAGACTCGGGCGCTCCGGATCGTCCATCAGCGCGCCGGTCGGACAGGCGGACACGCAGGCGAGGCACAGCGTGCAGCCCTCGGCGCGGACTTCCACGGCCCCGAACGGCGCGCCTTGCGGAAGCGCGATGATGTCGGCCGGCGCGGGCGCGGCGCGATTGAGCTCGCGCAGCGAAAGCCGCAGCAGATCGCGCTTTTGGCCGACCGGCTCGAAGCTCGCGGGCCGCGGGGCGGAAGCCGCAGTGTCGATGGCACGCAGCGCCTCGCCGAGCGCGAAGGGATCGTCGGTCTCGATCGTCGTGGCGCGCCCGGACCCGAAGCCCAGCCCCGCCAGAATCGGTTCGGCGAGCGCCAGCGTGCGGGCAAGACCCGAGACATCGTGGCGCGGCTTGGCGCGCAGCAGCAGGCGCAGCGCGGACGCGCCATACGCAAATGCGGCCGCGATCAGCTCGAGCCCGACCTGAGTCACTTCGTTGACCGCGAGCGGCAGCACGTTCGCGGGCAGGCCGTCGCCGTGGCGCGCCAACGCATCGATCAACGCCCCGCCGTGCTCGCCGTCATGGACCAGCAGGATCGGATCCTTGCCTCCCGACGTGCGATAGACCGTGAGCAGAATGCGCAGCTTGCGCACCAATGCGTCCACCGGCGGGAGCGCGTAGGCCGCAGCGCCGGTCGGGCACACCGCGGCGCAGCTGCCGCACCCGGCGCATACGTTCTCGTCGATCGCGACGTGATCGCCGGCGGGCGCGATCGCACCGGTGGGGCAGAGATCGAGGCAGCGGGTGCAGCCGACGATCTTCGAGCGCGAATGGACGCACAGATCGTCCGTGAACGTGACGTAGCGCGGCTTGTCGAATGTGCCGACGAGATCGGCCGCGCGCAGGATTTTTCGCAGCATCCCGGCTTCATCCCTGGGATCGGCGCGCAGGTAGCCTTCCCGCAGGTCGGCGGCGGGGAACAGCGCGGCGCCGCCGGAGAGATCGAGCAGGATATCGCACTGGGCGGTGACGCCGTGGCGCGAAGGTCCGAACGCGAGCGCCGCGCGCGAGGAGGGGTCCGGAACGGCATAATCGTCGACCAAGATCTCGAAGCCGCCGAGGTGGCCCTTGGCGGACCGGATCGTGCCCTTCAGGATCGGAAACTCGGTCGTTTGCGGCGGCGCCACCGCGCCCGGCCGGGTCAGCAGCACGGTCACGTCGAGGCGGTCCTTGAGCAGGCGCGCCGCCTCGAGCGTACGCTCATCGCTGCCGTAGACGAGAGCAGTCCCCTCGCTCTCGAGGCTCACCAACGGGATCGCGGGCATCGGTTCGGCGGCGGCCGCGAGCAACGCGGCCATCTTCGGGCCGGCAGCGGCGCCCTCGGTCGACCAGCCCGCCGTCTCGCGAATGTTGGCGAAGGCGATCTCCGCCGCCTCGGCCGCCCCCTCCAGCTCGCCCGCGGCTTCCGAGAACAGCGGCGCCTCCTGCGTGCAAGCGACCGTCATGGCGCCGCCCGCCGCCGCGGCGGCACGGAATTTCTCGAGCTCGGCCCGGCACAATTGCTGCGCCGTCTCGAGCGAGCCGCCGGGACAGCCGCGGCGCACCGCCTCGGCATCGAGCACGATGGTGCCCTCGCAGGAGCACAAGAAAATCTTGCGCGAATGGGACATGAAATCTCCCGGCGGCAGGCTTCCCGCCGCCCGCCGCCTGCGGTCTCTAGCCAGTCGCAGGGCCAAGCTATAATTGTGGCAATTCAAAAGTACAGGAGTATCGATGTCGCTGGATGCCCGCATGCGCACTCCGTTTGCGCCAAAACTCGACCTGCCGCCGGCGTTTCGGCTGGTTAGTCTGAGGGAGATCGGCGACGCATTTGCGCACGCGCAGAAAATTGCGGCGGCCGAGGGCGCCGGTACCCTGGTCTGGGTCGGCCGCTTCGACGTCGTCGAGTTCGCGGTCGTGCTCGAGCCCGAGGAGCCGCTCGCGCAGGCGCGCCGCGCGTTCTATGCGGGGATGGCGGCGCTGGTCGATGCCCTGTCGGTCCATGCGCCGCCGGAAAAGCCGATCCATGTGGATTGGCCGGATGCGATCCGGGTCGACGGCGGGCTGGTCGGCGGCGGGCGCCTGGCGTGGCCCAAAGGCGCCCGCGAGAATCGTCCCGCGCCCTGGCTGGTGTTCGGCGCGATGATCCGCACCGTGGAGATGACCGAGCGTAAGCCCGGCTTGCTGCCGCTCGGGGCCGCACTCGAGGAGGAAGGATTTCACGATCTCGGATCCGGCCAGGTGGTGGAAAGCTTTGCGCGGCATCTGATGGTGCTGACCGACGCCTGGCAGGAGGCCGGGTTCCCCAGCGTGGGCGAATCCTATCTTTCGCGGATTGCGGCCCAGAGCGGAGTCGAGCGCTCGATCGATCGCGCCGGCGACCTGCTGGTGCGCCGCGCAGGGGAGCGCGAGATCGACAAACGTCGACTGCTCCCCGCGCTCGCGGTGCCGTCGTGGCTCGATCCGCAAACGGGAGCCCCGCGCGCATGAAGCTGCTGCGAACCATTCGGCTCGATGCGTCCGACACCTTCGTGTTCGAACGTGCCGCGCAGCCCGGCGAATGGGCGGTTCCCGGCGCCTTCGTGTTTCTCGACGCCGATCCCGCAACGCTCGAGGGCAAGGCACGCACGGCGTTTCGCAGCGGCTTTCTCGGCGTCTCGAGCCTCGGCTGGTCGACGCTGGTGCAAGTCGTCGAGGCGGGCGAGGAAAACCGCCGGGCCGCGATCGAGACATTGGCAGCGCGGCTTTGCGAGCGCTTCGGCGCGCCGGACCTCGAGACGGCGCGGAGCGCGGCCGCCGAGGAGGTCGCCTTTGCCGCATCGCTCGCGGAACATCCACTCGATACGTTGATCGCCATGCACCGAACGCACCAGGACGGCGAGATCCGCGAGATGTTTCGCACGCTGCGCCCGCGCGCCGGCGCAAAGCCGCTGCGCGCGTTCGCGTTCCTTCAGGTCGAAGGCGAGGAGGAGGGCACAGGCGAGCAGGTGGATCTTCTCGCGCTCGGCACCGAAAGCAGGACGCGCTCGGATGATTGAGGCGGATCGGTTTGCGCTTCGCATGCCTCTGGCGCCTCCCTCCCTCGCTTGCGGGGGAGGGGTGGGGAGGGGGCAGACGTTCGCGGTGAGCCTACTTACCCCCTCCCGCCTCACGCGCGTCGCACGTGAGGCGACCTCCCCCCCAAGCGGGAGAGGTAGCCGGCGCAAGCGGACAAGCTCGCGCTGGAGCCGCACCGGGGAAGTGCCATGAAAGACTTCTGGCTCTCCTGCGGGCACCATCTGCTCGACCGCGGCGAGGGCGGCGGGCTCTTGGTGACCGACGAGTTCCTGAAGGTCTATCTGGCAAGGCCCGAGCTGGCGCCGCCGCCGGAAGCGTGTGCGGCGGAGCAGGCGCTGCACCATCTGCTGCTCGATCATCCGCGCCGCACGGTCGCCGCCGGCGAGATCGCCGCGATTGCCGATGCGGATGCCCGGGAGAACTGGGAGCTGCTGGTCGCATTCCGCGATCACCTGCTGGCGCATCCCACGCTCGAGGCGTCGTATCTGGCACTGGCGCGCAACGGGGTCGGCAACACGCCGCCACTTTTCCTCAATCAATTGATGCACGTGATCCTGCGCAATGCGCTCGACGCCTGCGAGGATCCATTCGTGCTGCGCGCGGCCGAGCTCATGTTCCGGCCGCAGCGCATCACGATGCACGACGGCGCGCTGCTTGCGGCCGACGAGGAGCTGATCGCCGGCAAGAGCGGTGCGCCGGTCTCGCCGTTGGTCTCGATGCTGGGTCTGCCGGGTCCGGACGCGATCGACGTGCTCAACGAGGACAATGCGGGGAGCTATTGGGAGCGCAGCGATCGCTTCGATTTCGCCCTCGATCTCACGGCGGGACGGCGGGGACACGCCGCGCTCGCGCAGGTGATTAGCGCTTTCCTGCGCCATATGCTGGCGATCGAGGCCGAAGTCGAGCCGATGATCGAGCTGCGCAATGCGCCGCTTGCCTGGTATGTCGGGCTCGACGCGGCCGCGACCAAGATCGGCGATCAATTGTGGGATGGCGGCGAGCTCGACGCCGCGACCGCCGGGCGCGTGCTCGGGCTCTATCGCGTGACGTTCCGCGATGCTGCACGCCTCGCACCGCAGCTCGCGGCGGAGGGGATTTATTTGATCCTGGCGATGACGTCCGACGGCACGCTTCGGGTCAAGCCGCAGAATCTCGTGGTCGGGCTGCCGATCCGTTCGCCGGAGAGGGTGAGCTGAGCATGCAGGATCCTCTTGTTCGACTGCCGGTCGGCGTCGTCGTGGAGCGGCGCAAGGCGACGAGCCCATGGATCGAGCACGTATGGCGGCCCGTGGCGGTGCTGGCCGGCATCCCGGAAACGGCGCCCTGGACCGAGATCGCGGCCGTGCCGGACGCCGTGAGCTTCTTCGCGGGCAGCACCGATATCGAGCTTCATCGCTCGGAGACCGCCAATTATCGCGATAACCTCGCTACGGGCGCGCCCGGCCTCTGGGTCGTATTGCGACCGACCGGCCGGGAGCCACCCTTCGAGCTCAAGACCGTCACGGCCGATCCGGCCGAGGGCGAGGGGTTCACCGAGCCGGGCACGGATCTCGTCGAGCAGGTCGCGATGCCGGAGCCGATCCGCGAGGCCATCGCCGCGTTCGTTGCCGAGCACCCGGTCGAGCATTCCTTCGCGAAGCGCGAGCGGGATCGCGCCAATCCCGAGGCGCTGGGTCGGCGCGTTCCTGGCCGGAAAGGAGAGCGGCCATGACCGATCGCGAAGCATTCCTGACGCGCTGGTCGCGGCGCAAGCGCGAAGCCGCCGCGCCCCGAACCGAAGCTGTTGCCGAAGAGCCCGCGACACCCGCTGCGGAGAGCAAGGAATCGGCGAGCGCTCCGCCGCTTCCGCCAACCCGGGCGGAGCTGCCTCCGATCGATTCCATCGATAGCGGCACGGACATTCGCGCATTCCTGCAGGAGGGAGTGCCGCAAGATCTCGCGCGGGCCGCGCTGCGCCGCGCCTGGAGCAGCGACCCCGCCATTCGGGATTTCATCGGCCTTTCGGAGAACGCCTGGGATTTCACGGCGCCGGAGGGCGTTCCGGGATTCGGACCGTTTAGTCCGGACGATGCTCGGCAGCTGGTGGCGCAGGTGTTCGGAGAGACGAAGTCGGCCTCGGGTACGGAGCCTTGCGTTGCCGCCGTCGCCGAGACCGATGGTTCCGCGAGCAGCGGCAGCGAGGCCGAACACGAGGTTGTGAACGCGCGAGAAGACGGCGGGACGGAAGCGCGGCCGGCCGGCGGTGTACTCCCTCCTGAGGGAGTCCAACCCGACCAGGACAATACCGCGATGCAACAAGAAGCGGCAGGACCGGGACCTCATCCGGACCCGTCCGACGCGTCGGGCTAGGATTATTCAAATGGGCTATTGACCGATCTAAAATCGATGCGCAGACTCGCAGGGTCTTGAACCGCAAGAATAAAATCCAGAGGCCGGTCGTTCGAACATTCGAAAGAAGCGGCTGACGAAGATGGGAGGAACGGGATGCTCGCCAGCCGGATCGAGCCGTCCCAGCCATCGCAATCGCAGGTGGAAGAGAGCCTCGCCGCGGCCACGCTGCCCGACGAGGTCGATGCCGCGCGCGCGCGCGAATACGCATTGCTTGGCGGCCTGCTGAGGCGAACCCCGGATCGACAGCTGCTCGACGACATCGCCGATCTGAAAGTCGACGCGAGCGCGATCGGGCTTGCGCACGCAGCGCTCGCCGAGGCGGCCCGCGCCGCCAAGCCGGAGGCGGTGGAGCGGGAGTTCTTCGAACTGTTCATCGGCATCGGCCGCGGCGAGGTGATGCCCTATGGGTCCTACTATCTGACCGGCTTCCTGTACGAGCGTCCGCTCGCGCGGCTGCGCTCCGACCTCGCGGAGCTCGGCATTGCGCGCTCCGAGAGCAATTACGAGCCGGAGGATCACATCGCCGCCCTGTGCGAGGTGATGGCGGGCCTCGCCGGCGGCCGGTTTCCGGCGCCGCCCGGCAGCGACGAGCAGATCTTCAAGAAGCATGTCGAGCCGTGGGCCGCGCGCTTCTTCGCGGACCTCGAGCGCGCGCAGGCGGCGCAATTCTATCGCGGCGTCGGCATGCTCGGCCGGACCTTCATCGAAATCGAATCGCAAGCATACGCACTGCCGGCTTGATGCGCCGGCCGAAGATCACGGAGAAGTTGCCATGGACAAACCGGAAAAGAAAACAGTCGCCCGCCGCGATTTCCTCCGCGTGCTGGCCGCGGGCGCGGGCGCAGCAGCCGCCACCAGTGCCGCGCCGCTGACGACGCCGGCCGCCGCCGCTCAATCCGATCAGGACAAGCGCAAGGCGCGCTACAAGGAAACCGAGCACGTCAAGGCGTTCTACCGCGTCAACAAATATCCGCAGTGAGGGAGATGAGGCCGTGCTGATCAAGAGGAAAGAACGCGAAGCGCGCCGCGGCAAGCTTGTGACGGCGCTCGCCGGCCAATCGAGCGGCGGACTGGACCGCCGTACGTTCCTGCGCCGCTCCGGCTTGGTTGCCTCCGGCCTGGCGACGCTCGGCGCCTTGCCGCTCGGCGGCATGCGCAGAGCCGAGGCGGGCCCGCCGCCCCGTGCCGGCGCCCCGGTTGCCACCCGCAAGAACATCTGCACGCATTGCTCGGTCGGCTGCACCGTGACGGCCGAGGTGCAGAACGACGTGTGGATCGGCCAGGAGCCGAGCTGGGACAGCCCGTTCAATCGCGGCTCGCATTGCGCCAAAGGCGCATCGGTCCGCGAGCTCGTGCACTCCGACCGCCGGCTCAAATATCCGCTCAAGCTCGTCAACGGCCAATGGACCCGCGTCTCGTGGGACAAGGCGATCGACGAGATCGGCGACAAGATCATGCAGATTCGCGAGAAATCCGGGCCCGATTCGGTCTACTGGCTCGGCTCGGCGAAGATGACCAATGAAGGGTCCTATCTGTTCCGTAAATTGGGAGCCTTCTGGGGCACCAACAACACCGACCATCAGGCTCGCATCTGTCACTCGACGACCGTCACCGGCGTGGCCAATACCTGGGGCTACGGCGCGATGACCAACAGCTACAACGACATCCGCAACGCCAAGACGCTGCTCATCTGGGGCGGCAATCCGGCCGAGGCGCATCCGGTGTCGCTGCAGCACCTGCTGGAAGGCAAGGAGCTAAACAAGGCGAATTTCGTCGTCGTCGATCCGCGCATGACGCGGACCGCCGCGCACGCCACCGAATACGTGCGGCTGCGCCCGGGCACCGACATTCCGGTGCTCTACGGCATGATGTGGCACATCCTCAAGAACGGATGGGAGGACAAGGAATTCATCAAGCAGCGCGTCTACGGCTTCGAAGACGCCAAGAAAGAGATCGAGAAGTGGGATCCGGCGGAGGTCGAGCGCGTCAGCGGCGTTCCCGGCGAGCAGCTCAAGCGCGTCGCCGAGATGTTCGCCACGCAGAAGCCGGCCACCTTGATCTGGTGCATGGGCCAGACCCAGCACTCGGTCGGCACCGCCAACGTGCGGGCGAGCTGCATGGCGCTGCTGTTGACCGGCAACGTCGGGAAGCCGGGCACCGGCGCCAACATCTTCCGCGGCCACGACAACGTGCAGGGCGCGACCGACGTCGGGCTCGATATCGTGACGTTGCCGTTCTACTACGGCCTCGCCGAGGGCGCTTGGAAGCATTGGAGCCGCGTTTGGGAGGTCGATTACAATTATCTGCTGTCGCGCTTCGACGACAAGAAGATCATGGAGACGCCCGGCATCCCGCTCACCCGCTGGTTCGACGCGGTGCTGCTGCCGAAGGACCAGGTCGCCCAGAAGGACAACGTGCGGGCCATGTTCGTGCAGGGCCACGCCAGCAACAGCATCACCCGCATTCCGGAGTCGGTGAAGGGTCTGGAGAAGCTCGATCTGCTGGTCATCGCCGATCCGCATCCGACCACCTGGGCGGTGCTGGCGGTCAAGGCGGGGCGCAAGGACGGCACCTATCTGCTGCCGGTATGCACCCAGTTCGAATCCTCGGGCTCGCGGGTTGCGTCCAACCGCTCGCTGCAATGGGGCGAGCGGATCGTGCCGCCGAGCTTCGAGACCAAGGACGACTATCAGGTCATTTATCGCGTGGCCAAGAAAGTCGGCATCGCCGACCAGATGTTCAAGAACATCAAGGTCGAGGACGATCGCCCGGTGCCGGAAGATATCCTGCGCGAGATGAATCGCGGCAGCTGGTCGACCGGTTATTGCGGCCAGTCGCCGGAGCGCCTCAAGCTCCACGCCGCCAATCAGAAGGACTTCGACCTGGTCACGCTGCGGGCCAAGGAAGGTCCCTGCAAGGGGGATTATTACGGCCTGCCATGGCCGTGCTGGGGCAAGCCGGAGCTCAAGCATCCGGGGTCGCCGCTGCTCTACAACACCACGCTGCACGTCATGGAGGGCGGCGGCACGTTCCGGGCGCGGTTCGGGGTCGAGCGCAACGGCGTGAACCTGCTCGCCGAGGGCGCGTATTCGGTCGGCTCGGAGATTCAGGACGGCTATCCCGAGTTCACCTATGCGGTGCTCAAGAAGCTCGGCTGGGACAAGGATCTCGCGCCCGAGGAGCTCGCCACCATCGAGCGCATCGGCGGCGACAAGGCCGACGCGGTGGCGTGGTCGACGGATCTTTCCGGCGGCATCCAGCGCGTGGCGATGGCGCACGGCTGCGTGCCGTTCGGCAACGCCAAGGCGCGCATGAACGCCTTCGGCGTGCCGGACCCGATCCCGGTGCATCGCGAGCCGATCTACACGCCGCGCGTCGATCTCGTCGAGAAATACCCGACGCTCGCCGACGCCCGCCAGTTCCGGCTGCCCAACATCGGCTTCTCGGTGCAGAAGGCGGCGATCGAGAAGGGCGTCCCCAAGGAGTTCCCGCTGATTCTCAGCTCGGGACGCCTCGTCGAATACGAAGGCGGCGGCGAGGAGACCCGGTCCAACAAGTGGCTGGCCGAGCTGCAGCAGGACATGTTCATCGAGATCAATCCGGCCGACGCCGCCGATCGCGGCGTCAAGGAGGGCGGCTGGGTCTGGGTCACCGGGGTCGAGAACGCCTCGCGGGCCCGCATGAAGGCGCTTGTCACCGAACGGGTCGGCAAGGGCGTCGCCTGGATGCCGTTCCATTTCGGCGGCTGGTACCAGGGCGAGGATCTGCGCAGCAAATATCCGCAGGGCGCCGATCCGGTCGTGCTGGGTGAGAGCGCCAACACGATCACCAGCTACGGATACGATCCGGCGACCGGTATGCAAGAACCTAAAGTTACGCTTTGCCAGATCCGGGCGGCGTAGGAGGCGGGACCATGGCTCGAATGAAATTCCTCTGCGACGCCGATCGCTGCATCGAATGCAACGCCTGCGTCACTGCCTGCAAGAACGAGAACGAGGTGCCGTGGGGCATCAACCGCCGCCGCGTCGTGACGATCGACGACGGCAAGCCCGGCGAGCGCTCGGTGTCGATGGCGTGCATGCACTGCACCGACGCGCCGTGCGCGGCGGTGTGCCCCGTGAACTGCTTCTACACCACGGCGGACGCCGTGGTGCTGCACTCCAAGGACCTCTGCATCGGCTGCGGCTATTGCTTCTACGCCTGCCCGTTCGGGGCGCCGCAATATCCGCGCGTCGGCAATTTCGGCTCGCGCGGCAAGATGGATAAGTGCACCTATTGCGCCGGCGGGCCCGAGGCCGACAACACCGCGGAGGAATTCGACAAGTACGGCGCCAACCGCCTCGCCGAAGGCAAGCTGCCGATGTGCGCGGAGATGTGCTCGACCAAATCGCTCTTGGCCGGCGACGGCGAGATCATTGCCCAGATCTACAAGGAACGGGTGATGAAGCGCGGCTACGGCTCCGGCGCATGGGGCTGGAAGACCGCGTACCGCGAAGAAATCGCGGTGTGACACGGCGTAAGCCCGCACCCGACCGCTTGCGCGGTCGACCCCGGATCAGGTCCGGGGCGGGCCCTCTCCCCGCTGTGGCGGGGAGAGGTGCAGGAAAAAGGGAGGAAGCGGCATGACGACGCTCGTCGCGCGCCTGGGGCTGATGCTTGCGGCATTGCTTTTTGCCGGGCTCCTGACGCTGGCGCCCCCGGCGCTCGCCCAGCAGCCGTCTTCGGTCAATCCGACCGCGAGCTCGGTCAAGGAAGACAAGCTGTTGCAGCAGTTGCGGCGCATCGAAGGGCGCGGCTCGATTCCCGACGCGAAATCCTACGTGGTGGAGCAGCCCGCCGGCCGGGACTGGCGCCAGTTTCACGAAGTGACGCTGCGCTGGATCGGCGCGATCGCCATCCTGGGCATGCTGGTGCTGCTCGTCGTGTTCTACGCGGTCCGCGGCAAGATTGAGATCGACGCCGGCCGGTCCGACCGCACCATCACCCGCTTCAACGGCGTCGAGCGCTTCACCCATTGGCTGACCGCCGGCTCGTTCGTGATCCTGGCCCTCACCGGGCTCAACATCACCTTCGGCAAGCCGTTGCTGCTGCCGCTGATGGGGCCGGAGGCCTTCAGCAAATTCTCGGTCGTCGCCAAATACGTCCACGATTACCTGAGCTTTCCGTTTGTGCTGGGTCTCGTGCTCATCTTCGTGCTGTGGGTGAGGGACAACGTTCCGGGCCGGCTGGATGTGGAATGGATGAAAAGAGGCGGCGGCTTCTTCAGCCACGAGCACCTGCCCACGCCGCGCTTCAACGCCGGGCAAAAGGCGGTGTTCTGGGTGGTGATCCTCACCGGCGCCGCCATGAGCGTGTCGGGCTATTATCTGATCTTCCCGTTCTACGCGTCCGGCATCGCCGGCATGCAGATCGCGGAAATCGTCCATGGCGTGCTCGCCGTGTTGTTCGTCGCCGCCATGCTGGCGCACATCTATATCGGCACGCTCGGCATGGAGGGGGCGTTCGACGCGATGGGCAGCGGCGATGTCGACCTCAACTGGGCCAAGGAGCACCATTCGCTCTGGGTCGCGCAGGAGCAGGCCCGCACGGCAGCCGCACCCCCGCACGCCACCCCGGCCGAGTAGCGGGTAATCCGAGCTTCGCGGCAGTCATTCCGGGCTGGCCCGCAGGGCCAGACCCGGAACCCATGACCGCGGATCGTGCGGCGTTCCCGCGCTAGCGCTGTCATCCGATCGGTATTCACGGGTTCCGGGTTCGCCGCGCTGCGGCGCCCCGGAACGACGGCGCAAGGAATGCTATATTGACCGCATGCGCGTCATCGGTATCGCCGGCTGGAGCGGGGCGGGAAAAACCACGCTGTTGACCAAGCTGATCCCACGGCTGGTCGAGCGAGGCCTCCGGGTCTCCACCATCAAGCACGCCCACCACGGCTTCGACGTCGACCAGAAGGGCAAGGATTCCCATACGCACCGCGTGGCGGGGGCAACCGAAGTGCTGGTGTCCTCGGCCAACCGCTGGGCGCTCGTCCACGAGTTGCGGGGCAGCGCCGAGCCGGCGCTCGACGCGTTGCTGCAAAAGCTCGCGCCGGTCGATCTGGTCGTCATCGAGGGATTCAAGCGCGGCCCGCATCCCAAGCTCGAGGTGTACCGTCAATCGGTCGGCAAGCCGCTGCTCCATCCCGAGGATCCCAATATCGTCGCGATCGCGTCGGACCGGCCGCTGCCCGCTGCACGGGTCCCGGTGCTGGCGATCGACGACATCGATGCGATCTTCGAGCTGGTGCTCGCCCGCGCGGCGCCGGTCGGGGCGCTGCTCGAAAGCACGGAGAGCGGCTGATGGCGCAGCTCTCCGACGATTGCTTCGCGTTCGGCGGTCCGCTGCTCTCGGTCGAGGATGTCGAGCGGCTGATGTTCGAGCGCGTCAATCCGGTCGTCGAGAGCCAACCGGTGAGCCTCGATGCCGCCGCCGGCCGTGTGCTTGCCGAGGACGTGATCGCCCCGCTCGATTTGCCGCCGTTCGACAATTCCGCGGTCGACGGCTACGCGGTCCGCCACGCCGATCTCGATCAGGGCGGCGCGACGCGGCTCGTCGTGGTCGACCGCCTCACCGCCGGGCGCGCCTCGGCGCGGCCGGCGCGCAAGGGCGAAGCCATTCGCATCTTCACGGGCGCGCCGATGCCCGCGGGCGCCGACACCGTGTTCATGCAGGAGGATTGCCGCGCCGACGGCGCATGGGTGATCGTGCCGACGGGGCTCAAGCCGGGCGCCAACCGCCGGCTGGCCGGCGAGGACGTGCGCGCGGGCGCGGTGGCGCTGCCGGCCGGGCGCCGGCTCGGGCCGCAGCATATCGCGCTCGCGGCGGCGCTCGGGCTGACCGAGCTTCCGGTCCGGCGACGCGTGCGGGTCGCGCTATTCTCCACCGGGGACGAGATCGTGGAGCCGGGATCGCGCCGGCCCGACGCCGCGGTGTTCGACGCCAACCGCCGCCTGCTCGCCGAACTGCTGGCCCGGCTCGGGGCCGCAATCACCGATCTGGGCATTCTGGCCGACGATCCGCGGCGGCTGCAATCCGCGCTCGCGGCCGCGGCGGAAAATCATGACCTCGTGCTGACCTCAGGCGGCGTTTCGACCGGCGAAGCCGATCACGTGCGCGCGGCGGTCGAAGCCGTCGGCAAGCTGGTGTTCTGGCGCGTCGCCATCAAACCGGGACGGCCGGTGGCGATGGCGGTGATCAAGGGCGCGGCGTTCGTCGGCGTCCCCGGCAATCCGGTCGCGGCGTTCGTCACCTTCGTGCGCGTCGTGCGGCCGCTGTTGTTTCGTCTCGCCGGCGCGTTGCCGGATCCGATGATGGCGCTCCCGGTGCGCGCCGGCTTTTCCTATCGCAAGAAAAAAGGGCGACGCGAATACGTCCGGGTGACGCTCAGGCGCGGCGAGGACGGCAGCATCGAAGCCAGCAAATATCCCCAGGACGGCGCCGGAATCTTGAGCTCGCTGACCGAGAGCGCGGGATTGGTGGAGCTCGACGAAGAGACGACGCGGATCGAGCCGGGGCAGCAAGTCGGCTTTCTCCCGCACGCATCGTTGATCGGGTGAGGTTCGTAGCCCGGATGGAGCGGAGCGAAATCCGGGCTACCCATCAGTGAACCCTGGTCACTGGCTGGCCGCGCAGGCGTCGCTTTCGTTGCTCTCGTCGAAATCGACGAAGAGCCAGCGATAGGTGCTGGTCTCCGCGCAGCCTTGCGGGCCGAGGTGCGTCATGGCGGGGCTCACGTCCTGCCCGGATTGAGTCCGGGCCGCCGGCTGGCTCGCCGCGGAGCGCCCGAACATTTGGCGCCAGCTCCAGCTCGGATCGATGCGAACGCCCTCGGTCGAGAATGCAGTTCCGGAGGGCTTTTGAGCCACCCCCAGCGCGAGCACGCCGCAGACCGCCAGGATGATCGCCGCGGCGCAGGCCGCGAGAAACGCGCGCATGGTCCATTCCTCCCCGGGTGTCGATTTTGATGAACTATAACGTTTGTCGGCACGGCGCGCCAGCGATCATGCGCCGTGCTGCGTCATGCGCTCGGCCGCGGCGGCGTCTTCCGGCGTGTTGACGTTGAAGAACGGATCGACGGGTTCGGCCGGCCACTCGGCGAGGGCCACGCCGTGGCTTTCCGTCCAGGCTTCGATCTTGCGCAATCCGACGCCGAGCGCCCGGCGCAGATCGTGTCGCAGCGCAACCGGCCAGAGCCCCACCACCGGATGCCGCCATTCGCCCGACCGCGCACAGGCGAGCGGAAGTGTTTTCGCCTCGCGCACGGCATGCAGCCGGGCGACGAGATCGCGCGGCAGGAACGGACAGTCGCCGGGCACGCTCACCACCCACTCGATGGCGGGCGCGTTCGCCGCCACCCAATCGAGCCCGGCCAGAATGCCGGCGAGCGGGCCGGCAAAACCCGCGACGTCGTCGGCGACCACCGGAAGCCCGAAGCGGGCAAGGCGCGAGACGTCGCCGTTGGCGTTGATGAGCAGGCCGGCGCATTGCGGCCCAAGTCTTGCCATCGCCCGCTCCAGGATCGTTTGATCGCCGATGCGGATCAGAGTCTTGTCGCCGCCGCCCATCCGGCGCGCCAGCCCGCCCGCCAGGATCAGACCGTAGCTCGAAGGCTCGCGCGCGGACGGATTCGCACTCTCATTCGTCATGGGCCGCCGCCTTGCGACGGTGCCTCGCGCCTTCCTCCTGGACGGTGCGCGGATCCTGGTCGAATACGATGCGATCCTCCCCGGAGAGCGCGATGAAGCGTTTCCCGCGGGCGCGGCCGATCAGCGTGAGTCCCGCCCGGCGGGCGAGATCGACGCCCCAGGCGGTGAAGCCCGAGCGCGACACCACGATCGGAATGCCCATGCGGACCGACTTGATCACCATCTCGGAAGTGAGCCGGCCGGTGGTGTAGAAGATCTTGTCGTCGGCCCGCACCTTGTTGCGGAACATCCAGCCGGCGATCTTGTCGACCGCGTTGTGGCGGCCGACGTCCTCCATATAGACCAAGGGACGATCGCGCTCGCACAGCACGCAGCCGTGGATGGCGCCGGCCTCGAGATAGAGCGAGGGCGTGGTGTTGATCTTGTGGGTGAGCGCATAGAGCCAGGACGTGCGCAGCTCGGCCTTGGGCAGCGCGGCGTTCTCGATGACCTCCATCAGATCGCCGAACACGGTGCCCTGGGCGCAGCCCGAGGTCTGCACCTTCTTCTTGAGCTTCTGCTCGTAATCGGTGCTGCGCTCGGTGCGCACCACCACCACGGCGAGATCCTCGTCGTAATCGACGCCGGTCACGACGTCGTCGGCGCGCAGCATGTTCTGGTTGAGCAAATAGCCGAGCGCGAGATATTCGGGGTAATCGCCGATCGTCATCGCGGTGACGATCTCCTGGGCGTTGAGGAAAATCGTGAGCGCGCGCTCGACCGTGACCGCGGTCTCGATCGGCGCCCCGGAGTGATCGATGCCGCGCACCCGCTCGGTCAGCCGCGGATCGGCGGGGTCGGGACGCAGGAGGTACTCGCTCTGCGCTTTATCGATGACCGGCGACATGGATCTGGCTCGGGACCTGCGCGTGCTGCGGCAACGCTCGCCGCACCCTCTATGTCGGCGATTTATGCCGGCGCGACAAGGGCTTCCCGCAACGGCCGGTTCCGTCGTTCCGGGGCGCCGCACCAGCGGCGAACCCGGAACCTATGAACACGGCGGAAGCGGCAACCGTGGCGGCCATGGGTTCCCTCGTCTTGTTCGGGCCCCGGGATGACGGGCGCAACGGGTAGGCGCTCAGCGCGGCTCGTACAGGTCTGCGAAATCGATCGAGGCGGAGCTCGGCGTGGCGTGCTTCTCGCGCCATTTCGGGCCGGGGCCGCGCATGTAGTAGAGCTCGGGCCGGTAATGGTCGGACAAGTCTCGGATGAGCCGGCGCAGCGGCTCCGCGATCCGCAGCAGGCGGATGCCGCGACCTGCATGACCGCTGGAGAGCGCGAACTCGCTCATTCCCCTGCCCAGTCCCTGATCTTGCCACGCCGGGATTTTTGATTCCCTTGCGGTGGCGTTCATGCTCAGGCTAAGCGGCAGGAGTTAACGAGAAGTGCGCGAAAAATCGCCGGCAAATCCCGATCCGGATTCAAGCTTTCCGTAAAGTTACGGCAGCGGGCTTTCGGGGGGCTCGAGCGCCGCTCGCGTGCGGCGAGCGAGGTTGCCGGCGCGGGCTTGTCGGCTTGCCCTCGGCGACGCGGACCGCTACATCAGCGCTTCCCCCTCTCATCCAGCGCTCGGTGCAAGAAAGAGGCCGATGGCCCGTCAATTCGTCTATCACATGCAGGGTCTCACCAAGACCTATCCGGGCAACCGCAAGGTGCTCGAGAACATCAATCTGTCGTTCTATCCGGATGCCAAGATCGGCGTGCTGGGGCCCAACGGCTCGGGGAAATCGACGCTGCTGCGGATCATGGCGGGGCTCGACACGGAGTTCTCCGGCGAGGCGTGGGCGGCCGAGCGCGCGCGGGTCGGGTTCCTGCCGCAAGAGCCGCAGCTCGACGCGGCGAAAAGCGTGCGCGAGAACGTGATGGAGGGGGTCGCGCCGCAGCGCGCCGTGCTCGCGCGCTACAACGAGCTCGCCATGAATTATTCGGACGAGACCGCGGACGAGATGACGCGGCTCCAGGACGAGATCGAGGCGAAGGGCCTGTGGGACCTCGATTCCAAGATCGACCAGGCGATGGACGCGCTGCGCTGCCCGCCCGACGACGCCGAGATCGACAAGCTCTCGGGCGGCGAGAAGCGCCGCGTCGCGCTGTGCCGGCTCCTGCTCGAAGCGCCCGACCTGCTGCTGCTCGACGAGCCCACCAACCACCTCGACGCCGAGACGGTCGCCTGGCTCGAGAGCCATCTCGAGGGCTATCCGGGCGCGATCCTGATCGTCACCCACGACCGCTATTTCCTCGACAACGTCACCGGCTGGATCCTCGAGCTCGATCGCGGCCGCGGCATTCCCTACCAGGGCAATTATTCGGCCTGGCTCGAGCAGAAGGAGAAGCGGCTCGTGCAGGAGGGCCGCGAGGAGGAAGCGCGCCAGCGCACCATGGCGCGGGAGCGCGAGTGGATCTCGGCCTCGCCGCGCGCGCGGCAGGCGAAATCCAAGGCGCGCTATCGCGCCTACGAGGAGCTCGTCGCCAAGAGCGCCGACAAGGGCCCGCAGACCGCCCAGATCGTCGTTCCGATCGCGGAGCGGCTCGGCGCCAACGTCATCGACGCCGACGGGCTCGCCAAGGGCTATGGCGACAATCTGTTGATCGAGAATCTGAGCTTCAAATTGCCGCCGGGCGGCATCGTCGGGGTGATCGGCCCCAACGGCGCCGGAAAGACCACGTTGTTCCGCATGATCACCGGCCAGGAGCAGCCCGACGCCGGAGCAATCCGCGTCGGCGAGACGGTCAAGCTCGGCTACGTCGACCAGTCGCGCGACACGCTCGAAGCCAAGAACAGCGTGTGGGAGGAGATCTCCGGCGGCAAGGATTTGCTCGCGCTCGGCAAGCGCGAGGTCAATTCGCGCGCCTATTGTTCGGCGTTCAATTTCCGCGGCGCGGACCAGCAGAAGAAGGTCGGCCAGCTCTCCGGCGGCGAGCGCAACCGGGTGCATCTCGCCAAGATGCTCAAATCCGGCGCCAATGTGCTCCTCCTCGACGAGCCGACCAACGACCTCGATGTCGACACCTTGCGCGCGCTCGAGGAGGCGCTCGAGGATTTCGCCGGCTGCGCGGTCATCATCAGCCACGACCGCTGGTTCCTCGACCGCATCGCCACCCACATGCTGGCGTTCGAGGGCGAGAGCCACGTCGAATGGTTCGAGGGCAATTTCCAGGATTACGAGGAGGACAAGAAGCGGCGGCTTGGCATCGATTCCACCATCCCGCACCGGATCAGGTACAAGAAATTTGGCCGGTGAGATCCAAATGAGGGCCGGGCCGATCTTCACCTCTCCCCGTCGGGCAGAGGTCGCCGCGCGAAGCGCGGCGGGTGAGGGGGTTACGATTCCTAACATTGAACAAAGGCCCTGTTCCCCTCGACCCATCCCTCTCCCCAACGGGGAGAGGGGGGAGCCTGCCGATGCGCCTGTGTCCACCCTGCGACTTTTCGCCGCTTCGCTCCTGCTTTGGCTCGTGCTGTCGGCCATGAGCACGCCCGCTGCCGCGGCCGATACGGCGTTCCGCCAATGGCTCGAGGCGCTGTGGCCGGACGCGCAGGCGTTCGGCATTACGCGAAAGACCTTCGAGGCCGCGACGCGGGGCGTCGAGCCCGATCTCTCGCTGCCCGATCTCGACATTCCGGGGAGGCCCGCGCCGCAGCGCGAGCAGCCGGAGTTCGTGCTGCGGCCTGTCGATTATCTGAGAGAGCCGACGCTCGCGCACCTCGCCGCCGAAGGCCGCAAGCTGCTCGCCGAATACGCCGCGACGCTCGCCGCGATCGAGCGGCGGTTCGGCGTGCCGCCGACCGTGGTGCTCGCCATCTGGGGGCGCGAGTCCGGCTATAGCCGCGGCTATAAGCCTGGCAACAACGCGATCCGGGTGCTGGCGACGCAAGCCTATCTCGGCCGCCGCAAGGACGTGTTCCGGCAGGAGCTGTTGTTCGCCCTGAAGATGATCGAGGACGGCGAGGTCAAGCCCGACGAGTTGCGCAGCTCCTGGGCGGGCGCCATGGGGCTCACCCAGTTCCTGCCGTCGGAATTCTACAAGCACGCCGTCGATTTCGACGGCGACGGCCGCCGCGACATCTGGAACTCGGTGCCCGACGCGCTCGCGTCCGCGGCGAAGCAGCTCGCCGACAAGGGCTGGCAGACCGGAAAGCGCTGGGCCTACGAGGTCCGCGTGCCGAAAGTCTTGGACTGCACGCTCGCCAATCCCGACCAAAAATTGCCGATCGCCGAGTGGGTGCGCCGCGGCTTTGCGCCCGCGTTCGACCGCAAGCTCTCGGCCGAGGAGCTTTCGCAACCGGCCTCGCTGCTGCTGCCGGCCGGCACCTATGGCCCGGGCTTTCTGATTCTCTCGAACTATTTCGTGCTCAAGGACTACAATTTTTCCGATCTCTACGTGCTGTTCGTCGGGCAATTGAGCGATCGCATCCGCGACGGTCGCGCCTTCGAGACGCCCTGGGCCGACGTGGTGCAGCTCAAGACCGCGCAGCTCGAGGAGATGCAGCGCCGGCTCACCGAGCTCGGTTATTACGCCGAGAAAATCGACGGCAAGGCCGGCATGAAGACCCGCCTCGCGCTCGGGGCGTATCAGAAGGCGAACGGGCTCAAGCTCGACTGCTGGCCGGCCGCCGCCGTGCTCGAGCACATGCGCGGTCGCATGGGCAGGAATTGAACGTAGCGCAGGTTGCGTTGCGCTCCTTCAGGCTCGTTCCATCGCGCGCTTGGCGGCTTGCGCCAAAAATCCGGATCGTGTGAATCCGTGCGCCTCGGCGTAGCGATCGATCTCGGCAAGCGTTGCTTCCGGGAGCGTGATGTTGACCCGCACCGTACGGGCGGCTTGCTCGCGTAGCGGGATCAGGACGGCGACGCCGTCGCGATTGTCCGGCTCCGCCATGATATCCTCGAGTGAGGAGGGTTCCGGGATGGCTTCGCCGTCTTCCGCCATGCCTTCGACGTGGAAGGCGAGAGCCTCTTCGGCGTTGGCGCGCGCTTGATCCAGCGATGCCCCCGCGGAAATGCAGCCGGGGAAATCCGGAAACGAGACGCCGAACTCGCTGTGCGGATCCTTATGAATGAGGGCGATGTAGGTGCGCATCTTCATCTCAGCTTGATGCTGGCCTGCTTTTCGATGCTGCGAAGCGTGCCGACAGGGATGTCCTTTTCCGGATGCGGGACCGTCACTCGGCCCGGTTTCGTCGGATGCCTGAACTGGACGTGACTGCCCTTCTGCCCGACCCGGCGCCAGCCATCCGCCAATAGCATCGCGATGATTTCGCGGCGGTTCATGATGTATTTATACACACCGCCGTGTCAACCCAGAGGCCCAAGGCAAACGAAAACCCGGCGGCGCGGAGCGCTCGCCGGGTTTCTTTTGACACTGACCGGCGTGAAGCCGGCGAGCCTGGGCCGTTACGGACAGACCAGCACGCGGGGGCCGGGTCGATAGCCGCCCCAATAGGGGTCCCAAACCGGCTGGCGGGCGTAATAGCAGCCGGGTCCCGGGCCGTAGTACGCCGGAGCGGGGCCGTAATAGGGCGGGGGCGCGGCCGCAGCCGAGCCGATGATCGCGCCGGCGATGAAGCCGCCGGCAAGGCCGGCGCCGATGGCGCAGCCGACGCAGCCGCCGGCCTGAGCCGGGCTTGGCGCGGCGAGTGCTGCGGCGCCGATCGAGGCGGCCGCGGCGAGGGCGAGAAGGGTCTTCTTCATGGCAGGTCTCCTGGAGGGGCGGTCGGGAAAGCCCGATCGCGGCAAGAATCCCATGGAAAGGTTGTGCAAAGGTTGCACGCCAGTGCCCCGAACTAAGCACAGCCATTTTGACTGAAATGTGAACGCGACGCGGGCAAACGATGAACGGAGCGGGGGGCTCGTAGCTCCGTAACGCCCTAGCCCGGATGGAGCGGCGCGAAGCCCCGCGCAATCCGGGAAGATCCACCCGGATTTCGCGATCGCTCTATCCTGGCTGCCAGCGCTGCAGCTTCACACGCCGTCTCGGTGGCGATATTTCTCGACTATGGCCAAGCGAAGTCTCCCTGCAGACCTCCTCCATCGCGCGAGGCGCAAGGCCGCCGCGGAACGGCGCACCCTGACCTCACTGATCGAGGATGGGCTGCGGCTGGTCGGGGGCGGGAACAAGAGGGCCGCGAAGGGGGAACGCATCATGCCCCGGATCAGCACTGCTGGCGGCGGCGTGATGCCGGGAACCGACCTCAACGATTCGGCCGCGCTCCAGGAGGGGGATGATCTCGACCTGATCGCGCGGATGAGCGCCGGCCGATGATCCGGCAGGCAACGGCGAGCGCCGTTGCCTGCCTCACAAACATCACAGCGCCTTGTTGCTGGCCTTCACGGCCTCGGCGTCGACGTAGACCTCGCTGCCCATGTCCAGGAATTTCTTCGACATCTGCGCCATGCCGACTTCCTTGTCGTTGAGCGTCGCCGCATAGTCGCGCACGTCCTGGGTGATTTTCATCGAGCAGAATTTCGGGCCGCACATCGAGCAGAAATGCGCGACCTTGTGCGCCTCCTTCGGCAGCGTCTCGTCGTGGAAGGCGCGCGCCGTGTCCGGGTCGAGCGAGAGGTTGAACTGGTCCTCCCAGCGGAAATCGAACCGGGCGCGGGAGAGCGCGTCGTCGCGCAGCTGCGCGGCCGGGTGGCCCTTGGCGAGATCGGCGGCGTGCGCCGCGATCTTGTAGGCGATCACGCCCTCCTTGACGTCCTCGCGGTCGGGCAGGCCGAGGTGCTCCTTCGGGGTGACGTAGCAGAGCATCGCGGTGCCGAACCAGCCGATCATCGCCGCGCCGATCGCCGAGGTGATGTGGTCGTAGCCGGGCGCGATGTCGGTCGTGAGCGGCCCCAGCGTATAGAACGGCGCCTCGCCGCACTCCTTGAGCTGCTTCTCGACGTTGATCTTGATCTTGTGCATCGGCACGTGGCCGGGGCCCTCGATCATCACCTGGCAGCCCTTGGCCCAGGCGATTTTCGTGAGCTCGCCCAAGGTCTCGAGCTCGGCGAATTGCGCGGCGTCGTTGGCGTCCGCGATCGAGCCGGGGCGCAAGCCGTCGCCGAGCGAGAACGACACGTCGTACTTGCGCATCAGGTCGCAGATCTCCTCGAAGCGCTCGTACAAAAAGCTCTCGCGGTGATGCGCGAGGCACCATTTGGCCATGATCGAGCCGCCGCGCGACACGATGCCGGTGACGCGCCGTGCGGTGAGCGGCACATAGGCGAGCCGCACGCCGGCGTGGATGGTGAAATAATCCACCCCCTGCTCGCATTGCTCGACCAATGTGTCCTTGTAGACCTCCCAGTCGAGCTTGACCGGATCGCCGGCGACCTTTTCGAGCGCCTGATAGATCGGCACGGTGCCGATCGGAACCGGCGAATTGCGCAGGATCCATTCGCGCGTGGTGTGGATGTTGCGGCCGGTGGAGAGATCCATCACAGTGTCGGCGCCCCAGCGGATCGCCCACACCATCTTTTCCACCTCCTCCTCGACCGAGGAGGTTACCGCCGAATTGCCGATGTTGGCGTTGATCTTGGTGAGGAAATTGCGGCCGATGATCATCGGCTCGAGCTCGGAATGGTTGATGTTCGAGGGAATGATGGCGCGTCCGCGCGCGACTTCCTCGCGCACGAACTCCGGCGTGACGAAGGGCGGGACAGAAGCGCCGAAACTCTCGCCGTCGGCGAGCGCGTTTTGCGCACGCTCGAGCGTCTGCTTGCGCCCGAGGTTTTCGCGCTCGGCGATGTAGATCATCTCCTTGGTGACGACGCCGGCGCGGGCCCACTCGAGCTGGGTCAGCGACTTCTCTCGGGTGCCGCGCAGCGGCGCATGTCGCCGCTCGAACGCGCGTGCCAGCCGCGTGCCGGCGTTGCCGTCGTCCTCGGGTTTCACCGCGCGCGCTCGGTAGGCCTCGACGCCGCCGCGCTCGCGCACCCAGGCTTCGCGCGTGCGCGCGAGACCTTGCGTCACCTCGATGCGGACCGCCGGATCGGTATAAGGCCCGGAGGTGTCGTAGACCGGGAGCGGCGCTTCGCCCGCGCCCTCCGAGAGCGCGACTTGGCGCAACGGCACCCGCAGGTCCGGCGCGCCGTCAGGCGCTGCATAGATTTTCCGCGAGGCCGGGAGCGGACCCGTCGTCACCTTGGGGGCGGCGAGGTCCACGACGTGCTTGTTCATCGGATCTCCTCCATTCGCTTCGTCGGGAGATCCGGGCTGAAGAGCGGCTTTGGCAGGAACAGTTCCCGTCCCTTCGCCGGCGTGACCCGGATCAGGTTCAAAGGGTCACCGCGTCGCCTGGGCTTGATCGCCGTCGGCATGCGGTATCTCAGCCCCTTTACTGGGGCTCCCCTCGGAACGCGGTCAGTCTAGACCTGTCGCCTTAGGTGTCAACGCGAGCGGCGCTCCGCAAGCACCGAGCGCCCGCCGCCCGGCTCAATACAGCCCGAAGGGACGCAGATTGCCCGAGTTTTGCGTGGGGTATCGGGCGGGCAGGGTCTGGGCCGCATAGCCGGGCGATTGCGCGCGGGCGATCGTGTCGCGCCCGCGCGAGTTCGGCAGCACCACGACTTTCGTGCCGACGTTGACCCGCTCGTAGAGGTCCATCACGTCCTCATTGAGCATGCGGATGCAGCCGCTCGAAACGTGGCCGCCGATGGTCGAGGGCTGGTTGGTGCCGTGGATGCGATAGGCGGTGTTGCCGAGGTAGAGCGCGCGGGCGCCGAGCGGATTGCCGGGGCCGCCCGCGACCCAGCGCGGCAGATAGGGCTGGCGCGCCACCATTTCGGCGGGCGGAATCCAATCCGGCCATTCGGCCTTGCGGGCGATCGTCTCGATGCCCGACCAGGTGAAGCCCTCGCGGCCGACCCCGATGCCGTAGCGGATCGCCCGGCCGCCGCCGAGCACATAGTAAAGATACGTGTTTGCGCTATCGATCACGACGGTGCCGGGCGCTTCGGAGCCGGAGAATGCAACCACTTGGCGCCGCAGCTGCGTCGGCAGGCCGAGATCGGAGCCCTGATCCCGGACCACATTGTCGAAAATCATCCCCGGATTGCGCATCGGCTCGGCAAGCCCGAGCGGATCGGCACAAACCGTGCCGCCCAACGCGGCAATGCTGATCGCGGCCGCCGCAAGGCGGCTCGACATGGACTTCAACGCTGGCATGGCAACCCCCTGTCGGCTGGCCATTCGTCGCGACAACGACACAGAGGGTTCAAAGTTCCGTGTAGGAAATCTCACGATTTCGAGATAAAGCCGAAAGAACGCAGATGAGGTTCAGCGCCGGCTTTGCCAACCGACCACCGCGTCCGGCACCGCATCGGTCGAGGCGAAATAGGGTTTGAGGTCGAGCAACGGCGTGCCGTCGAGGCAGTCGAGCCCCATGACCGAGAGCACGCGGCCGTTGCGCTCGATCAGGCGAACGACGCTCGCCGCAATCGGATTGGGCCGCACCGGCGAGCGCAGCGCAAAGCTGCCGCGCGGCTCGCCGTAGTGCCGGGGCACCTGCAGGACGAGGTCGCGCCGGGCGCGGTCCATCCAATACAGCACGAGCAGATGGCTGCAGCTCTCGACGTCGGTCAGCGCGTCCGCCCAGCGCTCGTCGACCTCGATGGTGCAGATCGCATCGGACTCGCGGGCGTTCTTCGGGCAGTCCTCCCGGCGCGTCCACGGCGTGCGGATGCGGCCGATGAAATAGAGCTGCGCGTCGAAATGCTCCGGCAGCGGCACCGCGACTTCTCCGGGCCGGATATCGGATGCACTCATGCTTCGCTCTCCCGGGCCGTCCCGGCCGCGCCAACGGGCCGTATTCAAGGCCTTCACCTTCGCGCCGGAACGCCCTTGCGAGATTCGGATTAACGGTATAAAGATATCTTTATGTCTGTTTGCGGCAGCGTGAGAGCCATGTCGAACCCCGGCCAGTTACCCTTCGGCGAGCTTCATACCGCGTTGCGGGCGGCCGCAGAAGCGACCCGGCTGCGGGTGCTCGCGCTGCTCGCGGAGGCGGAGCTCACCGTCTCCGACCTCACCGAGATCCTGCGCCAGTCGCAGCCGCGGATCTCGCGCCATCTGCGGCTCCTCTCCGAAGCCGGGCTCATCGAGCGCTATCGCGAGGGTTCCTGGGCATTCTTTCGTCTCGCCGAGCGCGGCGGCGGCGCCGAGGTCGCCCGGGTCCTCATCGGCCGGCTCGATCCGGCCGACCCGGTCGTGACCCGGGACCGCGAGCGCCTGGCCGAAGTGCGCGCCGCGCGCGCCGCGGCCGCGCAAGCCTATTTCCGCGCGCATGCCGCCGAGTGGGACCGCATCCGCCGGCTGCATGTATCCGACGTGGCGGTCGAAGCCGCCATCCGCGCCGCGCTCGCCGAACGCCCGCTGCGCTCGTTGCTGGATCTCGGCACCGGAACCGGGCGCATGCTCGAGCTGTTCGGGCCGCAGATCGACCGCGGACTTGGCATCGACCTCTCCCCCGACATGCTCCGGCTCGCGCGCGCTCGTCTCGAACGCGCCGGGCTCAAGCATTGCAGCGTGCGGCAGGGCGATATCTACGATCTGCGGCTCGCGCGGGATTCCTTCGACGTCGTGCTCGTGCATCAGGTGCTGCACTATCTCGACGACGGCGCGAGAGCCATCCGCGAGGCCGCCCGCGTGCTGCGTCCCGGCGGCGCGATGCTGGTCGTCGATTTCGCCCCGCACGATCTGGAGTTCCTGCGCGAGGAGCATGCGCACCTGCGGCTCGGGTTTGCGGTCGAGACCGTGGCGCAATGGATGACCGCCGCCGGGCTCGACATTGTGCTGCAAGAGACGCTGGCGCCGGAAGCGGGGTCGGAGGGCAAGATTGCCGTATCGCTGTGGCTTGCGCGCGATCCTCGCATCGCCTTCGCGGGCTCGGCGCGCGAGGTCGCCTGATGGTTGCGCAAGAGCAATTCCACGCGAGCCGTTCCGCGGGCATCGCCGGCCAATGCCGGATTCATGTCTCGTTCGAGTTCTTCCCGCCGAAGACCGAGGAGATGGAGAAGACGCTGTGGGAATCGATCCAACGCCTGGCGCCGCTCGCGCCGAGCTTCGTTTCGGTGACCTACGGCGCCGGCGGCTCGACCCGCGAGCGCACGCATGCGACGGTGAAGCGCATCCTGGCCGAGACCGCGCTCGTTCCCGCCGCGCACCTGACCTGCGTCGCGGCGGCATGCCCGCAGATCGACGCGGTCGTGCGCGCCTATTGCGAAGCCGGCGTGCGGCACATCGTGGCGCTGCGCGGCGATCCGCCCGGCGGGGTGGGCGAGCGCTATGCGCCGCATCCGGGCGGCTATGCCAATGCGGCCGCACTCGTCGCCGGCATCCGGAAGATCGTCGACGTCGAGATTTCGGTCGCCGCCTATCCGGAGAAGCATCCCGACAGCCCGACGGTCGAAGCCGACCTCGACATGCTCCAGGCCAAGGTCGACGCCGGCGCCAATCGGGCGATGACGCAGTTCTTCTTCGATAACGAGCATTATTTCCGCTATCTCGATCGCGTCCGCGCCCGCCGCATCGACATTCCGATCGTGCCCGGAATCCTGCCGGTGCAGAACTTCAAGCAGGCGAAGGCGTTCGCGGAGCGCTGCGGCGCCTCGATGCCGCGCTGGCTCGCCGAGCGCTTCGACGGGCTCGAGGACGATCCGGCGACCCGCAAGCTGATCGCGGCCGCGGTCGCGGCCGAGCAGGTGCTCGACCTCGTCGATCGCGGCGTGAGCGAGTTTCATTTCTACACGATGAACCGCGCCGATCTCGTCTACGCGATCTGCCATTTGCTCGGCCTGCGGCCCAATGCGGCACCGGAAGCCAAGAAAGCCGTGGCGTGAGCATGCCTGCAGTAGATGAGATCGGGCAGTGTGCGACGAAGTCAGGGGATGTGACAAATTCGTGAGACCTGCAGCAAGTAAGGCGGAGAGATAGGGCAGAGCGAATCGGCATGCGACTCCCTCTCCCCGGAGGGGAGAGGGGTGGGGTGAGGGGGATCGGAAGAAATAGGGAGCGCAATGCGTTTGAATGAATGTGAGCGGCAGGACTTCAACGGCGAGGCGATTGCGCCGCAATCAAACGGACGCCGAGCGTATTCTATGGCTGAAACTGCGGGATCGCAGGCTCAATGGGCTGAAGTTCAGGAGACAGGTACCGATCGACCGATATGTCGTGGATTTTTTCTGTGCCGATGCTCATCTGGTGATCGAGGTCGATGGTGGGCAGCATGCCACGGCTGACGAAACGAACCAGACGAAGGTTTTGGAAGCAATGGGATATCTGGTGCTGAGATTTTGGAACAACGAGGTGCACGAAAACATCGACGGAGTTCTGGAATCGATTCTGAACCTCCTCGCCAGGTCCGAACCCCCTCACCCCGACCCTCTCCCTTGCGGGGAGAGGGAGAACAAGCGCCGAGGTTGCTGAACCCGATGTCTGTAGCGTCGCCGGCGATCACAATCTCCCCGATCGAGGCCGAGCTGAAAAAGCTCGCGGCCGAGCGCATCCTCGTGCTCGACGGCGCCATGGGCACCATGATCCAGGCGCTCGCGCTCGGGGAGGCGGGCTATCGCGGCGCGCGCTTTGCCGACTGGCAGCGCGAGGTGCGCGGCAACAACGATCTGCTCAACCTCACCCAGCCGGATGCGGTGCGCGACATCCATCTTGCCTATTTCCGCGCCGGCGCCGACATCGCCGCGACCAACACCTTCTCCTCGACCGCGATCGCGCAGGCCGATTACGGCATGCAAGAATTCGCCTACGAGCTCAATCGCGACGGCGCGCGGATCGCGCGCGAGGCGGCCGCGATCGCTGCCGGAGAGGATGGCCGGCAGCGGTTCGTGGCCGGTGCCATGGGGCCCACCAACCGCACCGCCTCGCTTTCGCCCGACGTGAACCGTCCCGGCTTCCGCGCGATTTCCTTAGACGAGCTCAAGGCGGCCTATGCCGAACAGGCGCGCGGGCTCCTCGACGGCGGCGTCGACGTCCTGCTGATCGAAACCATCTTCGACACGCTCAACGCCAAGGCGGCGCTCTATGCGATCGCCGAGCTGTGCGAGGAGCGCGGCCTGCGCTTGCCGGTCATGATCTCGGGGACGATCACCGATCGCTCCGGCCGCACCTTGTCGGGACAGACGCCGGAGGCGTTCTGGAATTCGGTGCGGCACGCGGCGCCGCTTGCGGTCGGGCTCAATTGCGCGCTCGGCGCCAAAGAGATGCGCGCGCACATCGCCGAGATCAGCCGCGTCGCCGACACCCTGGTGTGCGCCTATCCGAACGCCGGGCTGCCCAACGAATTCGGCGGCTATGACGAAAGCCCGCAATTCATGGCCGAGCTGATCGGCGAGTTCGCCGCCGCGGGGCTCGTCAACGTCGTCGGCGGCTGCTGCGGCACCACGCCCGCGCACATCAGCGCCATCGCCGAGGCGGTGCGCGGCAAGCCGCCGCGGCAAATTCCGCAGCCGCCGCGCCTGCTGCGGCTCTCCGGGCTGGAGCCGTTCACGCTGACGCCGGAAATCCGCTTCGTGAACATCGGGGAACGCACCAACGTCACGGGCTCCGCGCGCTTTCGCAAGCTGATCCGGGAGAACGACCTTGCCGCCGCGCTCGAAGTCGCGCGCGACCAGGTCGCGAACGGCGCACAGATGCTCGACGTCAACATGGACGAGGGTCTGCTCGATTCCGAACAGGCCATGATCGAGTTCCTGCATCTCATGGCCGCGGAGCCGGACATCGCCCGCGTGCCGGTGATGGTCGATTCCTCGAAATTCCGCATCATCGAAGCCGGCCTGAAATGCCTGCAGGGCAAGCCGGTGGTGAACTCGATCTCGATGAAGGAGGGCGAAGCGGAGTTCGTGCGGCAGGCGAAGATCGTGCGCCGCTACGGTGCCGCCGTCGTGGTGATGGCATTCGACGAGAAGGGCCAGGCCGACAGCATCGAGCGCAAGAGGACGATCTGCGCGCGGGCCTACGACATCCTGGTCAATGGGGTCGGCTTTCCGCCCGAAGACATCATCTTCGATCCCAACATCTTTGCGGTCGCCACCGGCATCGAGGAGCACGATGCCTATGGCGTGGCGTTCATCGAGGCGGCGCGCTGGATCCGGCAGAACTTGCCGCACGTGCACATCTCGGGCGGCGTCTCCAATCTCTCCTTCTCGTTCCGCGGCAACGAGGCGGTGCGCGAGGCGATGCACTCGGTGTTCCTGTTCCATGCCATCAACGCCGGCATGGACATGGGCATCGTCAATGCCGGGCAGCTCGCGCTCTACGACGATCTCGATCCGGAGCTGCGGGAAGCCTGCGAGGACGTGGTGCTCAACCGCCGCAAGGACGCGACCGAGCGGCTGCTGGCGCTCGCCGAGCGCTTCAAGAGCGCCGGCAGGGAACGCCGGGAGCCGGATCTTTCCTGGCGCGACGGGCCGGTCGAGCAAAGGCTCGGGCACGCGCTCGTCCACGGCATCACCGATTTCATCATCGAGGACACCGAGGAAGCGCGGCGCGCCGCCGATCGGCCGCTCGCCGTGATCGAGGGTCCGCTGATGGCGGGCATGAACGTCGTCGGGGATCTGTTCGGCTCGGGAAAAATGTTCCTGCCGCAAGTGGTGAAATCGGCGCGCGTGATGAAGCAGGCGGTCGCGCACCTGATGCCGTACATGGAGCAGGAGAAGCGCGACAAGGGCCTCAAGCAGGCGAGCGCCGCCGGAAAGATCGTCATGGCGACGGTGAAGGGCGACGTGCACGACATCGGCAAGAACATCGTCGGCGTCGTGCTCCAATGCAACAATTACGAAGTGATCGATCTCGGCGTCATGGTTCCGGCGACCAGGATTCTGGAGACGGCGCGCAGCGAAGGCGCCGACATGATCGGGCTGTCCGGCCTGATCACGCCCTCGCTCGACGAGATGTGCAATGTCGCGGCCGAGATGGAGCGCCAGGGCTTCGATCTGCCGCTGTTGATCGGCGGCGCCACCACCAGCCGGGTCCACACCGCGGTGAAGATCCATCCGAACTATCGGCGCGGCCAGGCGGTCTATGTCACCGATGCGAGCCGCGCGGTCGGCGTTGCGGCGGCGCTGCGCTCGGCGCCGAGCCGCGGACCCTATGTCGCCGAGGTTCGCGCCGAATATGCGAAGATCGCCGCCGCGCACGCGCGCCAGCACGAGGATCGGCATCGGCTCTCGATCAAACAGGCGCGGGCGAATGCCCCGAAATTCGACTGGCGGGGCTATCGGCCGCCGCGGCCGCGCTTTCTCGGCACGAAACTATTCGCCGATTATCCGCTCGGCGAGCTCGTCGATTACATCGATTGGTCGCCGTTCTTCGCGACCTGGGAGCTTCAGGGAAAATTTCCGGCGATCCTCGACGACGAGAAATACGGAGTTGCGGCGCGCGGCCTTTACGAAGACGCGCAGGCGATGCTGCAAAGCTTCGTCAAGGATCGCCCGTTCGGAGCCGCGGCCGCGATCGGCTTCTGGCCCGCCAACACCGTCGGCGACGACATCGTGCTGTTCGCGGACGAAACCCGCAAGAAACCCGTCGCGGTCCTGCACGGCTTGCGCCAGCAGGCGGCAAAACGCGAGGGCAGGGCCAATCTGTCGCTGTCCGACTTCGTCGCGCCGCTGGAGAGCGCGGGCGAGGATTACGTCGGCGGCTTCATCGTCACCGCGGGACTCGGCGAGGACGATCTCGCGAACCGCTTCAAGAACGCCAACGACGATTATTCCGCCATCATGGTCAAGGCGCTGGCCGATCGGCTCGCCGAGGCGCTTGCCGAGCGCATGCATGAGCGCGTGCGCAAGGAGTTCTGGGGCTATGCGGCCGGAGAAGCGCTGGCGCCTACGGACCTGATTTCCGAGAAATACGTCGGCATCCGGCCGGCGCCCGGCTATCCGGCGCAGCCCGATCATACCGAGAAGGCCATGTTGTTCCGGCTCATCCAGCCCGAGACCGGCATCGGCGTGCGGCTCACCGAAAGCTTCGCCATGTGGCCGGGCGCCTCGGTCTGCGGCGTCTATTTCAGCCATCCCGAGAGCCGCTATTTCGGCGTCGGCAAGATCGAGCGCGACCAGGTCGAGGATTATGCCGCGCGCAAGAACTGGTCGCTGGCCGAGGCGGAGAAATGGCTCGCGCCCATCCTCAATTACACGCCCGCTCCGCCAACGCGGGAAGCGGCGGAGTGAAGGTTCGAAAATACCGGCACGGCAGCGTCGAAACGGGAATCAGCGCATGGTATTCATGCGCACATGCATAAAGCCCTGTCCTGGGACGATGCGCGAATCCTGCTCGAAGTGGTGCGGCACGGCACGCAAGGGGCGGCCTCGAAGGCGCTCGGCGTCGACCAGGCAACCGTGTCGCGGCGATTGCTGCGGCTCGAGGATGTGATCGGCGCTCCGCTGTTCCTGCGCGACGGCACGCGGCTCATCCCGACCGATCTCGCTAGGCGCATGGCGGAACAGGCCGAATCCGCGGAATCGGCGCTCACCTCGGTTTTCGACATGGAAGTGGAGGGCAAGCCCGAGGGGGTCGTGCGGATCACGGCGACGCCGATGATCACCGCGCACGTGCTGGCGCCGGCGTTGCGGCTGCTGCGCGACCTCGCGCCCGGCATCATCGTCGAGCTCATCGGCGCGCCGGAGAACCTCGGGCTGACGCATCGGGAGGCAGACGTGGCGCTGCGCCTGACCCGACCCGCCGGCGGCAGCTTCCTCGCCCGGCGCATCGCCATGGTGGAATACGGCGTGTTCGCGCGCCGCGGCACCGATCGCGGGAAATTGCCGTGGATCGGGCTCGACGAGATGCTCGGCGACTTGCCCGAGGCGCGTTGGCTCGCCAAGCGCGAGCACGAGCCGGTCATCGCCCGCGCGGCCGACATGGAAACCATCTATCAGGCGGCGCGCGCCGGCATCGGCCGCGCCTTGCTGCCGCTGGCGATCGCCCGACGCGACAGCGGGCTGATGCTGGTTCCGGTCGCGGACCCGCCGGCGCCGCGCGAATTGTGGCTCCTGGTCGAGCGGCGGGTGCGCCAGACGCGCCGCGTCTCGATCGCGCTCGGCTGGGTCGAGGCGGTGGCGCGCGATTCCTTCTCGCCGCCGCCGCCGTGATCGGGATCAGAGGTCAGTAATCAGTAATAGTAATCAGTCGAAGTCCGGAACCGCGCCGCTTTTACGACCGCTGAGGACCGATTTCTATTCCCTGAAATGCGAACACCGGAGAGAAATTCTCTCCGGTGTCGGAACCGTGTAGCCGTTTTCATTCGCGACCGGCAATTTGGCGGAAAGATTTTTGTTGTAGTCCCCTTCAAAATGCGCCGAGCAGGATCGCGGCGATGAAAAGAAACACCGCGAACACCGCCAGGACATTGAGTTTCAGGGCAAGATCCACGACCATCCACCTCCCTCGCAGTTGAAGCTATAGTATAGCAGAGCGCGATCTCGTTCCGAAGAAAGAAACATGCTGCAGCGCGAACGCGCAGCGATGGATCATCGCACGCCAACGAATTGGGATCGTTCCAGATTCGGCCAGGCTGCGATTTACCGGCGAACTTTATGAAGATTCCAAAATACCCTTCCGCTCGGCCGGCATCGTGAGCATTCATGCGAATTTTGCAATTCTTCTACAAATCGCTGCAAACGGCGAGCTGGCAAATCGTCCGATCGCGCGGGCTCCGCTGACCAAGCCGCGATCCTCGAACCTAAGATCCCGTTGCGCTCACCCGTGCGCGCGCGCGATCGCGCGCTCGAGAAACAGCGCGGCTTCGAGCGCGCTCCTGTCGCGTCCGAACCGTCCGACGATTTGCACCCCGAGCGGCAGACCGGCATCGTCGGCGAGCCCCGGCACGTTCACGCACGGCGTGCCCATCAGGGTCCACAGCCGATTGAAGATCGGATTGCCGGTCGTCTGCAGGCCGTGCGGCGCCGCGCCCGGCGCCGACGGCGTCAAGATGACGTCGACTTCGTCGAGCAGATCGCCGAGCAATTGCCGCGCGCGCCGCGTGGCGCGGCGCGCGTCGTCGTAACGCTCCGCCGTGATCTCGGCTGCGTTGTCGAGCAGCTTGCGCAGCGTCGGCGCGATGCGATCGCGATGACGATCGTACTCGAAGGCGAGTGCCCGATAGGCCTCGTAGTCCTGGATCACCGGATGCGCCCGCCAGGCGTCCTCGAGCGCGGGCGGCAGCGACATGTCCGTCACGCGAGCACCCGCGGCGGCCGCCGCGCGCCCCGCCGCCTCGAGCGCGGCCTGCATCGCTTCGCTTGCTTGCGACCAGATGTGCATGCGCATCACCGCGATGCGCGGTGCAGCCGGCGTC
This sequence comes from Xanthobacteraceae bacterium, assembly GCA_036395835.1. Classification (GTDB taxonomy): domain Bacteria; phylum Pseudomonadota; class Alphaproteobacteria; order Rhizobiales; family Xanthobacteraceae; genus AP-16. Next base: position 36,880 of record DASWCW010000113.1, read on the forward strand.
GTGCGATCGACCCGCAGATCGCGGTCCGCGATGGCCGCCGCCGCGAACGCCACGTCGCTGACGCTGGCCGCGAACAGGCCGACCGTGTCGAGCTGCCAAGAGAAGCATTTCATGCCGACCGTCGGCAGCAATTGATAGGAGGGCTTGAAGCCCGCCACGCCGCAGAACGCCGCCGGCCGGATCACCGAGCCGCCGGTCTGGCTGCCGATCGCGATTGGAACCATGCCGGCGGCGACCGCCGCGGCCGAACCCGAGGACGAGCCGCCGGGCGTGTGCTGCGGATTTCGCGGATTGCGGGTCTTGCCGGGCTGCAGATGCGCGAACTCGGTCGTGACGGTCTTGCCGAGCAGGAGCCCGCCGGCGCGACGGATCTGCGAGACCACCGCGGCGTCGGTCCGGGGGCGATGGCCGGCGTAGATCGATGAACCGTATTCGGTGGGGAAATCCACCGTATCGACGATGTCCTTGACGCCGACGGGAAGTCCGCGCAGCGGCCCGGCCGAAGTGGCCGCGGATTGTTTCGCGCGCGGAAGATCGAGCGCCGTAAACGCGCCGATCTCGGCCTCGCGCGCCGTGATCGCCTGCTCGCAGTTCTCCAGAACCGCCGCGGGCGTCAGCCCTCCGGCTTCGATGCGGCACGCCAGATCGAGCGCATGGAGCGCGCGCTCGCTGGTCCTCAAGGTATGGATGTTCATGCGTTTCGATCCGAAGAGGAGAGGGCGGCGACAGCACAGCGCCCGCCGCGAAAGAAGCATTGAAGCATCCTTAACGCAATGGCGGGCATGCTCCGCGCCATGGCGCGCGGAGTGGCCCTGTTCCTCGTCGGCTCCCTCCTTCTCGTCGCGCTGCTGGGGTGCGGCCGCTGGTTCGAGCAGCGCGATCCCTGGCGGCACGATGCGGAAGTCGAATGCCTGCAGTCGGGTGCGGTCCGGGAAGGCTCGAGCGTCACGCGGATGAGCCCGATCGAAGGGCCGGGCATCTGCGGCGCCGATTTTCCCCTGAAGGTGGTCGCCCTCGGGGCCGGACCTGCGCTCGGCTTCGCCGACGAAGTGCGCCCGCCGGCATCAATCCCGGGCTCGACGTTGCCGCAGGCCTACCCGCGGGAGCTCGCGGTCCCGTCCTATCCGCCATATCGGCCCCAGCCCGGTGCGCCGCCCGGCCCGAGCGCGGATCCGAGGCTTGCGCCCGAGCCGCCGCCGCAAGCGCCCGATCCGGTCTATCAGACACGGCCCGGGACCTATGGGCGCCCCGCGCCGCAGCCTCATGGCAGCCAGGTGCCGCTCGGGCCGAGCCGGGATCCGGCATTGGCGATCACGTCGGGTCCGGCAGCGGTTGCGCCGGCGGCGACGCTGGCGTGCCCGATGGTCTCGGCGCTCGATCAATGGGTCACCGAGGCGGTGCAGCCCGCGGCGCAGCGCTGGTTCGGCGAGGGCGTGATCGAGATCAAGCAGATCTCGGCCTATTCGTGCCGCAGCATGAACGGGCAGCGCGGCGCGCCGATTTCCGAGCACGCTTTCGGTAATGCGCTCGACGTCGCCGCCTTCACGCTGGCGGACGGCCGCAAGGTCACGGTGAGGGACGGCTGGCACGGGCCGCCCGAGGAGCGCGGCTTTCTGCACGACGTTCACGCCGCGGCGTGCCGGCAATTCGCGACCGTGCTCGCGCCCGGCTCGAACGCGTTCCATTACGACCATATTCATGTCGATCTTGCGCGGCGCGGGAGCGGGCGGGGCATCTGCAATCCCCCGGCCATTCCGGGCGATGCCGTGGCAGGACGCCGCGGCGATCCCTCGTTCACGGGGTCGGTGCGCACCGGCGCGCGCGGTCATCTGCCTTCGGCGGCCGCCGGCGAAGATTGATTGCTTGCGAGCGCGCCTGGCAGCGCAATGCAAGCCCTCGGGTGGAAGTCGTGCAGCTTCGGAAAAAGCTGCACCGGAACAAGCAAGCGCGACCGCAGTTTCCTGGGTATGGCGATGAGCAGACAAAAACTCCACTTCATGGTGCGCAAGCAAGTCAGAGGCGATGGCTTGCCATTCTGGCTGTGGGAAGTCGTGGACGCGTGCGGGTGGACCTTGGTGTCCGGCACCGTCTACGGACCGCGCTCCAGGGCCGTCGAAAAGGCGAGGGCGACGATCCTGGCTTGCGAGAATCCCCCGAACGCCTGGGGCCGAAAAGCGTCTTAGGAAACTTGGAAACCTGCCCAACAAATGGCATCGCATTCCATTTGGAGGATGCCATGGCGGCCTTTTGTTGAGACACGCTGGGTGCAGCCACAGATCTCACAAGAATAAATATGAGAGCAGGCGCTTGCCGACGTCGCCATTGAGCGATCCGGGCTGCGGAATTTCCCGCGGGCGGGCGAGTCAGCGCTCCGGGTGGTGCGTCGGTTCGAAACGGATATTCAGGCTAATGGTCGGGGCGATCATCGCGTGGGCGAAGCGGAGTCTCGTAGACGAGGTCCGTGGTGCTGTTCTGCGCCGCCTGGTCCGCGAGCCTCGCCCACATCTGGGCCATCTTCAGCAGCACCATGCGCGATTGCTGGTTTTTCGACGCGTCCGCCAGCTCGATGCAATCCAACGCGGCCTTGCGGTATTTGCCGTAATTACCCACAGGATCGTCTCCCGAACTACCCACGGCATGGTTTAAACGATTTGAATCGAAGAACCCTCGCCTACCGGGTCGGTTCCGAGGCCTTGCGAAAAACTCCAGGCTTGTGCCGGTGCCGCCGATCCGGTTGCTCGCGACCCCTCTTCGCCAGCGGGGAGGGAGGCGCCGAGATCAATTCAGACCTTCAAGGCCGCCTCCAGGGCTTCGGCAAGCTGCTCCTGGCCGAACGGTTTCTGCAGCACCGGCCGGTCCTGCCAGGGCGGTTCCAGGCGGCCGTCGGCATAGCCGGTCGAAAACACGAACTTTATCCCGCGCTTGGCCAGCGCTTCCGCCACCGCATAGCTCTTCTCGCCGCCCAGATTGATGTCCAGCACGGCGATGCTGGGGGGCGTCCGGTCCAGCATGTCGATCGCGGTCTCGACGGTCGATGCCGAGCCGAGGATGGTGCAGCCGAGATCGGTGAGCATGTCTTCGAGCAGCAGCGCGATCAGGGTCTCATCCTCGATGATGAGCACGCGCACTCCGGTGAAGCGTGAGGCTTGATCGCGGTCCGGCACGGGGGATTCCATTCAGGAGCGCCGACTACCTAGGCTGGCAGCGCGGCAGCTATAGCCCAGGAACGGCTCGCGGCAAAACCGCCGCGCCACGAGGACGCCGGAGGCCGTCCGCGGCCGAAACCCTGTGCGGCTGGCGCGGCTTTTTTTTGAACGCGCGGCGACGCCCTCAGCGTTTGCGCTCGCTCGGATCGCCGTAGCCGCCCGCGGTCGGGGTCTGAATCACGACCGCTTCGCCGGGCCCGATCGTGGTCGCGTCGCACCCCTGCAGTCTCTCCACGCGGCCATCCTTGCGCCGCACCCAATTCTCGCCAACCTGACCCGGCTCGCCGCCGGCGAGCCCGAACGGCCGCACCCGGCGATGGCCGGACAGGATGGTGCAATCCATCTCTTCCAGGAACCGGATCGTGCGGCGCACCCCGTCGCCGGCGCACCACTTGCCCCGCCCGCCGGAATGCTTCCGGATGTGGAAATCCTCGAGCAGCACCGGATAGCGGAACTCCAGCACCTCGGGATCGGTCAGCCGCGTGTTGGTCATGTGGGTGTGCACCGCGTCGGTGCCGTCGAATCCCGGCCCTGCCGGCGAGCCGGAGCAGATCGTCTCGTAATATTGATATTTGTCGTTGCCGAAATTGAGGTTGTTCATCGTGCCCTGGGCGGCCGACAAGGCGCCGAGCGCGCCGAACAGGCAGTTGGTGACCGCCTGCGAGGTCTCGACGTTCCCGGCGACGACCGCGGCCGGATATTTCGGCGAGAGCATGGAGTTTTCCGGAATGACGATGCGGATCGGCCGCAGGCAGCCGGCATTCATCGGGATGTCGTCGTCGACCATGACCCGGAACACGTAGAGCACGGCCGCGCGCGTTACCGGCTCCGGCGCGTTGAAATTGCTGTCCTGCTGCGGCGAAGTTCCGGTGAAATCCACCGTCGCCTCGCGCCTCTTCTTGTCGACACTGATCTTCACCTTGATCCAGGTGCCCTGATCCATCTCGTAGGCGAACGAAGCGTCGTAAATGCGATCGATCACGCGGCGCACGCTCTCGGCGGCATTGTCCTGGACGTGGCCCATATAGGCGCGCACCACGGCAAGCCCGAACTGCGCCAGCATCTTTCGCAGCTCCTGCGCGCCCTTGGCGTTGGCGGCGATCTGCGCCTTGAGATCGTTGATGTTCTGGCGCGGATTGCGCGCCGGATAGCGCGCGCCGGTGAGCAGTGCTTCGAGCTCGCGTTCGCGAAAGACGCCTTCCGCGACCAGCTGGAAATTGTCGATATAGACGCCCTCCTGCTCGATCCCGGTGGCGTGCGGCGACATCGAGCCGGGCGAGATGCCGCCGACGTCGGCATGATGGCCGCGGCTCGCGACCCAGAACAGGATCTCGCGGCCCGGCGCATCGAACACCGGCGTGCACACGGTGATGTCGGGCAGATGCGTGCCGCCGTTGTAGGGCGCGTTGATCGCGTAGACGTCGCCTTGCCGGATCGTTCCGGCATTCTCGCGAATGATGGTCTCGACCGCGCGGTCCATCGAGCCGAGATGCACCGGCATGTGCGGCGCATTGGCGACGAGCGATCCTTCCTGGTCGAACACCGCGCACGAGAAGTCGAGGCGTTCCTTGATGTTGACCGAATAGGCGGTGTTCTGCAGCGATACGCCCATCTGCTCGGCGATCGACATGAACAGATTGTTGAAGATCTCCAGCATGACCGGATCGGCCTCGGTGCCGATCGCCTTCTCGCGCGCGAGCGGCGCGATGCGCTCGAGCATCACGTGGTTCTTTTGCGTGATCCGCGCCTCCCAGCCCGGCTCGAGCACCAAGGTCTGATGCGGCTCGATCAGGATGGCGGGTCCGGCCAGGCGATGGCCGGGTCTGAGCCGATCGCGGACGAAGACGCTTGCTTCGCGCCAGGAGCCGCCGGAGTAGAACCGGGTGTGCTGCACGGCCTTGGGCGGCGCGTCCCCGGCAATGGGCAGCGTCGGCTCGGCGAATTTTTGCGAAGCCCCGATCGCTTCCACCGATACCGCCTCGACGACCAAGCTCTTGCTGGCATCGATGAAGCCGAACCGGGCGCGATGCGCGGCTTCGAACGCGGATTTCATGGCGGCGAGTCTTACCTCCCCTTCAGGGGAGGTCGCCGGGCGAAGTCCGGCGGGTGGGGCGTTGTTGTGAGCGCGGACCCCACCGCCGCCGCTGTGCGGCGGACCCTCCCCGTTCCGGGGAGGGATCGAGAATGCCGGCACGATGAGCCCGGTGTCGGTCCCGGAGTAGCGGATGTGCGCGCGGACGTGGACCTGTACGTCGGCTGCGCCCACGCCCTGGGCGGCGACCTCCACGCGAGCGTCCTCGCCCAGTCCGCGGCCGACGCTCGAAATTTCGTCGAGCACCTCCTCGCCGAACGGCGCCTCGATCGCCTGCTCGCGCGTCGCGCGGATCTGGGCCAAGCCCATGCCGTAGGCGGACAACAGCGACGAGAACGGATGGATCAGGATTTTCGTCATGCCGAGCGCGTCGGCGACCAGACAGGCATGCTGGCCGCCGGCGCCGCCGAAGCAGTTGAGCGCGTAGCGCGTCACGTCGTAGCCGCGCTGCACCGAGATTTTCTTGATGGCGTTCGCCATGTTCTCGACCGCGATCTGGATGAAGCCGTCGGCCACCTGCTCGGGCGTGCGGTCATCGCCGACCTCGCGCGCCAACGCCGCGAATGCGCCGCGCACCGCCTCGGCATCGAGCGGCTGGTCCTGATGCGGTCCGAAAATCTTCGGAAAGAATTCCGGGATCAGCTTGCCGGCCATGACATTGGCGTCGGTGAGCGCCAGGGGCCCGCCGCGGCGGTAGCATTTCGGGCCGGGATTGGCCCCGGCCGAATCCGGCCCGACCCGGAATCGCGCGCCGTCGAAATGCAGGATCGAGCCGCCGCCCGCCGCCACGGTGTGGATCAGCATCATGGGCGCGCGCATGCGCACGCCGGCGACCTCGGTCTCGAACGCGCGCTCGTATTCGCCGTCGAAATGGCTGACATCGGTCGAGGTGCCGCCCATGTCGAAGCCGATCAGGCGCTCCAATCCGGCGACGCGGCCGGTCTCCGCCATGCCGACCACGCCGCCGGCCGGGCCGGACAGAATGGCGTCCTTGCCCTGGAACAGATCCGCGGCCGTGAGCCCGCCCGACGACATCATGAACATGAGGCGCGCGCCGGAGCGCGCGCTGTCGAGCTCCTTGGCGACCCGCGCCACGTAGCGGGCGATGATCGGCGAGAGATAGGCGTCGACCACGGTGGTGTCGCCGCGGCCGACGAGCTTGATCAGCGGCGAAATCTCGTGGCTCGCGGATACCTGCGGGAAGCCGAGCGCGCGGGCGAGCGCGGCAATGCGCTCTTCGTGCGCCGGATAACGATAGGCGTGCAGGAACACGATCGCGACCGCGGCGATGCCGTCGGCCTTCGCGCGTTCGAGCGCGGCGCCGGCTTCGGCGAGATCCGGCTCGCATTCGACCGTGCCGTCGGCGCGCACGCGCTCGCCGATCTCGATGACGCGCTCGTAGAGAATCTCGGGCTTGACGATGTGTCGGGCAAAAATCTTGGGCCGCGCCTGATAGCCGATTTTCAGCGCGTCGCGGAACCCCCGGGTGGTGACGAGCAGCGTGCGCTCGCCCTTGCGCTCCAAGAGCGCGTTGGTCGCAACCGTGGTGCCCATCTTGACCGCGCCGATGCGGCCCTGCGGGATCGGCGCGCCCGGCTCGAGCCCGAGCAGATCGCGAATGCCCTGGACCGCGGCGTCGCGATAGGCCTCCGGATTTTCCGAGAGCAGCTTGTGGGCGACGAGCGTGCCGTCCGGCCTCAAGCCGATCACGTCGGTGAACGTGCCGCCGCGGTCGATCCAGAACTCCCAGGCTTGTTGCTCGGCAGCGGTCATCCGCCCAGTCTGGGGCATCTCCTGCGCGTGCCGCAATCCGTCCCGACGGCGCCGAACCGGCGCACCGATCTCCGCGTTGTTCCGACGGAGGAACGCGACAGGCGGCCAAGCGCGGAGGCAAGCATGACCAGCGATATGGCAACTCAGCCGGTCTCCGGCGCCATCGGATGGTACGCCGCGCTCACCCTGAAGGAGAAACGCACGTTCTGGGCCTGCTTCGGCGGCTGGGCGCTCGACGCCATGGACGTGCAGATCTTCAGCTTTGCGATCCCGGCGATCATTGCTGCCTTTCACATCTCCAACGCCGACGCCGGCCTGATCGGCACCGTCACGCTGCTCACGTCGGCATTCGGCGGGTGGGTGGCGGGTGCGCTCTCCGACCGCTTCGGGCGCGTGCGCACCCTCCAGATCACCATCCTGTGGTTCGCATTGTTCACGCTGCTCTGCGGGTTTGCGCAAAGCTACACGCAGCTCCTGATCTTCCGCGCGCTGATGGGCTTCGGCTTCGGCGGCGAATGGGCGGCGGGCGCGGTGCTGATGGGCGAGGTGATCCGGGCGCAGCACCGCGGCAAGGCGGTCGGCAGCGTGCAGAGCGGCTGGGCGATCGGCTGGGGCGTGGCGGCGCTGATGGCGACGGTGTTCTTCAGCGTGCTGCCGCAGGACACCGCATGGCGCGCGCTGTTCTGGGTCGGCGTGCTCCCGGCGTTCCTGGTGTTCTTCATCCGCCGCTTCGTCGACGAGCCGCCGATCTTCGAGGCCGCTCGGCGCGGCGCCGCGGCGAAAGCCGAAACGGCGAGCTGGGTCGAGATCTTCTCGCCCGCCATGCTCAAAACCACGGTGCTGACCTCGTTGCTGGCGACCGGCGCGCAGGGCGGCTATTACGCGATCACCACTTGGCTGCCGACCTATCTGAAAACCGAGCGCCAGCTCTCGGTGATCAACACCGGCGGCTACATTGCGGTCATCATCGTCGGCTCGTTCATCGGCTATCTGGTCGGCGCCTATCTCGCCGACCGCATCGGACGGCGCCCGAACTTCATCCTGTACGCGGTATGCTCGCTTATCACCGTGCTGGTCTATACGCAGCTGCCGGTCAACGATGCCTGGATGCTTGTCCTGGGCTTTCCGCTGGGCTTCTTCGCCTCCGGCATCTTCTCGGGCATGGGTGCGTTCCTGACCGAGAATTTCCCCACCCGCATGCGCGGTTCCGGCCAGGGTTTTGCCTACAATTTCGGCCGCGGCATCGGCGCGCTCAATCCGACCTTCGTCGGGCTGTTGAGCGCGGTCCTGCCGCTCGGCCAGTCGATCGGCGTGTTCGCCGGCATCGCCTACGGCATCGTGGTGATCATGGCGCTGCTGCTGCCGGAAACGCGCGGGCGCGAGCTCACGGCGGATTGAGATGGTTCGTCAGCGCCGCACCCGCATGGTGCGGCCGATCATCAGCGTGACGACGACCGCTGCCGCGAAGCCGATCGTCTGCAGATCGATCGCTTCGCCATTGACGAGCGCCGCAAGTCCCAAGGTGACGAAGGTCTGCAGCAGCTGCACCTGGGCGGCGCGCGCGATCCCGGCGAGTTTGAATGCGAGATTCCAGGGAAAGAACGCCACGAATTGGCTCAAGATCGCGACATAGAGCAGCGCCATCCAGGCGTTCACGGGGACCGCGCCAGGGTTTTCGGGCGCGAGCAGGAGCGCGATCGCGAGCGACGGCGGCAAGATGAGGACGAGCGCCCAGCTGATCACTTCCCAGCCGGGCATCGCGAGCACGAGCCGCCCCGAATAGGCGTTGCCGATTGCGCCGGTGGCGATGCCGAGCAGCAAGTAGAGATCTCCGCCCGCAAAGCCGCCGCCGCCGCCCCCGTGCCACAGCGCGTAGGTCACGACGAGGGCGGTGCCCGCGAAAGCGGTGAGCCAAAATCCGGGGCTCGGCCGCTCGTGCGCGATGAAGGCGCCCGCGAGCGTGGTCGCGAGCGGCAGAATGCCGACCACGACGCCGCCGTGCGCGGCCGGGACCGTCTGCATCGCGAGCGCGGTCAGCAGCGGAAAGCCGATCGCGGAGCCCAGCCCCACGATCGCGAGCGCAGCCCAGGTATCGCGCGGCGGCACGCGGGCGCGAAACGCGAGCAGCAAGAGGAGGGCCGCCGTTCCCGCGATGCCGGCACGCGCGAAGGTGACGAACCAGGGATCGAGGAACTCTACCGCGAGCCTTGTCGCCGGCAGCGTGCCGCCGAACAGAACGACGCCGACGAAGGCCAGCAGCAGACCGAGGGTCTCCCGGCGCAGCAACATACCAGGACGCTAAGCCGGAGCCGTTCTCACGGGCCAGAGCTAATCCATGATGGTCGACAGCTGAAGCAGGATGCCCCAAATTGGTGGGGCGCCCGACGGTCTCCCGCCGAGCGCCCCGTATCACGCCAGCCGGCCTGTAAGCCGGGTTCTGTACGGCGCAAAGCAAGAACGCACTTCGCGCGTGACGGCCATTCCTCTGGATCGCCGGTTGCCCGGCGTCTCGAGCAACCTACCCGGGCGGCCGATCCGGACATCGATCCGGGGATTGCTCCCCGTGCCGCCCCTATTCGGTCTTGCTCCCGGTGGGGTTTGCCGTGCCGCCTCCGTTGCCGGAGGCGCGGTGCGCTCTTGCCGCACCGTTTCACCCTTGCCGCGGGATTTTCACCCCGAGGCGGTCTACGTTTTCTGTGGCACTTTCCCTGGGGTTACCCCCGCCGGACGTTATCCGGCACCGCATGTCCATGGAGCCCGGACTTTCCTCCCCGGCGACCTTTCGGTCCTTGCCGGGACGGCCGTCCGGCCGACTGACCCGCTAGGAATGGGGAACCGGCGGCATAAGGTCAAGGGGCGCGGGCATTGGCGCCGTTCGCCGCCGCCAGCAAAAAACGCCGGCCGATCACCAAGCGCTCCAGCGTGTCGAGCGTCGAGCCGTCGGCGATGCCGTCGACGCCGACGGGGCGGAAATGGCGCTGGAACGCGGCGACGACGTCGCGGGTCTGGTCGCCAAAGAATCCGCTCGGGTTGAGGCCGTAGCCGTATTCGGCCAGCAGGCCCTGGAGCTGTGACACGCCGGCGTTGCGGTCGCCCAGCTTGAGCACCGGCCCGGCCGCGATCGGCGTGGGCTCGACCCAATGGCCGACGCCCGCCTCGAACAGCCGGGCCCAAGGGAATTTCTCGCCGGGGTCCTGCTTGCGGCTCGGCGCCACGTCAGAATGCGCGAGCACGCGGTCGGCGCGGATGAAATTCCGCCCGCCGATGTCCCGGCACAGCGCGATCACCTGGCGGATCTGCGCTTCCGGAAAATCCGGATAGCCGAAATCGTGTCCCGGATTGGCGATCTCGATCCCGATCGAGCGCGAGTTGATGTCCTCATCGCCCTCCCAGGAGGACGCGCCGGCATGCCAGGCGCGCCGCGCCTCGGCCACGCACTGGACGATTCGGCCGTCCTCGTGGACGAAGTAATGCGCGGACACGCCGGGTTCCGGACCGCCGCCGCACAGTCGCTCGAGCGCGGCCTCGGCGCTCTCCATCCCCGTATAGTGCAGCAGGATCATGTCGGCGCGCCGATGATCGCGCCGCTCGCCGTGGTTCGGCGAGCTTTTGACCGAGGTTACGAGCGGGGAATCCGGCGCAAAGCCCGACATGGCAACCGCACGGGATGGAGGATCGTCCTGAGGCGGCGGCACGGGCCCGCCGCAAACCCTTCCTTAAGTTTATACCGCGTTAATCGGTCAATCGGGCGAAGCGCCGTGAGGCCCGCGCTTTCCATTGACGACCATAATATCCCATGATATCCCAAAAATTCCCATTCGGGTTCTTGCCGGCGGAATCGCAGCCCGTGTCTCGATCCGCCGGCGGCAGCGGCTCCCATCCCGGGGAAAAAGACGCCGGTGAAACGGCGCATCGGGATCGAGCAGGGCGAGGCGAGGAGCGACATGGACCGGTTCGTGTCCAATTTCACGCTGCGCCTCGATGCCAAAGGCCGTGTCTCGATTCCCGCCGCCTACCGCGGCGTGCTGGCGCGGGACGGGTTCGACGGCCTCTACGTCTATCCCACCCTCGATCGGCCGGCACTCGATGCGGGAGGCAATGCGCTGCTCGCCGAGATCGAGCAGCTGATCGACCGCTTTCCGCCGTTCTCGGACGAGCGCGAGGATTTTTCGACGGCGCTCTACGGCACCAGCGAGACGCTGAAGATCGACGGCGAGGGCAGGGTGATCCTGTCCGAACCGCTCAAAGCCCATGCGGAGGTCACCGAGACGGTCGCCTTCGTCGGGCTCGGCCACAAGTTTCAGATCTGGGAGCCCGAACGCTTCCGCGCGCAGCTCGCGGAGGCCACCGGGAAAGTGCGCGCGCTCAAGAAGCAATTGGGCTCCCGGATGGCGGCGGAAGACCCGCATGGAGCACGGGAATGATGATGGGCAGCGACAGCGGGCAACCGGCTGTCGCTGGCGGACTGGCCCCTCACATTCCCGTGCTCGGTCCGCAGGCGGTCGAGCTGTTGGCCGTGCGCGACCGCGGCGTCTATGTCGACGCCACCTTCGGGGCCGGCGGGCACGCCGGCGCCATCCTTGCTGCCGGCGACGTGCGCGTTCTCGGGCTCGACCGCGATCCGAGCGCGATTGCGCTGGGGGCCGATCTCGTCGAGCGCGCGGCGGGGCGCCTCACGCTCGTCGAGACGAATTTCGCCGAGCTCGATGCGGTCGCGCGCGAGTTCGGGTTCGACGCCGTGCAAGGCATCCTGCTCGATCTCGGCGTCTCCTCGATGCAGCTCGATCGAGCCGAGCGCGGATTCTCGTTCCGGCTCGAAGGGCCGCTCGACATGCGCATGAGCGGTTCCGGGCCGAGCGCAGCCGATATCCTCGCGCGGGCCTCGGAGCGGGAGCTTGCTTCGATCATCGGTGTGCTCGGCGAGGAACGCCACGCGCGGGCCGTGGCCCGGACGATCGTGGCGGCGCGACGCGAGCAGGAGATCCGCACCACTTCCGAACTTGCGGCGATCGTCGCGCGGGTCGTCCGCGGGCGCCCCGGCGACATCCATCCCGCCACCCGCACGTTCCAGGCCCTGCGCATCTTCGTGAACGACGAGCTTCGCAGCCTCGCCGAAGCGCTCGCTGCAGCCGAGCGGCTGCTCGCGCCCGGGGGCCGGCTCGTCGCGATCGCGTTCCATTCGCTCGAAGACCGCATCGTCAAGACGTTCCTCAACGCGCGCAGCAGGCCAGCCGCCCCCTCGCGCCACCTGCCGGAACGCGCGCAGGCGGCGCCGAGCTTCCACGTGCTGACCAAGCGCCCGATCGTGCCCGACGAGACGGAAATTTCGGCCAACCCCCGCGCCCGGTCGGCGAAGCTGCGTGCGGCCGAGCGCACGAGCGCCGCAGCGCAGCCGGCAGAGGCCGAGTTGGTGCCGCGGCTGCCGACGCCGGACGAGATCATGGGGCGAAGCTGATGCTGCGCATTCTGCATATCGGCGTTTTGGCCGCGCTCGTGCTCGCCGCCGCCGACGTCTACAAGATCAAGTTCGATTCCACGCTGCAGGCCGAGCGCGTCGCCAAGCTGCGCGCCGAGATCCGCCGCGAGCGCGACGCAATCGCGGCGCTGCGCGCCGAATGGACCGCGCTCGACCGTCCGGAGCGGATCCAGGCGTTGGCGCGCCGTCACCTGCCGCTCAAGCCGATCGAGATCACCCAACTCGACGCTCTCGACCAATTGCCGGACCGGCCGTTCGATCTGGTGCCGCCGGTGGATTCCATCGGGATCATGGTCGACATCGATGCGCACGGCGATCGGCCGACCGGAAGCATCCCGGCGGGCCCGCGGTGAGCCGATGCACGCGCCCGTTCCACAGCCTGGACCCGACGCCTCCGGCGACAAGTGGCGCGAGCGCCCGCTCTACCGGCTGCTGTATGGACGAGGGGCCGATCGCGGCGCCAAGGCCAAGGCGCGGGTGGCGCTCGCCATTGCGGCATTCGCAGCCGTCTATGCGGTGATCGCGACGCGGCTGGTGATGCATGCGGTCGCGCCCGACGTGCACGTCGCCCGGCGCAGCACCGCGCAGGACGCGGTCGCGACCGCAAGGCCGGATATCCTCGACCGCAACGGCGAGATTCTGGCGACCGACGTCAAGGCGCCGTCGCTGTTCGCCGAGCCGCGCAAATTGATCGACGTCGACGAGGCGGTCGAGCTGCTCACCGCGGTGCTGCCCGACCTCGACGCCGGCGAGCTCCGCGAACGGCTCGCCTCCAAACGCGGCTTCGTCTGGCTCAAGCGCGAGATCTCGACCAAGCAGCAGCAGGAGATCCATCACCTCGGAATCCCGGGGCTCGGGTTCCTCGACGAGAACAAGCGCGTCTATCCGAACGGCGAGGAGGTCTCCCACGTCATCGGCCTCGTCAACATCGACAACCAGGGCATTGCCGGCATCGAGAAATGGCTCGACGCGAGCGGGCTCGCCGCCCGGCACACCGCGGGCTTCGCCGCCGATCGGCTGCAGAACCCGGTAACGCTCGCGCTCGATCTGCGGGTCCAGCATGCGTTACGCGACGAGCTCCTCGCGAGCCAAGAAAAATTCAAGGCCAAGGCGGCGGCGGGCCTCGTCACCGATGTGCGCACCGGCGAGGTGATCGCCATGGTGTCGTTGCCGGATTACGATCCCAACAATCCCCGCCAGGCGATCGATCCGACTCGCATCAACCGGCTCACCACCGGCGTCTACGAGCTGGGCTCGACCTTCAAGGCGCTCACCCTGGCGATGGCGCTCGATTCCGGCAAGGTGTCGCTCGCCTCCACGTTCGACGCCCGCGTGCCGCTGCGCTACGGCAAGTTCAGCATCGGCGACTACCATGCCCAGAACCGGGTCCTGAGCGTGCCGGAGATCTTCACCTATTCGTCGAACATCGGCACCGCGCGCATGGCGCTCGCGGTCGGCGTCGACGCGCACAAGGCGTTCCTCAGGAAAGTCGGGCAGCTCGACCGGCTGCGCACCGAGCTGCCGGAAAGCGCCGAGCCGCTGGTGCCCAAGCGCTGGGGCGAGCTCAATACCGTGACCATCGCGTTCGGCCACGGGCTGTCGGTTGCCCCATTGCAGGCGGTGATGGCGGTCGGCGCGCTCGTCAACGGCGGCCATCTTATTCCGCCGACGTTCCTCAAGCGGAGCGAGCAGGAGGCGCGGGCGCTGGCGAGGACCGTGGTCAAGCCCGAGACCAGCGAGAAGATGCGCTATCTGATGCGGCTCAACGCCGAGAAGGGCACGGCCATGAAGGCCGACGTGAAAGGCTATTACATCGGCGGCAAGACCGGTACATCGGAAAAGGTCGTGGGCGGCCATTATTCCAAGACCAAGGTGCTCAACACCTTCATGGCGATCCTGCCAGCGGATCAGCCGCGGTATCTTTTGACCATCATGCTCGACGAGCCGCAGGCGACGCCGGAGACGCACGGCTTCACCACTTCCGGCTGGAACGCGGCGCCGACCACGGGCAAAGTGATCGCACGGATCGCGCCCCTGCTCGGGGTCGAGCCGCGGTTCGATCTGCCGCCGGCCGACCGGCTGATCCTGACGAGCGCGAAAGAGGTACGGTGACCGCGCCGCATGGCGCGCGCCGAGCCTCGAGGAGCCCAACCTGCACGACGCCGATGAAGCTTGCTGATCTTCTGAGCGACGGGACCACGTTCGATGCCGGGCATGCCGGCCTCGACGTGAGCGGCGTGTCGGCCGACAGCCGCAAGATCCGCCCCGGGGACGTGTTCGTGGCGGTGAGCGGCGCCAAGGCGGATGGCCCGCATTTCATCCCCGATGCGATTGCGGCCGGCGCGGTCGCGATCGTCGCCGAGCACACGCCCGAGGCGGCGTTGCCGGCGTCGGTGCCCTTCGTGCGCGTGCGCGACGCGCGGCGCGCACTGGCGCTCGCCGCCGCCCGATTGTTCCCGCGCCAGCCCGAAACCATCGTCGCGGTCACCGGAACGAGCGGCAAGACTTCGGTCGTGGCGTTCGTGCGGCAAATCTGGACGCTGCTCGGCCGGCGCGCCGCGAGCATCGGCACGCTCGGCGTCGCGGGCCCCGGCGTGGACTCCTACGGCTCGCTGACCACGCCGGATCCGGTCGAGCTGCATCGCACGCTCGAGCGCCTGGCCGCGGCCGGCGTCACCCATGCGGCGATGGAAGCGTCCTCGCATGGGCTCGATCAGCGCCGCCTCGACGGCGTGCGGCTCAGCGCCGGCGCATTCACCAATCTCAGCCGCGATCACCTCGATTATCACGCCGATCTCGACGCCTATTTCCAGGCGAAGCTGCGCTTGTTCGAGACGCTGGTCCCGCCGGGAGGCGCGGCCGTCGTCGACGCCGATCACGAGCAGGCGCAAGCAGTGCTGAGGGCGGCAAAAACCCGCGGCTTGCGCGTGCTGACGGTCGGGCGCGCCGGCAACGACATTCGCCTGGTCGAGACCGGGGTCGAGGGGTTTTCGCAAAACCTGGTCGTGGAACATGCGGGCAAGACATTCCGCATCCGGCTGCCGCTGGTCGGGGAGTTCCAGGTGGAGAATGCGCTGGTCGCCGCCGGTCTGCTGATCGCGGCGGGAGAAGCGGCGCAGCCGGTGCTTGCCGCCCTGGAGCGGCTCCAAGGCGCCAAGGGCCGGCTCGAGCTCGTCGGCCGCAAGGACGGGGCGCCGATCTTCGTCGATTACGCGCATAAGCCCGACGCGCTCGCCAAGGCGCTCGAAGCCTTGCGGCCTTATGTGAAACATCGGCTCATGCTCGTGTTCGGCGCGGGGGGCGACCGCGACCCCGGCAAGCGTCCGCTCATGGGTGCGATCGCGGCCCAAAAAGCCGACCGGGTCATCGTCACCGATGACAATCCGCGCAGCGAAGATCCGGCGGCGATCCGTGCCGCGATCCTGGCGGCGGCGCCGGGCGCGCTCGAGATCGGCGACCGCCGCGAGGCGATCCGTCGCGCCGTCGCCGAGATGAAACCGGGGGACGTTCTGCTGATTGCCGGAAAAGGCCACGAAAGCGGCCAAATCGTCGGCAACCGGGTATTGCCGTTCACCGATCACGAGGCGGTCCTGGCCGCGCTCGAGGAGAAGGTCGCATGAGCGATCGCGCGCTGTGGACGCTCGAGGCGATGGCCGCTGCGATGCGAGCTTCGCGCGCGGGGTCGCTGCCCGCGACCGTCCGCGGGCTTTCCATCGACAGCCGCAGCATCGAACCGGGGGAAGCATTCTTCGCCATTCTGGGCGAGAACCGCGACGGCCACGAGTTCGTCGGCGCCGCGCTCGAACGCGGCGCGGCGCTCGCCGTCGTCTCCAAGGAAAAACGCGGCGCCATGCCGCCGGACGCGCCGCTCCTGGTCGTGCCCGACGTGCTCGCCGCCTTGCGCGATCTCGCGGGCGCGGCGCGCGCGCGCTCGCGCGCCCGCATCGTCGCGGTCACCGGATCGGTGGGCAAGACCGGGACCAAGGACGCCCTGCGCGTGGCGCTCGCCCGGCAAGGCGAGACCCACGCCTCGGCGGCTTCTTACAACAATCATTGGGGCGTGCCGCTGTCGCTGGCGCGATTGCCGCAAGCCGCACGTTTCGCCGTCTTCGAGATCGGCATGAATCACGCGGGCGAGATCGCGCCGCTGACGCGCCTGGTCCGGCCGCACGTCGCGATCGTCACGGCGGTCGAGCCGGTGCATCTCGAATTTTTCGATTCGGTCGAGGCGATCGCCGACGCCAAGGCCGAGATTTTTCTCGGGCTGGAGCCGGACGGCGCCGCGGTCGTCAACCGCGACAGTGCGCTCTACGAGCGGCTCGTGCGGGCGGCGCAAGCGGCGGGCGCGACGAGGATCGTCGCGTTCGGCGAGCACGAAAAATCCGATGCGCGGCTCGTCAAGCTATCGCTGCGGCCGGACGGATCTAGCGTGCGGGCAGACGTTCTCGGCCACAAAATGGTCTACAAGCTCGGCGCGCCCGGCCGTCACCTCGCGCTCAATTCGCTCGCCGTGCTCGCGGCGGCGGCGCTCGTCGGCGCCGATCTCGCGATCGCGGTGCTGGCGCTTGCCGCGCTCGAGCCGCCGAGCGGCCGCGGGCGGCGCATCGCGCTCGAGACGCCGAACGGCGCCGCGCTCCTGATCGACGAGAGTTACAACGCCAATCCGGCATCGATGCGCGCCGCGCTGGCGCTGCTCGGCCAGGCGGCGGTGAGCGGTCGCGGGCGCCGGATCGCGGTGCTGGGCGACATGCTCGAGCTGGGCCAAAGCGCCGCGGAATTCCACCGGCAATTGGTCGAGCCGATCGTGTCCAATGACATCGATCTGGTGTTCTGCGCGGGCGCGCTGATGCGCTCACTGTGGGACGAGCTGCCGCCCGAGCGCCGCGGCGGCTATGCCGAGACCTCCGCCGCGCTCAAGGCCGACGTGCTCGCCACCATACGGGGCGGCGACGTCGTCATGGTCAAGGGCTCGCTCGGCTCCCGCATGGGCTCGATCGTGAAGGCGCTGGTGCGCCGCTTTCCCCGTCAGGAGGCCGCCGCGCCGGCGGCCGCGCAAGGCTGAATCATGCTGTATTATTTGACGGAATTTTCCGACAAGATCTCGATCTTCAACGTCTTCCGCTACATCACCTTCCGCACCGGCGGCGCGGTGGTGACCGCGCTCGTGTTCGTGTTCCTGTTCGGACCGAGCATCATCAATGTGCTCCGCCTGCTGCAGGGCAAGGGCCAGCCGATCCGCTCCGACGGGCCCGCGTCGCACCTCGTCAACAAGATCGGCACGCCGACGATGGGCGGGCTGATGATCCTCTCGGGGCTGGTGGTGTCGACCCTGCTGTGGGCCAATCCGCTCAACGCCTACGTCTGGACCGTGCTCGGCGTGACGCTGGGGTTCGCGCTGGTCGGGTTCTACGACGATTATCTCAAGGTGAGCCGGCAGAGCCACAACGGCTTCTCGGCCCGCACCCGCCTGGCGATCGAAGCCGCGATCGCGGTTGCGGCGTGTCTGGTCATCGCCATGCTGGGGCGGGCGCCGTTCGCCACCTCGCTGGTGTTTCCGTTCTTCAAGGAGCTGGTGGTCGATCTCGGCTGGTTCTTTCTGGCGTTCAGCGCCTTCATCATCGTGGGTGCCGGCAACGCCGTGAACCTGACCGACGGGCTCGACGGCCTCGCCATCGTCCCGGTGATGATCGCGGCGGCGAGCTTCGGGATGATCTCGTACCTGTCCGGCAACTTGGTGTTCGCCGACTATCTGCAGATCCATTACGTCGCCGGCAGCGGCGAGCTCGCGGTGCTGTGCGGCGCGGTGATCGGCGCCGGCTTGGGATTCCTGTGGTTCAACGCGCCCCCCGCGTCGATCTTCATGGGCGACACCGGTTCGCTGGCGCTCGGCGGCCTGCTCGGCGCGGTCGCGGTCGCCACCAAGCACGAGATCGTGCTCGCGGTGATCGGCGGCCTGTTCGTGCTCGAGGCGGTGTCGGTCATCGTGCAGGTGGTGTCGTTCAAGCTCACCGGCAAGCGCGTGTTCAAGATGGCGCCGATCCATCATCATTTCGAGCAACTCGGCTGGACCGAGCCGCAGATCGTCATCCGCTTCTGGATCGTCTCGGTGGTGCTGGCGCTCGCCGGGCTGTCCACGCTCAAGCTGCGGTGACGGCCGTGGGGGGACCGAACACGACGGCGGAGGTGGCGACGTGATTCCGGTCACGACCTTCGCGGGCAGGAAGGTGGCCGTGTTCGGGCTCGGCAGCTCCGGGCTTGCGACCTGCGAGGCGCTTGGGGCCGGTGGCGCGCAGCCGATCGCCTATGACGACGATCCGGCCAAGGTCGCGGCAGCGGCGAGCCGCGGCATCGCCACCGCGGATTTGCGACAAATCGACTGGACGCGCATCGCCGCCTTCGCGCTGTCGCCCGGCGTGCCGCTGACCCATCCGGCGCCGCATTGGAGCGTCGCGCTCGCCCGCGACGCCGGCGTCGAGATCGTCGGCGACATCGAGCTCTTTTGCCGCGAGCGCCGCGCCAGAACCCCGGGCGCGCCGTTCGTCGCGGTGACGGGGACCAACGGCAAGTCGACCACGACGGCGCTCATCGCCCACGTGCTCACCGCGGGCGGCCTGCCGGCGCAGCGCGGCGGCAACATCGGCGTGGCGATCCTCTCGCTCGATGCGCCGGCGCCGGGCCGCGTCCACGTGATCGAATGCTCCTCCTATCAGATCGACCTTGCGCCGAGCCTCGACCCGTCGGTCGGCATCCTGCTCAACGTCTCGCCGGACCATCTCGATCGGCACGGCACGATCGAGCGTTACGCGGCGATCAAGGCGCGGCTCGTCGAAGGCGTCCCGGCGAACGGCGCGGCCATCGTCGGCGTCGATGACGAATGGTCGGAACAGATCGCGGACCGGCTCGAACGCGCCGGCAAGCGCGTGACGCGCGTCTCGGTGCTCCGGCCGCTGGCTAACGGGTTCTACGCCGAGGCCGATCGCATCTTCGAAGCCAAGCCCGGCCGCAAGCCGCGAACGCTGACCCACATCGGGGGCATCGGCTCGCTGCGCGGCCTGCACAATGCCCAGAACGCCGCCTGCGCCACCGCCGCCGCGCTTGCGCTCGGCCTCGCCCCGGAAGCGATCCAGCGCGGCCTGCGCTCGTTCCCCGGCCTCGCCCATCGCATGGAGCAGGTCGGCCGCAAGGGCCGCGTGCTGTTCGTCAACGATTCCAAGGCGACCAACGCCGATGCCGCCGCGCGTGCGCTTGCCAGCTTCTCGGATATTTTCTGGATCGCCGGCGGCAGAGCGAAAACCGGCGGCATCGCCGCCCTCGCCGAATATTTTCCCCGGATCCGCAAAGCCTATCTGATCGGCGAGGCGGCCCAGGAATTCGCCGCGACGCTCGACGGCCGCATCGCCTACGAGCGCGCCGGCACGCTCGATCGTGCGGTCGCGCTCGCGGCGCGCGATGCGGAGCAATCGAGATTTGCCGATCCGGTCGTGCTGCTGTCGCCGGCCTGCGCGTCGTTCGATCAGTTCCCGAACTTCGAGATCCGCGGATCGGCCTTCCGCGAGCTGGTGCGCGAGCTCGACGGCGTCGAGGCGGTCGAGGCAATCGAGGAGAGCGCCTGATGGTCTCCCGCGCGGAACGCAGCCTGTTTGCCCGCTGGTGGTGGACGGTCGACAAGCTGATGCTGGCGGCGCTCGCCGCACTGATGTTCGGCGGCATCGTGCTCTCGCTCGCCGCGAGCCCGCCGGTGGCGGCGAGGCTCGGGCTCGATCCGTTCCATTTCGTCAATCGCCACGTGCTGTTCCTGATCCCGGCGTTCCTGGTGCTGACCGCGACTTCCTTGCTCACGCCGCGCCAGATCCGCCGGCTGGCATTCGTCGTGTTCCTGGTCAGCCTGGCGTTCGTCGTCGCGACCTTCTGGTTCGGCGCCGAGGTCAAGGGCGCGCGGCGATGGATCGTCGTGCTCGGCGTCAACGTGCAGCCCTCCGAGTTCCTCAAGCCGGCGTTCGTGATTCTGATCGCCTGGCTGTTCGCGGAATCCTCGCGACGCCCGGAAATGCCGGCCAACACCATGGCGCTCGGCCTGCTGCTGCTCACCGTGACGCTGTTGGTGCTGCAGCCCGATTTCGGCCAGAGCATGCTGATCGCGCTGGTCTGGGGCGCGCTGTTCTTCATGGCCGGCATGCGGATGATCTGGGTGATGGGCCTCGCCGGCGCGGCGACGATCGGGCTCGCCGCGGCGTATTTCACGGTTCCGCACGTGGCGCAGCGGATCAAGCGTTTCCTCGATCCCTCGTCGGGCGACACCTTTCAGATCGACACCGCGCTCGAAGCCTTCGCCAAGGGCGGATGGCTCGGCCGCGGCCCCGGCGAGGGCACGGTCAAACGCATCCTGCCGGACAGCCACGCCGATTTCGTGTTCGCGGTGGCGGCCGAGGAGTTCGGCATCGTGCTGTGCCTGATCCTGCTGGCGCTGTTCGCGTTCATCGTCGTGCGCGCGCTCCTCCACGCCTTCCGGGTGCAGGATTCGTTCGTCCGCTTTGCGACCGCCGGGCTCGGCATGCTGTTCGGTCTGCAGTCGGCGATCAACATGGGCGTCAATCTGCATCTCATTCCGGCCAAGGGCATGACGCTGCCGTTCATTTCCTACGGCGGCTCCTCGCTGATCTCGCTCGCCTACGGCATGGGCATGCTGCTGGCGCTCACCCGCGAGCGCCCCGGCGCGTCGATGTTGCCGCCGGTCGATGCCGTCGCGCCGGCCGCGGCGGCTCCGGCGGCGCAAACGGCCGGTGCGGCCGGGAGACCGGCCTGATGCACGAGCGCGGCGGCGCGGGCGGCGGCGCGCCGGTCCTGCTCGCGGCCGGCGGCACCGCCGGCCATTTGTTCCCGGCCGAGGCGCTCGCGGCGGCGCTCTCGAGGCGCGACGTCGCGGTCGAGCTTGCGACCGATGCACGCGCCGCGCATTTCGCGCAAGATTTTCCGGCCGAGCACCTGCACGTGATTCCCAGCGCAACCCTGCGCGGCCGCGATCCGTGGAGCTTCGCGCGGACCGCGGCGGTCCTGGCGTGGGGCACGCTCAAATCCTGGCTGCTGCTGCGGCGGATGCGCCCGGCCGCGGTGGTCGGCTTCGGCGGCTATCCCACGATCCCGCCGGTGCTGGCCGCCGCATGGTTGAACATTCCCACCCTCATCCACGAGCAGAACGGCGTCATGGGCCGCGCCAATCGCCTGCTCGCCGCTCGCGTCCGCGCGATCGCGACCGGCTTTCCGGGCGTCGTCGATGCGGACTCGGCGCTCGCCGTCAAGACGACCGTGACCGGCGACCCCGTTCGGCACGCCGTGATCGAGGCTTCCGCCATTCCCTATCCGGAGCTCGACCCGATCGGGCCTCTGCATCTCCTCGTGTTCGGCGGCAGCCAGGGCGCGCGCATCATGGCCGACGTGGTGCCCGCCGCGATCGAGCGGCTCGAGGCGCCCGTGCGCTCGCGGCTGCTGATCGTGCAGCAGGCGCGCGAGGAGGATCTCGATCGCGTCAGAGCGATCTATGCGCGGCTCGGGCTGAGCGCCGAAGTGGCGAGTTTCTTTGCGGATTTGCCCGCGCGCATCGCCGCCGCGCATCTCGTCATCTCGCGCGCCGGCGCCTCGAGCGTCGCCGAAGTCGCCGCGATCGGCCGGCCGGCCATCCTGGTGCCGCTGCCCCATGCGCTCGACCAGGACCAGCTCGCCAACGCGCAGGTGCTGAAGAACGCCGGCGGCGCTATGGTGCTGCCGCAGGCCGAGTTCACGCCGGAACGGCTGGCGAGCGAGATCGCCGCGCTTGCCGAGAATCCGGATCGGCTCGTCAGGATGGCGGCGAAGGCCCGCGCCATGGGCACGCCCGACGCCGCCGAGCGGCTCGCCGATCTCGTGTTGCGGGTCGCGGGCGACTAGGGTTCGGTTTCGGATTCCGGCACGGAATCCTGGCTTGACCGTTACGTGTTCTGTAACGCATACTGCCATCGATGATTCGGGGCTTCGCCGATCGGGCAACCGAGCGCTTCTTTCGAGACGGCGCGTGTCCGGCGCGCTGGCGATCTTTCCAGAGCGTGGCATTGCGTAAGCTCGATATGCTGGACGCGGCGACACGGCTCGGCGACCTGCGTTCCCCGCCAGGCAATCAGCTTGAAGCCTTGAAGGGCGACCGCGCGGGCCAGCACAGCATCCGGATCAATCGGCAATGGCGGCTGTGTTTTCGATGGACGCCCAACGGACCTGAAGAGGTCGAAATTGTGGATTATCACTAAGGAGCCGATGATGACTCGTGTGCGCACCCATCCGGGGGAAGTACTGCGGGAAGAATATCTCGTCCCGCTCGGCATGAGCGCGCGGGCGCTCGCCAAGGCGCTCGGCGTGCCCGCGAACCGGATCACGGAGATCATGCGCGGCGAGCGCGATGTCTCCGCCGATACCGCGATCCGGCTCGGACGCTATTTCCGAACCGACCCGCGATTCTGGCTCAATCTCCAGGCCGCCCATGACCTGTCCGTCGCCGAATCCGGGAACGATTACTCGAACGTAGGCCCACGATCGGCAGCTTGAGGCACCAATCCGATGCGCAAGTTTGCGCTTACGCCCCGCGCGCCATAACAACATCGAAACCAAATACGGGAGCGGAGCGCACGTGAAATTGCCGCGCGACATCGGGCCCGTGCGCGACAGAACATCCATTGGTCCCAACTCGCGCCTCACCGCACCGCCGAAGCCGTCCCGACGCTGGAGGAATTACTCACGCTCGTCCGCAAAGGTCCAATGCTCGGCTTTGAGAGAACCCCTCCGAGGTTCCTCCCAAACTTCCAGGTCCGAATCCCACGGCCTGAGCGCGATCGCAGCAACGGGTTCCTCATGGGTCGCCAATGCGTTCGTCAGCCGGTGGATCTCCTGGAACATCCTGAAAATCCAGGTCCGCAGCGCGATGCACATCCCCGGTGTCAGGTTGTCCGGCACCGGCGCGTCTCCGCTGGACGACATCGGCCGGCGCATGAAGTCACCCAGTGAAAGACTGCAGTCTTCGAGAGCCTCGACAACCTGCTCGGCGAGCTTGGGCATGGCGAACCGCCAATTGTGGAGTCTCAACGCCTTGTACGCTGCTCCCTGTCGCGCGTTGCGCTTCGGCTCCTTCAAAAACCCATTGTCGACAACGATGAAGCTGCAATCGGGAAAATTATCTCGCAAGATTACGCCCGCCTCGAACGAGTCGGCCCTGCGGTCGGGAATATAGAATATTACCGGCTCGATACCGTGTGACCGCGCCTCTGCGATGACATCGGTGCCTCGCAGCAGCTCAAGAAATGTCATCAGCGAGTGATGCGTGACATCCACGATCCGCATCTGGGAGGAAGGCTTGGCAAGCGTATCGAACAGCAGCATCTGGTCGCGCACCACTGCGAGGTCGATGACGCGGGCTTCTGCCGGGAACAAGGCATGAAGCCCGCGCTCGACTGCATCGGTGTCGAAAATACAAGGCGTGCCGCCGGACAGGACGAAGTAATCCGTGAGCGTCCGGGCCAATAACGTCTTGCCGACGTGCCCGTGCAGCGAGGTGACGATCGCCGCAAAGCTCGGGCCGGGCATTGCTTTGGTCAGGCTGCTCGGGTCGTCACCTCTCGGTCGGCGAGCCGGTCGACGAGATTGATGCGATCGTATTCGCCGCTGATATGGTTCATCCAGGTTCGCACATATCCCCGCAGAACCAGCGAATTGCTCGCGGTCTGGCCATCCTCGTCGCGGTTCGCAATGAAATCGGAGAAAGGAACCCCGGCCAGCTCGGCCTGTTCGTAGGCCATTTCATTCAGCTTGGGGATGGTCACCTCGACGGCATCCTTTGCCAACTTGAAATATCTCTTGTGGAGGTCCGGGTTCCACTCGAAAAAGCTGGCTTCATTGATGAAGTTTTTCACCAGCAGATAATCATGGCCGTTGGCATGAGGCCGGATCTCGGCGATCTCCTCCATTGAAGCGATCGACGGACCGATGACATGCAAGAGAATGAAATTGAACTCACCGGCGTCGACCAAATCGAAGAATCCAACCTCGGCAAACGTTTTCAGCGTGTCCGATAACAATCCCGCGCGTACGTCGACAACGCTGACTTTTGCGTCGCTGGTCGCCAGCGTGTCGATCACCTTGATCTGATCTGCCGCGGTCTCGAGGTCGATCACCTCGGTGACCTTGGGATGAAAGCGTTTCAGCGCTCCGCGCGGAAACTCGGAATCGAACGCCCGCGTAGGCGTGTTTCTCGCGGCCAGATAATCGAGTACCGTGCGCGCGATTGTCGTTTTGCCGACGCCGCCCTTGTCGGCGCCAACCAGAACTACTACTGGCTTCACAGTCTCCTCCTGTTTTGCTCAATGCTGCGAAGGCCTTGCCTCCGAGCCACGTTTCGGCATTGTCTCTTGGAATTCCGGGTCGCACCTGAGCGCACCCATAGGCACGCCCGAAGCAACCAGCCCCAGGTCTTTCGCCCTTATGGCCACCACGGCATGCCAATGCGGCAATCTTGCGACGATGCGGTTCGAGCATGAGGCCCGCGCGGCGGCATGAGGAACTAGGGGGGCAAACGTCTTGGTCAACGATTCCTCCATTGGTGGAGATCAAGATAAGGCGTTCAGCTTGGCGGAATGTCGATTCGTTGGTAAATTCCACCATGTCACCAAGACAATGCGGCGGCGCGGGCGGCGTGTGCGCGGCGGGAACTGTTGCCGAATTGTGGCCGCCGGGACCTCTGCCGCCATCTATTTAGAAAAATCGGTGCCGCCGCCCTTCAGACGGTCGCATTTGCGCCCGAGTGCCGCGCGATTTCCAAACCGGTCTGCGGCAGCGTGAGAAACGAAGGGGTGGGGCGAATGTTTCGGGCCAGGCGATTGGACGCGGATCGCGCAGGCATCGGCGTGAGGCGCACATGAAATTGCCGCGCGACATCGGGCCCGTGCATTTCGTCGGCATCGGCGGCATCGGCATGAGCGGCATCGCCGAAGTGCTGTCGAACCTCGGCTATTCCGTGCGCGGCTCCGACGTCGCCGAGAGCGCCAATGTGGCGCGGCTGCGCAAGATGGGCATCGCGATCGCGATCGGCCACGACGCCACGAACGTCGAGGGCGCCGCCGTCGTGGTGGTCTCCTCGGCGATCAAGCGCGACAACCCGGAGCTTGCGGCGGCGCGCGAGGCGCGGCTTCCGGTCGTGCGCCGCGCCGAGATGCTGGCCGAGCTGATGCGGCTCAAGACCTGCATCGCGATCGCCGGCACCCACGGCAAGACCACGACCACGTCGCTCGTTGCCTCCCTGCTCGACGCCGCGCATTTCGACCCCACCGTGATCAACGGCGGCATCATCAATGCCTACGGCACCAACGCCCGCATCGGCGCCGGCGACTGGATGGTGGTGGAGGCCGACGAATCCGACGGCACCTTCCTGAAACTGCCGGCCGACATCGCCATCGTCACCAACGTCGACCCCGAGCATCTCGATCATTTCCAGACCTTCGATGCGGTGCAGACCGCGTTCCAGGCGTTCGTGGAAAACGTGCCGTTCTACGGTTTCGCCGTGATGTGCGGCGATCATCCCGTGGTGCAGATGCTGGTCGGCCGCATCGAGGACCGCCGCGTCATCACCTACGGCGAGAATCCGCAAGCCGACGTGCGGCTCGTCGATCTCGAGCACGCGCACGGACGCTCGCGCTTCACCGTCGCGTTCCGCGACCGCGCCGGGCAGACCGTGCACGCGATCGCCGATCTCGGCCTGCCCATGCCGGGGCGGCACAACGCGCTCAACGCCACGGCGGCGATCGCGGTGGCGCGCGAGCTCGGCATCGACGATTCGGTGATCCGCCGGGCGCTCGCCGGGTTCGGCGGCGTCAAGCGCCGCTTCACCCGTACCGGCGAGTGGAACGGCGTCACCATCGTCGACGATTACGCCCATCATCCGGTGGAGATCGCGGCGGCCCTGCGGGCCGCGCGCGAATCGACCCACGGCCGCGTCGTCGCCGTGATGCAGCCGCATCGCTACACGCGGCTCGCGACGCTGTTCGAGCCGTTCTGCACCTGCTTCAACGACGCCGATGCGGTGATCATCGCGCCGGTCTATCCGGCCGGCGAGGCGCCGATTCCGGGCGTCGATCGCGATGCGCTGGTCGAGGGCGTGCGCGCGCGCGGCCACCGCCACGTGCTCGCGCTCGAGGAACCCCAGCAGCTCGCCGCGATGGTCAAGGAGCTGGCCGAGCCCGGCGATTGCGTGGTCTTTCTCGGCGCCGGCAGCATCACGCAATGGGCCTATGCGCTGCCGGGCGAGCTGGCCGCGCTGGGGGCGGGAGCCTGATTGGAAGGGCGGCCCAAGCCGGACCGGGCCGCCCCCGAGATCGGCTGGAAGATGGTGATCGAACAGCCGGCCTCCCCCACCCGGGAAACCGGGGGCTCCGGGGGCCCAGGTGGTGGAACATCCAAAGCAAGAAGCGTTCCTAAATTGGCTCGGTTCGTCCGTACAGCACATGGTCGCAAGCGGTTTTCGTTAAAAGAGAGTGGAATCTCTGCCCATGATACAGGTCCGCGTGA
The DNA here is from genome assembly GCA_036395835.1 of Xanthobacteraceae bacterium. GTDB lineage: Bacteria > Pseudomonadota > Alphaproteobacteria > Rhizobiales > Xanthobacteraceae > AP-16. The sequence goes on from DASWCW010000113.1 coordinate 64,001, forward strand.
TTGGTTCGCTGCTGAGCATCGCGCGCGCTTCATCCTCCCCTGGAGGGGGAGGGTCGGCAGCGAGCATGTTGCGAGCTGCCGGGGTGGGGGTGACGCGGCTTCACCCCACCCGGCTCGCCGCTCTGCGGCTCGCCGACCTCCCCCTCCAGGGGAGGTAGAGAGAGTGCCGCGTAGGATGCGAGCTGATAATCGGATCTCGTGTGGCTCCATGAGTTTTCCCGACCTCACCGCCGAGCTTAAAGCCAGCATGCCGAAGCTGCGCGGGCGGCTGCTGGCGAACCAGGCGCTGAAAGGTTTGACCTGGTTTCGCGTCGGCGGGCCGGCGCAAATCCTGTTCATGCCCGAGGACGAAGCGGATCTCGCGTATCTACTCGAGCGATTGCCGCCCGACGTGCCGGTCTCCCCGGTCGGGCTCGGATCGAATCTCATCGTGCGCGACGCCGGCGTTCCGGGCGTCGTGGTCCGGCTCGGGCGCGGGTTCGCCGGCGTGGCGATCGAGGGCGAGGGGGTGCGCGCCGGCGCCGCCGTGCCGGACGTCAAGGTCGCGCAGGCCGCCCAGGAAGCCGGCATCGGCGGCTTGGCGTTTTTTCGCGGCATTCCCGGCGCGATCGGCGGCGCGCTGCGCATGAACGGCGGCGCCTATGGGCGCGAGACCAAGGACGTGCTCGTCGAGGCGCGCGGCATCGACCGGCAGGGCCGCATCCGGGTGTTCGGCAATGCCGACATGGGCTTTGCCTACCGGCATTGCGGGATCCCGGAGGACGTGATTTTCACGCAGGCGCTGTTTTCCGGCGCGTCGGCCGATCCGCAGACCATCAAGTCCGAGATGCAGGCGATCACGGAGAAGCGGGAATCCACCCAGCCGGTGAAGAGCCGGACCGGAGGGTCGACCTTCAAGAACCCGCCGGGGCAAAAAGCTTGGCAGCTCATCGACCAGGCCGGCTGCCGCGGGTTGAAGCTCGGCGATGCCCAGGTCTCGGAAATGCACTGCAATTTCCTGATCAATCTGGGAAACGCCAGCGCGGCCGACATCGAGAACCTGGGCGAGCTCGTCCGCAGCCGGGTCAAGGACCGCTCGGGGGTCGAGCTCGAATGGGAAATTCGCCGGATCGGGCTCGCGCAATCCTGATCCATATCATGCAAGTTTAACGAATTGAATGACCCTAAGCACTTGCTTGCCTTGATAGTTTTCTGGTTTGCGTGATCGTTTTCTGGACAAAAGTGCGGCGCGCTCGTCCGAAAACGCGCATGTTCGTCCGCGCCGGGTCAAGGAAAGGCCCGGGGTCGAGCTCGAATGGGAAATTCTCCCGATCGGGCTGGCGCAATCGCGATAAATCACGTTTCGTGTAGCACAACCGAATCACCGGAAGGCCGATCGGGGCGGATGAATCGAGGCAAGCACGTCGCGGTCCTGATGGGCGGATGGTCGGCGGAGCGGGAGGTCTCGCTGCGCTCGGGCAAAGCCTGCGCCGACGTGCTGGAAAAGCAGGATTACCGGCTGACCCGCATCGATGTCGGCCGCGACATCGCCAGCGTGCTGCAGACGCTCAAACCCGACGTCGCGCTCAACCTGTTGCACGGCCGGCCGGGCGAGGACGGCACCATCCAGGGCATCCTGGAGATCGTCGGCATCCCGTACACGCATTCCGGGGTGCTGGCGTCCGCGCTCGCCATCCAGAAGGACCTCGCCAAGGCGGTGTTGCGCGCGGCCGGCATTCCGGTCCCCGACGGGATCTTGGTGTCGCGGCTCGATGCGGTGAAACGCCATGTTCTGCCGCGGCCCTACGTCATCAAGCCGGTGGCGGAGGGCTCGAGCGTCGGCGTGTTCATCGTCAAGGAGGATCAGGAGCACCCGCCGCAGGAGCTCTACCGGGACGATTGGCCGTTCGGCGAACAGGTGCTGTGCGAGCCCTTCATCCGCGGCAAGGAGCTGACCTGCGCGGTGATGGGGGAGGAGGCGCTCGACGTCATCGAGATCCTGCCCAGTGCGCGCTTTTACGATTACGAGGCGAAATACACCCCCGGGGGCTCCCGGCACCTGCTTCCGGCGCCGCTTAAACCAAATGTTTACCAAGAGGTCCGAAGACTGGCGCTTGCGGCCCATCGCGCGCTGGGGTGCCGGGGCGTGAGCCGTGCGGATTTCCGCTACGACGATTCCGCGGAGGGGACGAGGGGACTGTTCTGTCTGGAAGTCAACACGCAGCCCGGCATGACCGAGACCTCGCTGGTGCCCGAGATCGCGGCCCATGCGGGCATTTCCTTCGGTGAGCTGGTGCGATGGATGGTCGAGGACGCCTCGCTGAACCGCTGAAGCGGCCGGGCCCACGCTCCGGGCGCCGTGCCCGCGCGTCGGCTTCCTGGGGGTTTGTCCTTGCGGAGCGCCTGCTGCCGCCGCTCCCGATAAAAATAGCGAGCCGAATCAGCTCCTTCATGCGATTCTGGGTGCTCCGATTGGAGGCGGCGATCCCGCGCTTTACCGGGATCGCGACGTCGGCGCTGTTTCTCGTCGCCAGCATTGGTTACGGCGCGGTCCGGGGGGACCATGTCCCGATGATCGTCGACACGCTCCAGGATTGGCGGGATGCGGGCGCCAATTCCATGGGCTTTCGCATCGCCGCGGTTTCGCTCTCCGGCGAAAAGCACGTCGGCCGCGCCGAGATCGTCGCGGCGGCCGGCGTGACCGAGCGCACTTCCCTGCTGTTCCTCGACGTCGAGGCGGCACGCTCGCGGCTGAAAACGATTCCCTGGATCGCCGACGCCACGGTCCGCAAGCTGTTCCCGGACCGGCTGCAGATCCGGGTGAGGGAGCGCGAGCCGTTTGCGCTCTGGCAGGTCGACGGCAAGCTCGCGCTCGTCGCCGCCGACGGCACCGTCATCGGGCCGCTGAGCGACCCGGCTTTCGCCGCGCTGCCGCTCGTGGTCGGGCGCGGCGCGCAGAAGAAGGCCAGAGATTTTCTCGCCCTGCTCGATCGCTATCCCTCGATCCGGGAGCAGGTGCGCGCCAGCGTGCTCGTCGCCGAACGGCGCTGGAACCTCAAGCTCAAGAACAACGTCGATGTCCGCTTGCCGGAAACCGAGGTCGGGCCCGCCCTCGACACGCTGGTTGCGCTCGACCGCGACAAGCGGCTCATCGGCCGCGACATCCTCGCGATCGACCTGCGCTTGCCGGATCGCGTCTCGGTGCGGCTCTCGGATGCGGCCGCGCAGGCGCGCGAGGAGGCGCGCAAGCCGCCGAAGAAGAAGGGCGGCGACGCATGAGCCCGCTCCAGCACGGCCTCACCCCGAAGATGAAGCCGATCTCGCCGCGGCGCTCGGCGGTGATCTGCGCGCTCGATATCGGCACCAGCAAGGTCGCCTGCTTGATCGCGCGGCTCAAACCCTGCGGCGCGCAGGAGGCGCTGCGCCGCCGCAGCCACGCGGTCGAGGTGCTCGGCATCGGCCACACCCGCGCGCGCGGCATCAAATCCGGCACCATCGTCAATCTCGCCGAGGCCGAGCAGGCGGTGCGGCAGGCGGTCGACGCCGCCGAGCGCATGGCGCATGTGAATGTCGAATCCGTCGTGCTCTCGATCGGTGCCGGCCGCATGGCGAGCGAGCTTTATGCCGCCACCGTCCACATCGGCGGCCCGGCGGCGACCGACGCCGATATCGATCGCGTGCTCGCCGCCGGCAGCCGGCATTCCGTGCGCGGCGGCCGCGCGGTGCTGCATTCGCTGCCGGTTTCCTATGCGCTCGACGAGAGCCGGGACATTCGCGATCCGCGCGGCATGCTCGGGCGCCGGCTCGGCGTCGACATGCATGTGGTCACGACCGACGTCGCGGTGGCCCGCAATCTGATGCTCGCGGTGGAGCGCTGCCATTTGTCCGTGGAGGCCATGGCGGCCGCGCCCTATGCGGCGGGGCTGTGCGCGCTCGCCGACGACGAAGCCGATCTCGGCGCCGCCGTGGTCGATATCGGCGCGGGCACCACCACGGTCGCGGTGTCCTCGCACGGGCGTTTCGTCTACGCCGACGCCTTTGCGCTCGGCGGCAACCACGTCACCATGGATCTCGCGCGCGGCTTGACCGCCAAGGTCGCCGATGCCGAACGCATCAAGACGCTGCACGGCAGCGCCATCTCCGGCCAATCGGACGATCGCGACATGATCACCGTGCCGCCGGTCGGCGAGGACGAGCGCGAGCCGCCGCATGTGGTCTCGCGCGCGGCGCTGGTGCGCATCATCAGCCCGCGGGTCGAGGAAATTCTGGAGATGGTGCGCGACCGTCTCGCGGCTTCGTCGTTCGCGGCGGACCCGGGGGCTCGCGTGGTGCTGACGGGAGGCTCGAGCCAGCTCGCCGGACTGCCGGAGATCGCCGCCCGCATTCTCGCTCGCCGGGTGCGGGTCGGCCGTCCGCTCGGCATCGCGGGACTTCCCGAAGCCGCCAAGGGCCCGGCGTTCGCGGTCGCGGCCGGGCTCCTGATCTATCCGCAGATGGCGCATCTCGAACAATTCGAATCGCGGCGCACGCGACAGCTCATGACGGGGACCGACGGTTATTTCGCGAGGGTGGGACGATGGCTTCGCGAGAGCTTCTAGTGGGCTTTGACCATCGTAGGACCGAGCCGGCCGGCGGCGGACCGGCCGAACGCGCCGGCGTTCTCGCCTGCGCTCTGGAGAGGCAGCCATGACGATCAACCTGAAGATGCCCGACATACGGGAGCTCAAGCCGCGGATCACGGTGTTCGGCGTGGGCGGGGCCGGCGGAAACGCGGTCAACAACATGATCACCGCGGGCCTCGTCGGTTGCGACTTCGTCGTCGCCAACACCGACGCGCAGGCGCTGACCATGTCGAAGGCCGAGCGCATCATCCAAATGGGCGTTGCGGTGACCGAGGGGCTGGGTGCCGGCTCGCAGCCGGACGTCGGACGCGCCGCCGCCGAGGAGGTGGTCGACGAGATCCGCGATCATCTCTCCGGCGCCCACATGGTGTTCATCACCGCCGGAATGGGCGGCGGCACCGGCACCGGCGCATCTCCGGTGATCGCCCGGCTCGCCCGCGAACTCGGCATTCTCACCGTCGGCGTCGTGACGAAGCCGTTCCAATTCGAAGGGCAGCGCCGCATGCGGCTCGCCGAGAACGGCATCCAGGAGCTGCAGAAGGCGGTCGACACGCTGCTGGTGATCCCGAATCAGAACCTGTTCCGGGTCGCCAACGAGAAGACCACGTTCGCGGACGCCTTCGCGATGGCCGACCAGGTGCTCTATTCCGGCGTCGCCTGCATCACCGACCTGATGGTCAAGGAAGGCCTGATCAACCTGGATTTTGCCGACGTGCGCGCCATCATGCGCGAAATGGGCAAGGCCATGATGGGCACCGGCGAGGCCTCGGGCGAGAAACGCGCGCTCACCGCGGCCGAGGCAGCTATCGCCAACCCGCTGATCGACGATTCCTCCATGAAGGGCGCGCGCGGGCTCCTGATCTCGATCACCGGCGGCAAGGACCTCACCCTCTATGAGGTGGACGAGGCTGCGACCCGCATCCGCGAGGAAGTCGACCAGGAGGCCAACATCATCGTCGGCGCCACCTTCGATGAAGCGCTCGAGGGGGTCATTCGCGTTTCGGTGGTTGCGACCGGCATCGACGCCATTTCCAACGCGGCGTCTTCGATCGATTCGCGGCTTGCCGAATTGACCCAGAAGCTGCGCTCCAGTCCGCAGCGTCACGCCGACCGCGTCGAGCGCGAGCCCGGGCGGGCCGCGGAAGCATCAACGCCGCCGGCGGGCGCCAGATCCGGCTCCGCCCCGGCCCCAGCGACGCTGCCGCCCGCGACCGCGATCGAAAACGTGACGCTGCGGCCGATTCCGCCCAAACCCTCGCTGTTCCTGGACGAGCACCCGGGGCCGCTCGCGCAGGAGCCGCCGGCGCAACGCCACTTCATTCCGCCGCAGCCCGAGCGGGCGCCCAATCGCGCCGCGCGCATGCCGCGGATCGAGGACCTGCCGCTGCCCGCGCAGAACGAGATCCGTGCCCGCCGCGGCGAAATGCCGGAACCACATCCCGAGAAACGCCGCACCTCGCTGTTGCAGCGCCTAGCCGCGGTCGGCCTCGGCCGGCGCGAAGAGGAGGAGCCCATGGCCCAACAGTCCAATCCGACGCCGCGACCGCAGCCGCAGGCTGCAACCCGTGCTCCGGCTCCCCCGCCGCGACGGCAGGAGGAGGCGCACGACCCGGTCTCCGAATATGCCAAGCGCTCGCCCGCGCCCCGGCCGGCCCCGCAGGGGCTCGACCCGCACGGCCGGCCGGCACCGGTGCACAATCCGATTGATGAGGATCACCTGGAGATCCCGGCGTTCCTGCGCCGCCAAGCGAACTGATCCGGGCCACGCCGCGGCGTTCGTATCGGCGTTGCGGCGGACGCGCTTTGCCTCCCCGACCGGCTGCGGCGACCTTCCCGCATGGGGAGGTGAAACAGTTTTTGCCGCTCGGCTCGGATTCAAATTGTTTGTACCCCGCGCTTCTGGTGCCAGTGATTCGCGCAGCCGAGGCCGAGCCTGTGGAGAACTCGGCGCCTCGGAATCCGAAAGGAGGACAAGCCATTCGGCGAAATTTCGTTTGTGGGCCGGTTGTTAACGGCAGAGGTAACAATCGGTAAAAAACCGTGAATTGGACTTGCCCCGACGCATGGTTAATGTGTTCGTCGTAGGGGCTTACTGCGTCGGGGGACCGCGGGCGGCAACGATCCGCACGATAAAATTCCCGGCCATCGACAGCAAGCGGAAGCCCATCGGGGGTTGCCGATCGTGTGCGCTCGTCGTGGGCGAGGCGATGCGGTGAAGGGGCAGAACGAGGCATGAAAGCGGGCAAGCAGACCACGCTTCGCAGCCGAGCCGCCGTTTCCGGGATCGGCGTCCACTCCGGGCTTCCCGTCACGCTCACGTTGCATCCGGCCGATGCCGGAACCGGCGTCGTCTTCATCCGCTGCGTGGGCGGCAGGCGGCAGCGCGAGATCCGCGCCAATGCCCGGTCGGTCACGGCGACCGAGCTTGCGACCGTGCTGGGCGATGCCTCGGGGCCCGGCGTCTCCACGATAGAGCACATCATGGCGGCGCTGTGCGGGCTCGGCGTCGACAACGCCATCGTCGAGCTCGACGGCCCGGAAGCGCCGATCATGGACGGCAGCGCCGCTCCCTTCGTGCAGGCGATCGACGAAGCCGGCATTGTCGCGCTGCCCGCGGCGCGCCGGTATACCAAGGTGCTCAAGCCGATCCGCATCGCCAAAGACAATGCCTATGGCGAGCTGAAACCCTATGATCGCGGGTTCCGGGTCGAGGTCGAGATCGAGTTCGATCACCCGCTGATCGGCCGGCAAGCGCTGGCCGTCGAGGTCGGCCCCGCCACGTTCCGGCGCGAGATCGCGCGCGCGCGCACCTTCGGCTTCCTCCGCGACGTGGGCAAATTATGGAGCGCCGGCTACGCGCTCGGCGCCACGCTGGAAAATACCCTCGTGGTCAGCGACGATCGCGTGCTCAATCCCGGCGGACTGCGATTTGCCGACGAGTTCGTGCGTCACAAGGCGCTCGACGCCATCGGCGATCTGGCGCTCGCAGGCGCGCCGATCCTGGGCGCCTACCGCTCGGTGCGCGGCGGCCACAAGCTCAATCACGCGGTGCTCACCGCGCTGATCGCGGACCCCACCGCCTGGACCATCGTGGAAGAGGGCAAGCCGCGGCCGCGCGGTCACGCCGAGCTGCCGGTCGGGATGGTGGCGCCGGCCTACGGGCCGGACCTGTCCTGAGCCGGGCGCGAGCGCGCCATATTCCCGGCCGAATGTCCTCGTAATCGCATGGTCAGCCGAACGTTTTTCGGCTACTAGGCAGTCGGGACCGGCTTTGGGGGCCGGGGCCGGGGCTGCGGGGGACACGGATTTACATTCCATCATGATTTCGCGTTTGCCGACGTCACGGTCGAGGCGAAGGCGGGGATCGCTGCCCCGCGCGCTCATGCTCGTGCTCGCGGCCGCCGCGCTCTCCGCCTGCGCCTGGTTCGGCGACAAGGACCTGCCGCTGTCGGATGATCCGCCCGATCGGCTCTACAACGAAGGCCTCTATCTTCTGAACACCAAGCACGACTTCAAAGCCGCCGCGAAGAAATTCGAGGAGGTCGATCGCCAGCACCCCTATTCGGAATGGGCGCGCAAGTCGCTGATCATGACCGCCTATGCCTATTATGAGAGCCGGCAGTACGACGAGGCCATCGTCTCGGCCAAGCGCTACGTGACCCTGCATCCGGGCAGCCCGGACGCCGCCTACGCGCAATTTCTGATCGGATCCTCGTATTTCGAGCAGATCCCGGACGTCACCCGCGATCAGCTCGGCACCGAAAGGGCGCTCCAGTCGCTCGACGAGGTGGTGCGCAAATTCCCCAATACCGAATATGCCGCGAGCGCCAAGCGCAAGATCGACGTCGCCAAGGATCAGCTCGCCGGCAAGGAGATGACGATCGGTCGCTATTACCAGGAGAAGCGCGACTACACCGGCGCGATCAACCGGTTCAAGGTCGTGGTGACCCAATATCAGACCACGCGGCACGTCGAAGAGGCGCTGATGCGGCTCGCCGAGGTCTACATGGCGCTCGGCATCGTCGACGAGGCGCAGACCGCCGCCGCGGTGCTGGGCCACAATTTCCCGGACAGTCCCTGGTACAAGGACGCGTATCGCCTGGTGAAATCCGGCGGGCTCGAACCGCGCGAGACCGAAGGCTCCTGGATCAGCAAGGCCTTCAGGAAGCTCGGCCTCGGCTGAGATTCATGCTGATCCGACTCTCGATCCGCGACATCGTCCTGATCGAGCGCCTCGACATCGAGTTCGCTGCGGGCCTCGCGGTACTCACCGGCGAGACCGGGGCCGGCAAGTCGATCCTGCTCGATGCCTTCGCGCTGGCGCTCGGGGCGCGCGGGGATGCCGGCCTGGTGCGGCACGGAGCGGAGCAGGGTCAGGTCGTCGCAGCCTTCGAGCTCGACGACGACCGCCATCCGGCGCGCGACATCCTCATCGACAACGGCATCGCCGTCGAGGATCCGCTGCTGCTGCGCCGCGTCCAGCTCGCCGACGGCCGCACGCGGGCATTCGTCAACGATCAGCCGGTCAGCGTCCAGGTGCTCAAGAGCCTCGGCGTGTCGCTGGTCGAGATTCACGGCCAGCACGACGAGCGGGCGCTGGTCGATGCCGCCACCCACCGCAGGCTGCTCGACGCCTACGGCAGGCTCGAGCCGCAGGCCGCGGCGCTGACAGCGGCCTGGAAGACCTGGCGCACCGCGGGCGAGGATCTCGACGCGCACCGGGCCCGCGTCGAGGAGACCCGCCGCGAGGCGGAATTTCTGCGGCACGCGGTCGAGGAGCTGCGCACGCTCGCGCCCGAGCCCGGCGAGGAGGCAAGCCTCGCCGACCGCCGCGCCACGATGATGCAGGCCGAAAAGGTCGCGGGCGATCTGCACGATGCCCATGAGCTGCTGGCCGGCTCGGGCTCGCCGCTGCCGGGACTGGCCGCCGCCGTTCGCCGCATGGAGAAACGCGCCGCGCAGGCGCCGGCGCTCATCGAGCCGGCCGTGAAAGCGCTCGACCAGGCGCTGATCGCCATGGAAGACGCCCGCGCGCATATCGAGCATGCGATCCACATCGCGCGATTCGATCCGCGCGAGATCGAGCGCATCGAGGAGCGACTGTTCGCGTTGCGCGCCGCGAGTCGCAAGTACAACGTCGCGGTCGACGAGCTTGCGGCGCTGGCGGCCCGCTATGCGACGGATCTCGCCGCGCTCGACGCCGGGGCCGAGGCGCTGATCGGGCTCGAGCGTGCCGCGCGCGAGGCCGAGGCGTGTTATCGCGAAGGTGCGCAAGCGCTGTCCGCGGCGCGGCGGCGCGCGGCGGCCGCGCTCGACCGCGCCGTCAACGCCGAGCTCAAGCCGCTGCGGCTCGAGCGCGCGCGGTTTCTCACCGAGATCGCGACCGACCCCGCGGCTCCCGGTCCCGACGGCATCGATCGCGTGGAGTTCTGGGTCGAGACCAATCCGGGCACGCGGCCGGGACCGCTGATGAAGGTCGCGTCCGGCGGGGAGCTGGCGCGCTTCCTGCTCGCGCTCAAGGTGGTGCTGGCCGATCGCGGCTCGGCGCCGACCCTCGTATTCGACGAGATCGACACCGGGGCGGGAGGCGCCGTCGCCGACGCAATCGGCGTGCGGCTCGCGCGGCTTGCCGCGCGCGTCCAGGTGATCGCGGTCACCCACGCGCCGCAGGTCGCCGCGCGCGCGGGGCGCCACTATCTGATCACCAAGCAGGCGCTCGACCGCGGTAAAAGGGTCGCGACCCGGGTTGCGGAAGTGACCGCCGACCACCGCCGCGAGGAGATCGCCCGCATGCTGGCCGGCTCGGAGATCACCGAGGAGGCCCGCGCCGCCGCCGAGCGCCTGATCCGCCCGGCCGCGGGTTGACGAGCGGCGAATTTCGCGGCTGTAAAGTTTCGATCCGAGACGCGCGACGTACTCCTCACCCTCCCCTGGAGGGGGAGGGTCGCGCGCGAAGCGCGCTGGGTGGGGTGATGCAGCCTCACCCCCACCCGGCTCGCGTCTTTGACGCTCGCCGACCTCCCCCCTCGAGGGGGAGGTGGGAGATTGTTGATGCTCATGCGCAAGCGCGACACCGCCCAAATCGCCGTTTCCGAGCTGAGCGAGGCGCAGGCGAAAGCCGAGCTCAAGCGGCTCGCCGCGGAAATCGCCGTGCACGACAAGCGCTACTACCAGGAAGACGCGCCGAGCGTCAGCGACGCGGAATACGACGCGCTGCGCGCGCGCAACGAGGCGATCGAGGCACGGTTTCCCGCGCTGGTGCGGTCGGATTCGCCTTCGCGAAAAATCGGCGCCAAGCCTGCGGAGAAATTCGCAAAGATCCGGCACGCGGTGCCGATGCTCTCGCTCGCCAACGCGTTCTCGGACGAGGACGTGATCGATTTCGTCGAGCGCATCCGCCGCTTCCTCGGGCTTGCCGCGGACGAGAAGCTCGCGTTCACGGCCGAGCCGAAGATCGACGGCCTGTCCTGCTCGCTGCGCTACGAGCGCGGAACGCTCGTGCATGCGGCGACCCGCGGCGACGGCACCGTCGGCGAGGACGTCACCGCGAACGTGAGGACGCTCGAGGACGTGCCGCAACGGCTGCGCGGCAAGAGCGTGCCCGACATCTGCGAGGTGCGCGGCGAAGTCTACATGACCAAATCCGCGTTCCTGAAGCTCAACCAGCGCCAGGCGGCCGCGGGCCGCCAGGTTTTCGCCAATCCGCGCAACTCCGCGGCGGGCTCGCTGCGCCAACTCGATCCGGCGGTGACGGCGTCGCGGCCGCTCGGCTTCTTCGCCTACAGCTGGGGCGAGACGAGCGCGATGCCGGCCGACACCCAGTCCGGCATGGTGAAATGGTTCGCGAGCTGCGGGTTCAAAACCAATCCGCTGATGAAAGTGTGCCGTTCGGTCGAGACCATGCTGGCGTTCCACCATGAGATCGAGGCCGAACGCGCCACGCTCGACTACGACATCGACGGCGTCGTCTACAAGCTCGACCGCATCGACTGGCAGCAGCGGCTCGGCTTCGTCTCGCGCACGCCGCGCTGGGCGATCGCGCACAAGTTCCCGGCCGAGCAGGCGACCACCATCGTGCGCGCGATCGAGATCCAGGTCGGCCGCACCGGCGCGCTCACGCCGGTGGCCAAGCTCGAGCCGGTGACGGTCGGCGGCGTCGTGGTCCAGAACGCCACGCTCCACAACGAGGACGAGATTTTGCGCAAGGACGTTCGCATCGGCGACACGGTGACGATCCAGCGCGCCGGCGACGTGATCCCGCAGGTGCTCGGCGTCGTGTTGGAAAAACGGCCGAAGGACGTCAAGCCCTATCGGTTCCCGAAGACCTGTCCGTGTCACCTGCACACGCCCGTGGTGCGCGACGAGACCGCGACCGGCGAGGCCGGCGCGGTGTCGCGCTGCAGCGGGGAGTTCGCCTGTCCGTACCAGACGATCGAGCACCTGAAGCATTTCGTCTCGCGGCGCGCCTTCGACATCGACGGGCTCGGCGAAAAGCAGATCGAATTCTTTTACGAGCAGGGTTGGCTGCGCGAGCCGGCCGATATTTTCACCCTGGAGCAGCGCAACAAGACCATCCGGATCGAAGAGCAGGAAGGGTTCGGCGAGACCTCGGTACGAAATCTGTTCCGGGCGATCGAAGCGCGCCGCGAGATTCCGCTCGAGCGCTTCCTCTATGCGCTCGGCATCCGCCACGTCGGCGAGACGACGGCGCGCGTGCTCGCCCGCGCCTACGGGTCCTGGGAGGCGTTCCTCGAAGCTTGCGAAAGACTCGTCGCCGGCGATGCGGACGCGCGCGAGGAGCTCGATGCCATCGACCAGATCGGCGAGACGGTGATCGAGGGGCTCGCCTCCTATTTCGGCGAGGAGCACAACCGGCGCATCGTCCAACGCCTGACGGAACAGGTGCGCATCCTCGACGCCGAGCGGCCCGCGCGGCATTCCGCCGTCGCCGGCAAGACCGTGGTGTTCACCGGCGCGCTCGAGAAGATGACGCGCGAGGAGGCCAAAGCCATGGCCGAGCGGCTCGGCGCCAAGACAGCGGGCTCGGTGTCGAAGAAGACCGACTACGTGGTCGCCGGCCCCGGCGCCGGCTCCAAGCTCGCCAAGGCCAAGGAGCTCGGCGTCGAGGTGCTGAGCGAGGACGACTGGCTCAAGCTGGTGGGGGAAGGGTGACACCTAGCGGTACGTCGTCGTGGTTCGGCGCTGAATGTCGATGATGCCGACCGCGACGGATTTGAAATCAATCCGAAAGATGATCCGGTAATTGCCGACGCGCCTGCGGAAAGCATCCTGCCCTGTAAGCTTCACCACATCGCCGGAGAGCGGATCGGCTTGCATGGCGCTAAGCGCCGCCATGATGCGCGCTTGGTCAGCGGCGGGAACGCGGCTTAGACTTTTTCGCGCGCGATTGCTGACGGCGACGGCCCAGCTCATGGCGAAGTTGCTCGAAAGTTACAAATTTGCCTTCAGCCAACTCCCCGCTACCTTCCTTGATGGCGGCGACCTCGTCAGCCGTCGGCTCCGCTTCCGGCAGCTTGCCAATGCGCTGGTGGACGCTCCGGGCTTCAGCCGCGCGAATGTAATGCCGCAAAGCCTCACGCACTAGCTCGGAGCGAGTTCGACGTTCTTGTCGCCGAACACGCTCGAGCTCGTCCGCCATTTCCGGCGGGAGCGATATGGAAAACGTCGCCGAAGTGCGATTGATGGTCATGGCGAGTCATACTAAGTATTACAATGTAACAACGCAAGTCCTCCGGTTGGGCCCGAGTCATGAGTCACGCGGCACCGAGCGGCCGTGTCGCCCGCCCGAGCCAGTTCCCCGTGTCGGCATCGACCAGCGGCGCGAGGGTGTCGCGCACCCGGGTGTGATAGGCATCGAGCCACGCGAGCTCGTCGCCCGTCAGCAGGCGCGGCTCGATCAGACGAACATCGATGGGGGCGAGCGTGAGCGTCTCGAAGGCGTTGAGCGGTTTTTCGGCGCCGACCGGAGCCCGGGCCTCGACGACCAGCACCAGATTCTCCACGCGGATGCCGTAGGCGCCGGTCTTGTAATAGCCGGGCTCGTTGGAAAGGATCATGCCGCGCTTGAGCGCGATCGTGCCGAGCTTGGAGATGCGGGCCGGGCTCTCGTGCACGGAGAGATAGCTGCCCACGCCATGCCCGGTGCCGTGGTCGAAATCGAGCCCCGCGGCCCACAGATATTGCCGCGCGAAGCTGTCGAGCTGCGCGCCGGTGGTGCCGTCGGGAAACAAGGCCCGCGCCAGCGCGATATGGCCCTTGAGCACTCGGGTGAAATGTTCGCGCATTTCTTCGCTCGGGGTTCCGACCGCGATCGTGCGGGTGATGTCGGTCGTGCCGTCCTCGTATTGCGCGCCGGAATCGACCAGGAACAGCTCACCCGGCGCGATGCGGCGGTTGCTGGCGCGGGCGACGCGGTAATGCACGATGGCGCCGTTCGGGCCGGCGCCGGCGATCGTCGGGAACGACACGTCTTTGAGCGCGCCGGTCTCGCGCCGGAACGTCTCCAGCGCCGCGACCGCATCGATCTCGGTGAGCTTGCCGCTCGGCGCTTCGCGGTCGAACCAAGCGAGAAATTTTGCCATCGCGGCGCCGTCGCGACGGTGCGCGGCACGGGCGCCGTCGATCTCGACCGCGTTCTTGACCGCCTTCATCAGCGCGATCGGATCGGCGCCGCGCAGGATTTTTCCGCCGCTCTCGGTCACGATTTTTGCGAGCGCGTCGGCGGCGGTCGAATCGTCGAGGCTCGCTTTTAATCCAGCGGCGCCGAGCGCGGCGAGATCCTCGGCGAGCGCCGCCTCCTCGCGCACGTCCAAATATTCCTGAAGCGCATGGCGCACCGCGTTGCCGAGCTTGCGGCCATCGACGTAGAGCGAGGGCCGGCCCTCCCGCGGCACGATCGCGAACGCGAGCGGAAGCGGCGTATGCGCCACGTCGGCGCCGCGGATGTTGAAAGCCCAGGCGACCGCCTGCGCGTCGGAGACCACGAGCGCATCGGTCTTGGCCTTAGCGATCTCGGCCTGCACCCGCGCGAGCTTCGAGGCCGCGCTCTCGCCGGCGAAGCGCAGGTCGTGCGGTACCACGGGCCCGAGCGGCGGGAGAGGCCGGTTCGGCCAGATCGCGTCGATCGGGTTCGGTTCGGCCGGCTCGAGCTCCGCGCCGGCAGCGGCGCACGCCTTCGCCAGCTTCTCGGCGCTGCCGACGGTGTGAAGCCACGGGTCATATCCGAGCTTCGCGCCGGGCTTCAAATTGCCTTCGAGCCAGACGTGCGGCGGCGAATCCATCAGATGCTCGATGGAGAAGAGCGCAGTGTCAACCTGGTCGCGCGCCTGCAGGGTGTAGCGGCCGTCGACGAACAGCGCCGCGCGCTCGGTGAGCACGACGGCGACGCCGGCCGAGCCGGAAAATCCGGTCAGCCATTTGAGCCGCTCCTCCGAGGGCGGCAGATATTCGTCCTGCTGCCGGTCGGCGCGCGGCACCACGAAGCCGTCGAGCCCGCGCCGGGACAACTCGGCGCGCAAGGCGGCGACCCGCGCCGCGATCTGCGCGCGCGGAATGTCCTCCACGTCGAAGGATTGGAATTTTGCCTCGAACATGCCGGCACTCTATGGGGCGGCGCACGGAGCGACAATGCGCGCGATGCAGTAGCCCGGATGGAGCGCCCGCATAGCGGCGCGTAATCCGGGACAGCCGATCCCGGATTGCGCTGTGCTCCATCCGGGCTACGAAGGACGGATCAGCACCAGGGTCACCCAGCCGTCGAGCGGAATGCGGCGTTCGAGCCGCAGGCCTTGCGCCGCATAGGCGACGAGCGCGGCATTGGCTTGGCTCGGCAGCAGGCCGGACAGAATCACGCGCGCATTCGGGGCGAGCAGCCTGGACAAAGGCCGCGCCAAACGCTGCAGCGGCTCCAACAAAATATTGGCGAACACGAGATCGAACGGCGCGCGCGCCGTAAAGTAGCGCGTGATGACGCCGCCTGCGCGAAGCACTTCGAGGCGATGACCCACCGCATTGGATTTCGCATTGGCGCGCGCGGTGCTCGCGGCGAGCGGATCGATGTCGCTCGCCAGCACGCGCGCGTGCCGTGCTTTTGCGGCGGCGATCGCCAGCACGCCGGTGCCGGTGCCGAGGTCGAGCACGCGCCGCGGCCGGTGCGCTTTCAGGGTCCGATCGAGCGCCAGCAGACAGCCTCGCGTCGTGCCGTGATGGCCGGTGCCGAACGCGAGCGCGGCCTCGACCTCGATACGCAAGCGGTTGGGCGCGATGCTTTGGCGGTCGTGGCTTCCGTGCACGACGAATCGCCCTGCCTCGACCGGCCGCAAGCCGGAGAGGCTCGCCCGAACCCAGTCGCGATCCGTGAGCGTCTCGAAGGTCAGCGTGCGTGCGGCGGCTTTGCCCCCGGCGCGGACAACGAGGTCGCGCACAACCTTCCAGTCCGGGGAGGAGCGGAAAGAAATTTCGACGGTCCAATCGCTCCCTGGCCCTTCGAACATGCCGACCGCAGTTTGGGCAGGATCGCAATGCTCCACCAAACAATCGGCGATGCGCCGCGCCGTCGTGGCGTCGGCACAAACGCGGCCAATGATGATCGAGCGCGGACCCGCCACGGCTGTCGGGTCTACGGGAACTCAGCGCGCCGGTCTCCTCGCCGCGCCGAGGAGAGGGTCAGCGTGAGAGGGACAGGAAAAGATTGTTCTGGAGACTTGACTGCAGGTTTCAAACGCCACAACCCAAAGCAGTTTCCGTGCAAATTGGATCGACCTAACTCCTTGGTTTTATTCCAAGACAATAGGAACGCTTCTGCGGTGCTATGATCCTCCAGCGGCGCCTTGGCTCGTTTACCCGGCTCCGTTCGGTAGCCGACTTCCTCCCGCCGCTGAGTTGAGGTCGGACAATGGCGCGCGTGCATTCGGGTACCGATGAAAACCGAAATCAATCTCAGGCGCGCTCCACGTAGGAATCCACCACGCGCTTCTCGCCGGCCTTGTCGAACGCCACCGTGAGCTTGTTGCCGTCGACCGAGACGATGTCGCCGTAGCCGAATTTCAGGTGGAACACCCGGTCGCCGATCGCATAGGTCGACACCGCGCCGGTGGACTTGGCGACGAGCTCGCCTTCGATCGTCAGCGGGCCGCGGCGGTGATCCGTGCGGCTCCGGGTCCCCGGCGTGTCGGCGCCCGTCTCGCGCGCCTCCTCGGCGCGCATGCGCTCGCGCGCGCGCCGCCAGCCCGGCGTCTCGTAATCCGACGCGAACGGCTCCATCATGTCGAAGCGTGACGTGAAGCCGCCCCAGCCGAAGCCGCCCTTGGATTCGGCGACCTCCACATGAGCTTCGGGCAGCTCGTCGAGAAAGCGCGACGGCACGCTCGACTGCCACATGCCGTGGATGCGGCGATTGCTGGCAAAGAAGATCTTCACCCGCCGCCGCGCCCGCGTGATCCCGACGTGGGCGAGCCGGCGCTCCTCCTCGAGCGCGGCGCGGCCGCCTTCGTCGAGCGCACGCTGGTGCGGAAACAGCCCTTCCTCCCAGCCGGGCAGGAACACCGTGTCGAACTCGAGGCCCTTGGCCGAATGCAAGGTCATGATCGAGACCGCATCGGCATTGGGCCCGCCGTCGGCATCCATCACCAGCGCCACGTGCTCGAGAAAGCCCTGCAGGTTCTCGAACTCCTCCATCGAGCGGACGAGCTCTTTCAAATTCTCCAGGCGCCCCGCCGCATCGGCCGAGCGATCCTTCTGCCACATCTCGGTGTAGCCGGATTCGTCGAGCACGATCTCGGCGAGCTCCGGATGCGGCAGCGCCTCGCGTTCCACGTGCCAGCGATCGAACGCGGCGAGAAGATCGCGCAAGGCGCCGCGCGGCTTGGGCTTGAGCTCCTCGGTTTCGATCAACGCGCGGGCGGCCTCCATCAGCGGGATGCGCCGGGCACGGGCGTGATCGTGCAGCATCTGCAAGGTCGCGTCGCCGAGCCCGCGTTTGGGCACGTTGACGATGCGCTCGAAGGCGAGATCGTCGGCCGGCGAGGCGACGCAGCGCAGATAGGCGAGCGCGTCGCGGATCTCCGCGCGCTCGTAGAACCGCGGGCCGCCGATCACCCGGTACGGCAGCCCCAACGTGACGAAGCGATCCTCGAACTCGCGCATCTGGAACGAGGCGCGCACCAGGATCGCGATCTCGTTGAGCTTGTGGCTGTCGCGCTGCAGCGTCTCGATCTCCTCGCCGACCGAGCGCGCCTCCTCCTCGGAATCCCAGGCGCCCGTCACCGTGACCTTCTCGCCCGGATGCTCATCGGTGCGCAGCGTCTTGCCGAGCCGGCCCTCGTTGTGGGTGATGAGGTGCGAGGCGGCGGCGAGGATGTGCGCGGTCGAGCGATAATTGCGTTCCAGCCGGATCACCCGGGCGCCGGGGAAATCCTTCTCGAAGCGCAAAATGTTGTCGACCTCGGCGCCGCGCCAGCCGTAGATCGACTGATCGTCGTCGCCGACGCAGCAGATGTTCTTCGAGCCCTGGCCGAGCAGCCGCAGCCAGAGATATTGCGCCACATTGGTGTCTTGATACTCGTCGACCAGGGTGTATTTGAAGCGCGCCTGATATTGCGCAAGCACGGCCGCATGCTCGCGGAACAGGCGGATGCCTTCGAGCAGGAGATCGCCGAAATCCGCGGCGTTGAGCACCTTCAGGCGGTCCTGATAGGCGGCGTAGAGCTTGGTGCCGTGGCCGTCGGCGAAAGTCGCCGCCTCGCCGGCCGGCACCCGGTCGGGGGTGAGCCCGCGGTTCTTCCAGCCATCGATCAGGCTCGCGAGCACGCGCGCCGGCCAGCGTTTTTCGTCGATGTTGGCGGCTCCCACCACCTGCTTGAGCAGGCGGATCTGGTCGTCGACGTCCAGAATGGTGAAATCGGATTTCAGGCCGACGAGCTCGGCATGCCGCCGCAGGATCTTCACCCCGATGGCGTGGAAGGTTCCGAGCCACGGCATGCCCTCGACCGTCTGGCCGAGCATCTTGCCGATGCGCTCCTTCATCTCGCGCGCCGCCTTGTTGGTGAAGGTGACGGCGAGAATCTCCCACGGCCGGGCGCGGCCGAGGCTGAGAATATGCGCGATCCGGGTGGTGAGCACCCGGGTCTTGCCGGTCCCGGCGCCGGCCAGCACCAGGAGCGGGCCATCGAGGGTCTCGACCGCGGCGCGCTGCTCGGCATTGAGCCCGGCCAGATAGGGCGGCGCCGCGGCCGCCCGCGCGCGCGCCGCAATCCCCCCGGGCGCGGGCTCCATCTCGGGCAGCGGCGGCAATTTGCTGGGCTCGTTCATTCCCGGTTCCGGATCAACGGGACGCCGGAAAATCCGAGCCCCGAATCTCTCGGGCTCAAGATGGCATTCCGGCCGGCATAAGGGGAGGGGCTTGTAGCCCGGATGGAGCACCCGCGCAGCGGGCGCGAAATCCGGGACAGCCGACCCCGGATTTCGCTTCGCTCCATCCGGGCTACGATGAGCGTCGCCTGCCGCCCTCAGCCCCTGCGCATCTCGATGCACCGGCCGGCGGCTTCGGGCCGGGGGAGTTTTGCGTGGGAGGCCAGCATCTTCTCGATCCGCGCCAGGACGTCGTCCGGAAACGGCGCGGTTTTCTTGGTTTCCATATCGACGTGAAGCGCGATGTCCTCGGAGGTGGCCGAGACCCAGCCCTCGGTCGCGTGGAACAGCTGCTCGAAGAAATGCAGGCGCTTGGCGTCGCAATCGATGAGCTGGACCGTGACCCGGACCGGATCGCCGGCATGGAGTTCGCGCAGATAGCGCACGTGCACCTCGGCGGTGAAAAACGAGCAGTTCCGCCGCTTCACATAATCCGGCCCGATGCCCACCAGTGCGAAGGCCTCATCGACCGCGCGGTCGAACAGCACGTTGTAATAGGCCATGTTGAGATGGCCGTTGTAATCGATCCAAGCCGGCTCGACCCGCATCACCGAGGAGACGAACGGGGCGAAGAACAAAGGTTCGAGGTCGAGGCGGTCGAGCACGGCGCGAAGCTAAGCGTTTCCGGGCGTTTTTCGCAAGATTGACGCGGCCGCCGTGTGATCAGGCATGCATGGCCTGTGACGATCGCGACTTTGCCGGCCGCGTGCCGTCTCTGCTAAGCTCACTGCCGCGATCGAGAACCCCATGCAATCGGCGACGCAGGCAATTCCGGCCACGAGCGAGCGACCCAGTCCGCGGGCGGTCGCCGCCGTGATCGAGGCGCTCGCGGCGCAATTCGGCAAAAGGCTGGTGACCTCGCTCGCCGTTCGCCAGCAGCACGCGCACACCGCGACCTGGCTCGAGAACCAGCCCGCCGATGCGGTGGTATTCGCGCAGCGCACCGAGGACGTGCAGGCGATCGTTCGTTTGTGCGCCAAGCATGGAGTCCCGATCATCCCCTACGGCACCGGGACCTCGCTCGAAGGCCACCTCAACGCGCCGTTCGGCGGCATCAGCATCGATCTCAAGGACATGAACCGCGTGCTCGAGGTCCATGCCGGGGATCTCGACTGCGTGATCGAGCCGGGCGTGACCCGCAAGCAGCTCAACGAATATCTGCGCGACCAGGGCCTGTTCTTCCCGATCGATCCGGGGGCCGATGCCTCGCTCGGCGGCATGGCGGCGACGCGTGCGTCCGGCACGAACGCGGTGCGCTACGGCACCATGAAGGACAATGTGCTGGCGCTCACCGCGGTGCTCGCCAACGGCGAGATCCTGCATAGCGCCCGGCGCGCCAAGAAGACCTCGGCCGGCTACGACCTCACGCGGCTGCTGATCGGCTCGGAGGGGACGCTCGGCATCATCACCGAATTGACGCTGAAGCTCCACGGCATCCCGGAGGCGATCTCGGGCGGGGTGTGCCCGTTCCCTTCGGTCGAGGCGGCATGCAATGCGACGATCGCCACCATCCAGTCGGGCATCCCTGTGGCCCGCATCGAGCTGCTCGACGCGTTGATGGTGAAAGCCTGCAACCTGTATTCCAAGCTCAACCTGCCGGAATCTCCGGTGCTGTTCCTCGAATTTCACGGCAGCGAGGCTGGCGTTGCGGAACAATCGGACCGGTTCGGCGAGATCGCGGCCGAGTACGGCGGCGGCCCGTTCGAATGGGCCACAAAGGCGGAAGATCGCAGCCGATTGTGGCAGGCGCGGCACGACGCCTATTGGGCCGCCTTCAGGCTGCGCCCGGGCGCGCAGACGTTCGCCACCGACGTGTGCGTGCCGATCTCGCGGCTTGCCGAATGCGTGACCGAAACCCAGAAGGACATCGCGGCAAGCGGGCTGATCTGTCCGATCCTCGGCCACGTCGGCGACGGCAATTTTCACTGCGCGCCGCTCATCGACATGGAAAATCCGACGGAGATCAAGGCCGCGCAGGCATTCATGAACCGCCTGGTCGAGCGGGCCCTGGCGATGGAGGGGACCTCGACCGGGGAGCACGGCATCGGCCAGGGCAAGATGAAATATCTCGAAGCGGAACATGGATCGGCGGCGCTCGAGGCCATGCGGGCGATCAAACGCGCGCTCGATCCGCACAACATCATGAACCCGGGCAAGATCGTCGTGCTCGGGTGAGCCAGCATGGGCCGACACAGAAACGCCCCAGAACTCCCGATTCTGCCTGAAGGCCGCGCGGCGGCAACTATCGGCATCGAGAGCCCAGGGGCCCGGAGCGCGTGGTGCAAGCGACTCTGCTCTCAATAGGCATTGCGATCATCCTGGCGCTGCTCGCGGCGCTGGTCGGGCCGCATTTCGTCGACTGGGGCCAGTACCGCTCGACCTTCGAGGCCGAGGCAAGCCGCCTCACCGGCATGCCGGTGCGGGTGGCCGGCGGCATCGATGCGCGGCTTTTGCCGACGCCCTCGCTGGTGCTCAAGGATGTGGAGGCCGGCGCCGGCGCCGCCGCGGACGCACCGCACATCCGCGCCCGCGAGCTGTCGATCGAGTTCGCGCTCGGTCCCTTGCTGCGCGCGCATTGGCGAGCCTCGGAGCTGCGCCTGCGCGCGCCGGAAATCCAGGTCGGGGTCGATCAGAATGGCGCGATCGGTTGGGCAGGAAGCTCCGCCGATCTCAATCCGGATCAACTCTCGATCGATCGGTTCGTCATCGAGGGCGGCCGCGTCGTGCTGAGCGACGCGGCAAGCGGCGGCATCCTCGCGCTCGACCGGCTGGCGTTCGCAGGCGAATTTCGCTCGTTGCTCGGTCCTGCCAAAGGGGAGGGGACCTTCCAAGCCAACGGCGAGAGCTATCGATACGCGCTTGCGGCCGGCCGGCTCGAAGACGAGGCCGTCAAGCTGCACGTCGAGGTGGCCCCCGACAACCGCCCGTGGACGGCGGAAGCCGATGGCTTGGTGCGTTTCGCGAACGCAACGCCCGAGTTCGACGGGACATTCAAGCTGGCACGTCCCGCCGGAGTCGTCGACGCGGCGGGGCACGGGGTGGCGCTCATTCCCTGGCGGGCCAACGGGCACGTCAAGGCCACGGCTGCGAACGCCCTGTTCGACAAGGCCGAATTTCAATATGGGCCCGACGAGCGCGCCATCCGATTGGGCGGAGCGGCGAATCTCAGGTTCGGCAAGGATCCGCGCTTCGACGCGGTGATTTCCGCGCGACAGCTCGATCTCGACGCTCTGCTGGCGTTGCCGGAAGGGGCGCGCCGCCTGCCCTTGGCCGCCGTGCAGCAATTGGCCGAGCTCTTCACCGGGCCGCTCAAGCTGCCGATTTCCGGAAGAGTTGGAATCGGCATCGACAGCTTGACCCTTGCGGGCAGTCCGCTGCGCGACGTGCGCGGAGACCTCACGTCCGACGCCCGGGGCTGGGATCTCGAACATTTCGAGTTCCGCGCACCCGGACTTACCTCGGCGCGCGTGAGCGGACGGCTCGGTTTTGCCGACCAGGGGGTCAGCTTTCGCGGGCCGGTCAGCATCGAGGCCAGTGACCCCAAGGCGCTGCTGGCCTGGCTCGAAGGGCGCTCCGCGGCAGCCCACGGATCGGCCGGCGCGTTGCGCGCGAGCGGCGAACTCATGCTCGGCTCCGACCGTATTGCGATCGAGCGGCTCAAGGCGGAGGTAGACCGCAAGGAGTTCGGCGGTCGTCTCGTCTACGTCTATCCGCTCTACCGCCAACCGGCTCGGCTCGAGCTGGAGCTCAAGGCCGCGGAGCTCGACTTGGACGAGCTCGCGATGCTGGCGCCTGCGATCCTTGCCGGATCCAAGCCGGATTTCCCCGGCGAACTGCTGCTCTCGGCCGATATCGATCGCGCGATCCTCGCCGGCGTCGCCGCGAAGAATGCCAGCTTCAAGCTGAGCTATGACGCGTCCGGACTCGTGCTGGATCGCCTCTCGGTCGGCGATCTGGGTGGTGCATCGCTGAAACTCAGCGGGCGCATGCGCTCTCTGCTCAGCTCGCCTCACGGCACCATGAGCCTCGAGTTGAAGGCAGGCGCGCTCGAAGGGCTCGCGGCCGTCGCCGCCAAGCTGAGCCCAAGGATCGGGGAACCCATCCGCGCGACCATCACTCATCTTTCGCCGCTCGATGTTCGCGCCATCCTCACGATGGATGGCTTTGATAAAGCCGGCCAGCGTGCGATTTCCAAGCTTGCGATCGATGGGAAAGCCGGCGCGGCGCGGGTTCACCTCGTCTCCGAGGCGACCGGCAATCCGCTCGAGCCCGATGCGCTCGAACTCAAGCTCGAGGGAAATCTCGCGGCCGACGAGGGGACGCAGCTTGCTGGGCTGTTGGGGTTCGGGCGCTGGGTCAATCTGGAGAAAGGTCCCGGAAGCGCCAGTCTCATGCTGCGCGGGCGTCCGTTCGGCGACCTCGACGTCGACGCGCAAATTGCGGCGAGCGGGCTTGCCGCCCGCGTGAAGGGCACGACGCATCTGCCGGATCGGGCCGGTTCGAGCGCCGGTCTCGACGTCGCGGTCTCCGCGACCGATGCCGCACCGTTATGGGGCCATGGCGCCTGGGGACAAAAGCTGCCGCTGAGCCTGAAAGCCCGGCTGTCGCATTCACCCGGCAAGCTCAGTTTCGAGGAGATCGCCGGCTCGATCCAAGGCTCGCCCGTCCGCGGCCGATTGGGAATCGAGCTTGCGGCGATCCCGGCGATCGATGGGCACATCGAAGCGGAAGAGATCGTCGTCCCCGCCTTGCTGGCGGGCGCCATCGGCTTGCCCGCGCAGGCGGTAGCGCGGGACGGCTTGGCCTCGCCGGAGCCGTTCGATCCCGGATTGTTCGACAAGCTCACCGGCCGCATCGAGTTCGATGCCGCCCGGGCGATCTTCGCGCCGGGATTGAGGAGCCGATCGCTGCACGGGCTCCTGCGGCTCGGTCCGGGTGAGATCGCCTTCGAGAACATCGAAGGAACCCTCGGCGCGGGCCGCATGCTCGGCGAGCTCGCGTTCCGCCGCGACGCCGCCGGGCTCTCCACGCACGCGAGGATCGCGCTCAACGATGTCGATACCTCCGCAATCGTGCCCGGCCCCGGTCAGCCCGCGGTGAACGGCCGCCTGACGCTGCAGGTCGAGGCCGACGGAACTGGCTACAGCCCCGCGACGCTCATGGGATCGCTCAAGGGCTCCGGAACCATGTCGATTGCATCGGCGCGATTGGCCGGGCTCGATCCGCACGCGTTCGAAGCCGCAATTCGCGCTGCCGACCGCGGCGTTGCGATCAACCCCGCCAAGATGAGCGAGGTGGTCGACCCGGCCCTCGCGGCCGGTGACCTCATCCTAGCGCGAGCCGACGGCGCGCTGACCATCACGGCGGGTCAAGCGCGGATCTCGAACGTCATCGCCCACGGCGAGGGAGCCGATCTCGCGCTCAGCGCCACGCTCGATCTCGCCAGCAGGGCGCTGAATGCGCGCCTCACCTTGTCGGGTCCGGCGGACGGCGGGGCGCCCGGAACGGCGCGTCCCGACCTGTTCGTCGCGTTGCAGGGACCGGCGAATTCGCCGCAACGGACGATCGACGTCTCGGCTTTGGTGAACTGGCTGATGTTGCGCTCGCTCGATCGCGAGACGCGGCGGATGGAAGCGGTCGAAGCCGGCAAGCATGATCCGCCTGCCGCTGTCGAGCAGCCGAGCGTCACCGGCCGGCCCGAGCCGGAACCCCGCGCCGCGCCCAGCCCCCCGCAAGGGGAAACCTCCTCCGAGTTGCCGGGAAAGCCGAGGCAGCCGGAAACAGCCGCCGCGCCCGTGGAGCAAGCGCCGAGCCTGCCGCCGCCGGTCGAAATCCGGCCGCTACCCGGCCCGAGCCGAGCCGCGCGGCCGAAAGAGGGCTCCTCCCAACCGGCGCGTCCGCTTGCGCGCGAGGGGACCGTCTCGCCTCAACGGCAAAACCGCTCAATCTTCGATCGCTTATTCGGAACCCACAACTGAGGGAGACGGCTGCGGCAGGGCGCCGTTCGTGACCGGCTCCGAGCCGGCGTGGTCGCCGCCGCATTGCGATCGATAATAGTCGAGCACGAACAGCCGAATCGCCGAGGACAGATTGCCCTGACGCCGCCCGCCATCGATGGTGGCGACGAGATCGGACAGTGTCACGTTCCGGGCCGACGCGATCTCTTTCAGTCCCTTCCAGAACGCGTCCTCGAGGCTCACGCTCGTCTTGTGCCCGGCGATCACGATCGATCGTTTGACGACCGGGGATTTCATTGATCCTCTCCTGTTTCGATCCGGCAGGCGTCGAGCTCGCGACCCGCCTTTTGCGCGCGCGCCTCGGCGAGCTTTCGTTCGGCCTTCGAGCGGCCGAACGAAAGGCGATTGGCAGCAGCGCGCACTTGCTTGGCGCGCCGCATCGCCTGCTTGCGAATGAATCCCAATTTGACGACCTCGCCCATGTTGTCGCTCGCCGCTTCAGGGATGGCGCCGGGTCGTTCGGCGTACGGTATCACAACGCCGGCACGATCGAGCCGGACTCCGCTTCCGGCAAAAAATTTCCGCAACGATGCCACGTCGGAGTTCCCGGAACGCAAACATGGCCCTCGCAGTGGCGAATTCGAGACACGTTTTTATGTCTCATAACCAAACGATATCGCGGAGTATTATTTTAGGGGAGTTGAAACGGACGCTCAAATGCAGAAACGTCGCAGGCCGGCGGTAGCGCCAGCCCGAGTGCGGCATTGCGTTCGAATCCCGCAGAGCTGATCAGCCGGGCCGTACCATTTTTTTAGGATCGATCGCTTTGTCGAACTCGTCGCGCGTCACGAAGCCCAGTCGAATCGCCTCCTCGCGCAGCGTGGTTCCGTTGGCATGCGCCGCTTTGGCGATCCGCGCCGCCTTGTCGTAGCCGATCTTCGGCGCCAGTGCGGTGACCAGCATCAGGGAACGCTCGAGCTGCTCGCGGATGCGCGGCTCGTTCGCCCGGATGCCGACCACGCAGCGGTCCGTGAACGAGACCGCCGCGTCACTCAGCAATCGCACCGATTGCAGCAGGGCGTGGACGAGCACCGGCTTGAATACGTTTAGCTCGAAATGCCCTTGGCTCGCCGCGACCGTGACCAGGGCATCATTGCCGAACACCTGACAGCACACCATGGTCAATGCCTCGCACTGCGTCGGATTGACCTTTCCGGGCATGATCGAGGAGCCGGGCTCGTTCTCCGGCAGGATCAGCTCGCCGAAACCGGAGCGCGGTCCGGAGCCGAGCAGGCGAATGTCATTGGCGATCTTGAAGAGGCCGGTAGCGACAGAGTTGATCGCGCCGTGCACGGCCGCATAGGCATCGTGAGACGCGAGCGCCTCGAATTTGTTGGGCGCGCTCACGAACGGCAGCTTGGTCAGCTCGGCCACTCTCGCCGCGAACAATCGCGCAAACCTCGGCTTGGCATTGAGTCCGGTCCCGACCGCCGTCCCGCCCTGCGCTAGCGGGTAGAGCGCGGCGAGCGATTGCTTCACGCGCTCGAGGCCCGAGCGCACCTGCGCGGCATAGCCGGAAAATTCCTGGCCCAGCGTCAGGGGAGTGGCGTCCTGCAGATGGGTTCGGCCGATCTTGACGATATCGGCGAACGTCTGGGCTTTCCGATCGAGCGCGGCATGAAGATGGGCGAACGCCGGAACGAGCCGCCGGCTGATCTCCTGCACGGCCGCGATGTGCATGGCCGTGGGAAAGCAGTCGTTCGAGGACTGGCTCATGTTGACGTGGTCGTTGGGATGGACGGGGCGCTTGGCGCCCAGCTCGCCGCCCAAAAGCTCGTTGGCGCGATTGGCGATCACTTCGTTGACGTTCATGTTGGTCTGGGTGCCGGAGCCTGTCTGCCAGACCACGAGCGGGAAATGATCATCGAGCTCGCCCTCGCTCACCTCGCGGGCAGCCCGGCCGATGGCGCGGGCGCGACGGGCGTCGAGCAGGCCGAGCTCGTGGTTCACTTCGGCCGCCGCCCGCTTGACGATCCCCAGCGCATGGATCAACGGCGGCGGCATCCGCTCGGTACCGATGGGGAAATTCTCGAGCGAGCGCTGGGTCTGGGCGCCCCAATAGCGGTCGGCCGGGACCGCGATGGGGCCGAAGCTGTCGGTCTCGGTGCGGGTTTTTGCCGTCGCTCGGGACGAGGCGCGCGGCGCGCGCCGATCCTGCCGCCGCTTGGAAACGCGCATCGCGCTCACTTCTTGCGAAAGCGATCGAGCCGGACGACCTCGCCGCCCTTGCCGGGCGGTCGCGGCTCAGGCTCGCCGGCATCCGCGGGCGGTTGCGCCGGCAGCGGCAGCTTCGGTTCGTCCGCCGGAGCGATCGCCTGACTCGAGCCGCGCCGCACAGCTTCTTTGGCCTCGGCGGGCGCCGCCTCGGGTTGGCTCGCCAAGGTCTCGAACTGCAAGCCGAATTGCACCGAAGGATCGAAGAAGCCCTTGATCGCTTCCAACGGGATCACCAGCCGCTCCGGTATGCCCTTGAACGAGAGGCCGACCTCGAAGGCCTGGTCGGTGACAGCCAGATCCCAGAACTGGTGCTGGAGAACGATCGTCATCTCCTCCGGATGCTCGGCCTTGAGCCGCTCCGAGATCTTCAGGCCGGGCGCGTTGGTATCGAAAGTGACGTAGAAATGGTGCTCGCCGGGCAGCCCATTCCTGGCCACGTCGACGAGCACGCGGCGCACCACGCCGCGCAGCGCTTCCTGCGCCAGAAGATCGTAGCGGATGTGGTCCGTCGGCATGCAAGGCTCGTTCCGCGCGGGGGCGGAATCGGGATCACTCGAATCGAGAGAGAATGTGAAGCGGACCGCGCCGGTCCGCAAGCTTGCTCGAAACGCAAGTGGGGGCTTCTGTTGCCAGGTGCCCCCGAACCCCGCCTGACGCTGCTAAGACGCCAGGGCTTCAGATCGGTCTTTCAAACCGCGTTACGCGGCCTGAGCA
Organism: Xanthobacteraceae bacterium; assembly: GCA_036395835.1. Lineage (GTDB taxonomy): Bacteria > Pseudomonadota > Alphaproteobacteria > Rhizobiales > Xanthobacteraceae > AP-16. The sequence continues at coordinate 91,977 of DASWCW010000113.1, forward strand.
ACCGGAGCATAGTTGTCGTTGGCAACTATTGCTGTGGCCCGATAACGGCGGAACCATGCCGAGCAAAAGCGCGCCCTTTACGCCCTCGTCGATCCTGTTTCGCCCCCGCCGAAACCCGGCCGCGCCGGGGTTGGGTGGAGGCGCCGGGTACTGCCCCCGGGTCCGAAGGGTTTATTGCGACGGCCATTTATCGCCATAGCCGGCTTGCGCCGACGATCCCAATATAAGCGCGTCCGGCCGCGGGCGAAAGCCCGGACAGCTCCGGGAGGCGGCACAGCCTGATCGCATTGGCTCCGGGCGGGCCGCAATCGATTCCCTCCCCTCGAAACAGGGAGCAATGGGGTGGGGGTCGCGACCCCCTCCCGACCGCGGCGCGGTCGACCGGCCCTTTTTCAGGGGAGGGTTCCGACAGCCGCCACGCAGGTGCGATTGTCCCGACGGCGGCGACGAACGAGCGGCCCGGACCGCCTTTTGCCATACCGCGGGTGGGGGTATGTCTCGGAAATGGCCGAGCATGTCTCCGATTCCGCAGCCGACGTGCCAACCCTTTCCCAGATCTTCCTCGCATTTCTGGCGGTGTCGCTCTCCGGCTTCGGCGGGACCTTGCCGTGGGCCTACCGCATGGTGGTCGAGAAGCGGCGCTGGATGACCGCCTCGGAGTTCAGCGAGGTGTTCTCGCTTTGCCAGTTCCTCCCCGGCGCCAATGTGGTGAATTTTTCCGTGGTGTTCGGCTCGCGGATGCGCGGGGTGCCGGGCGCGCTGGTATGCTTCTTCGGACTTGTAGGTCCCCCATTCGGCATCGTGCTGGTGCTCGGCGCGCTCTATGCGCGGTTCGGCGACGTCGAGGCGCTCGGGCGCGTTCTCGCCGGCATGGCCGCGGCGGCGTGCGGGCTGATCGCCGCCACGTCGGCGAAATTGGCCGAGCCGCTCATCCGCAGCCGGGCTTTTTGGGGCTGGGGCATCGTGCTCGCCGCCATCGTGGCGATCGGACTCGTCGGTTGGCCGCTGCCCTGGGTGCTGCTGGGGCTCGCCCCGCTGAGCATTGCGCTTGCCTGGTGGGAGCGGCGATGAAGCCCGGAGTTTTGGCGACGCTGGCGAGCCATTTCCTGCTGCTCTCGCTCCTCGCGTTCGGGGGCGCGAATGCGGTCATTCCGGAAATCCACCGCGATGCGGTGGTGATCTCGCGCTGGATGACCGATCAGCAGTTCGCAGATCTATTCGCCATCTCCCAGGCTTCTCCCGGCCCCAACATCCTGATCGTCACCCTGGTCGGCTATCATGTCGCGGGCCTTGCCGGAGCGCTGGTGACCACGGCCGCCATGTGCGGGCCGACTTGCGTGTTCGTCTATTTCGTCGGCCGGGTCTGGAACCGGTTCCGGTATGCCCGCTGGCGCATCGTGGTGCAGGCGGGCCTCGTGCCAGTCTCGATCGGCCTGATCGCGGCCGCCGCCATGGTGCTGGCGCGCGCGGCCGACCACAATTGGGTGGCCGTGCTGATCACGCTCGGAACCGCGGCGCTCGCCTATGCGACCCGCATCCATCCGCTGTGGATGTTCGCCGGCGCGGGCTTGCTGGGTCTGGCCGGCCTTGTCTAGGCAGGGGCGGCTCGGCTTGCGGTCTGCGAGGGCGTCGGCAGAGCGCGTGCGAATCTTGCGATCCGGTATAATGGCGTAGAGCGAGAATATCGGCTTCGGAAGGCTTCAAGCCATGCGGCAATATCATGAGCTGATGGAGCGCATTCTGGCGGACGGCGCGCCGAAGCGCGATCGCACCGGCGTCGGCACGCTTTCCGTGTTCGGCCATCAGCTGCGGTTCGATCTCGGTGCCGGCTTCCCGCTGCTCACCACCAAGAAGGTCCACCTGAAATCCATCGTCTACGAGCTGCTGTGGTTTCTGCGCGGCGACACCAATATCCAGTATCTCAAGCAGCACGGGGTCTCGATCTGGGATGAATGGGCGGACGAGCGCGGCGAGCTCGGGCCCGTCTACGGACAGCAGTGGCGCTCCTGGCCCGCGGCCGACGGGGGCACCATCGACCAGATCGGCCACGTGGTGGAATCCATTCGCAACAACCCGGATTCCCGCCGGCTCATCGTCACCGCCTGGAATCCGGCCGAGGTCGAGAAGATGGCGCTGCCGCCGTGCCACTGCCTGTTCCAATTCTATGTCGCCAAAGGGCGGCTATCCTGTCAGCTCTATCAGCGTTCCGCCGACGTGTTTCTCGGCGTGCCGTTCAACATCGCCTCCTACGCGTTGCTCACGCTGATGGTCGCGCAGGTGACCGATCTGCAGCCGGGCGAGTTCATCCATACGCTGGGCGACGCGCATCTCTATCTCAATCATCTCGAGCAGGCCCGCCTGCAGCTTTCGCGCGCGCCGCGTGCGTTGCCGAAGATGCGCGTCAACCCGGCGGTCAAGGATCTGTTCGCGTTCCGCTACGAGGATTTCAGCCTCGAAGGCTACGATCCGCATCCGCACATCAAGGCCGAGGTCGCGGTGTGACGGCAGGATCGCGCCGCGGCGACGCCGCGCATCCCCAGTCGCCGCCGACCGCGATCGTCATCGTTGCGGCGGTCGGGGAGAACGGTGTGATCGGGCGGGACGGCGGCCTGCCGTGGCGGCTCAAGTCCGACATGAAGCACTTCCGCTCGCTCACCTGGGGCAAGCCGGTCATCATGGGCCGAAAAACCTATCTGACGCTGCGGCGGCCGTTGCCGGGGCGCACCAACATCGTGATCACGCGCGATGAAAATTTTGCCGCGCCGGGCGTGCTCGTCGCGCCGAAGCTCGAACATGCCCTCGCGATCGCTTGCGGCGACGCGCTGCGACGCGGCGTCGACGAAATCGCAGTGGTCGGCGGGGCCGAGATCTATGCGCAGACCCTGGCGCTTGCGGAACGGATCGCGCTCACCCTGGTGCATATCCGGCCGCACGGCGAGACGATGTTTCCCCCGATCGACCGCGAGGTGTGGGAAGAGACGCAGCGCGTCGAGCACGCGCCCGGTCCGGACGATGAGGCGCCGTTCGCGTTTGTCACTTATCGCAGGCGCCGAAGCGGGCACGCGACGGAAAGCCGCGCTTAACCACGTCTGCCTTCGCTAGGCGGCGGCACGGTTCGGGCACAGATTAGCTGCGTTGTAACGGACGAACGCGTCCCGTATAACCGCCCCACGGGAGACGTACTGCCGGCTGGACCGGCGATTTGGAGAAAATTCATGCCGTGGAGCAATCAGGGCGGCGGGCCCTGGGGGTCCGGGAAGGGGCCCTGGGGCTCCGGACCGCAGTCCTCCGGTCCCACCCCGCCGGACCTGGAGGAGCTGCTGCGCCGCAGCCAGGACAAGCTCAGGCGCGTACTGCCGGGCGGAAGCTTCGGCGGCCGGAGCGCTGCGCTGATCCTGCTCGGCGTTCTCGCGCTGTGGGGATTTTCCGGCTTCTTCCGCGTCGAGCCCGACGAGGTCGGCGTCGTGCTCCGGTTCGGCAAATACGTCCGCGATGTGCAGCCCGGACTCAATTATCACATACCGTATCCGATCGAGTCCGCGCTCACCCCGAAGGCGTTGCGCGTGAACAAGATCGACGTCGGCATGCGGCTGGTCGAGGACATCCGCCGCGGCGCCACCATGCGCGACGTTCCCGAAGAGAGCCTGATGCTCACCGGGGACGAGAACATCGTCGACGTCGATTTCTCGGTGTTCTGGTTGGTCAAGCCGGGCGGGGTCAGTGATTATCTGTTCAACATCCAGAATCCGGAAGGCACGGTGAAGGCGGTAGCCGAGAGCGCCATGCGCGAGGTGATCGGGCGTTCGCAAATTCAGCCGATCCTGACCGGCGCCCGACAGACGATCGAAGGCGGGGTTCAGGACCTGATGCAGCGCACCCTAGACCATTACGGGGCCGGCATTCAGGTCACGCAGGTCCAGCTGCAGAAAGTCGATCCGCCCGCGCAGGTCATCGACGCGTTCCGCGACGTGCAGGCGGCGCGCATCGACGCCGAACGTGCGCAGAACGAGGCGCAGACCTACGCCAACCGGATCGTGCCGGAGGCGCGCGGGCGCGTGGCGCAAATCACCCAGGCCGCGGAAGCCTATCGCGAACAGACGGTCGCCGAGGCCACCGGCCAGGCCTCGCGGTTCCTGAAGATCTACGACCAGTACAAGATTGCTCCGGAGGTGACGCGCCAGCGCATGTATCTCGAGACCATGGAGCGGCTGTTCGGCGGCACCGACAAGATCATC
>DASWCW010000114.1:0-25567 GCA_036395835.1 Xanthobacteraceae bacterium
CGTCGCTCGCCCAGGCGCCGTTGAGATCGGCGGCTTGGATCGAAGGAGAAAAAGACACAGTGCCGAGAAGCACTAGGAGCCCCAGCACCAAGTAGTTCCAAGGCCACATTGGAATTCTCCCGGCAATCGAACAATTTAGTAAGCGACGCATCTACCTGGCACCATTTTGCTGGAGGCTCATGCGGAGCTTCATTGGTGAGCATGCCAATTGCGTCCGATTGCATCATTCACACCGACGGACGGGGGCATCTTAACACAAAATGATGATGTCTCGTAACTGCTAAAATTACAGGCGCCTTGGCTGGAGGCTTGGCCCGACGGTCGATCGGGAGGCTGGACGATACATGTTGGGCGGGCGAGGTCTGCTTAGCCAAAATGGGTCTCGAAGATCTGCAATGGGTCAAACCCGGTCCTTCGGGTGCTTCCGCTACACGTCCGCTTAGGGGCCGCAAGCAGAATTCGGAGCGGCGCAGTGCGAAGTCGCACTCCATTTTCGGACTTCGCGAGCGGCATCACGCGGATGGAACGACCTTGGCCTCGAAGCGTTCCGCGGCGCCCGGGCGCGCCCTTCCGGCCGTTTGCCGGGCAGTGGGGCAGTCGGTGCTTGCCTAAGCCACAGCGGATCTATGTCGTCGATTCACGTTCGCAATTAGCTGATAACCCGCCGCCAAGCCAAGCCATTTCCTCTCCATTCGGAGATGGAATTCTCGATCCTCCGGGGACTTTACGGCAGCAGCCTGTTCGGCGTTTTTAACCGCCTTAATCAAGCACTTCTCGGCGTCCGGGTCTTCCGACCACCGATCCGGATTGACCGACGTGGCATCCCGCTTGGTCCACGAATGGCGTTTGCCACACAGCGGACATTTCACAGGCGGTTGGATGTCTGAGAGAAGCTGGAAAGAGTCCGAATCTGTTTCGACGCCAGTTGCAATGAATTGCCCCGTCGCGGGGCACTCGATCATCACCCACGGCACACTCCCACGTACGCCACGCCCATTGCGCGGCAAGGAACCCGAGTTGGTTCCGATCAAGGACTGAGTGGGAAATCGGCCCGGTCGCTTTGCGATGGCGGCTCGATCGACCAAATGATGCGCCTCTGCGGCGAAAGAGTCGAGGCAGAAGCCGAGATTGTCGGACGCTTTCTACCTCATGATACCGCATGAGCTGTGACCGGCATCACAGGTTAGATACCTGGCGTTGTAGCTTTCCCGTCAGGCGGGCCCGAAATCTCCGGAGCACAATGTGCGGAACGTATTGATACTGCGAGTTGAACGGGCCTTTAAGCACAGCCGAGCACTTCTGGCTCAGCACCAACGTCTGACCACCCGTTCGAAGGCTCAACTGAGACTCGCCAGAGATGTTTTCGCCCAGATCGAGGCTTGGAATTGCAGATCACGACAGCCTCGTGTGAATGCAGTTTGGAAAGCCATCGAGATATCGGGAAAACACGGCACATTGAAAGAACGAATGGCAATCCTCATGCTGGCGGATGCCTTCTTAGCCGCTACTTACACATTGACCGGTGGTCGGCCGCTGCGAAAAACGCGGAGGTCCGTGCCATCTTGGCCCCACCTTCCGTCGGTCAGGCCCCGGGTTGAAGGAACCACCGAGGAACCACCGTGAGGGAAATCCCGGGAATGACGAAACATACCTGTCTCGTGGGGATCAAGAAAAATCATGCATTTAGGAATAACCGGGAACGACTGGCAGCTCTGAGGAATGCGAAGAACTGAGACTGTGGATCAGGAGGGTCGGTGGTTCGAATCCACCCAGCTGTACCAATAAAATCAAAATGTTAGCAGCTGGACGAGGGACCCATGTTTCCCGAATTGGCCGATCGGGAATCGCATGGCTTGGATCGACCTGAGCGGGCGAGTCTGCGATCGTCGATCGAACTCGCTTTCAAGGCGACATGAGCCACCTGGCGGTACCGGGAGCCGCGGCGTTTGCTGCGGCTCCCGTACCTCACACGTCGGATCAGGGGTGCCTGCGGATCCACTCCGCCAAGCACGTCGTCGGCGCCGTTCTTGGCGAACGCCGACTGGACGGTGATCTTGCCGGAAGTGAGATCGATGCCCCCGGGGCCGCCACGAAGGCGAACGAGCAGATGCCGAACAGCGCGGCAATGAGGATCTTGGACATTCGAGTATTCCTGTTACTCGCATTTGGCGGCTCGAGGGGTCGCTGGTCAGCAGCCGCCCGCCGCTGAGACCCCTGCAGCAAGCGGCATGCCAACGATCGTGGACGGCCTCTACCGCCAAAAACCCCCAGGTTGCCGGCGTTTCCAAACTGAGAAAGATTTCCCGGGTGGGCCATATCCCCCGAGGTCGGGCTGAAGACCCACCACAGGGGTGCCGAGACGATTTTTGTCGGCGGCGTTGCAGGCGAAAGGGAAGCACCAGACGATCGTTGCGTGCCGCCGATCAACCAGAGCGGCCATCGGCCGTCGATCATCAGGCGCCGAACCAGTCGATCGATTCTCCATGCGGGCCGGTCCAGGCAACGGGACTGCCGTTGACAGCCAGGAGAAACAGGCCGCGCCGCGACGCGGGTGGCGCAGCTTTTGCCAAATCAGGGAAAACGCCCGGAACTTCGTTGCTAATCCAGACTGCTCTTGATCGCCGCATTGCCTTTGCGAACTGTTCGCGGTGAGCCTTCGACGCCACACAGACCAGCACGGCCGTGTGAAAGACGACAAGCGTTGCGCACTCTGGCGCTTCAGTCATCAGAGCGGCCGGATCGGTGAGGAGGTTCCTTTCACGATCCTCGGCGGCTCGGCTCGCGCGACTGCGAGGGCGGCGCGAAGCCGCTCTACTCGCTTTTCTTGTCCAGGCCACACCAGCGTCTCCAACCATGCCGTCTGCGCTATTGCGTTCACATCGATCGGGTTCAAGTCGATCCCAGCGCGCCATGCGATTGTCGGCAAAGCGTGCGGAATTGGCACCGCCCCACCGGCACGACATTCAAACACCGGCGGCGAATAGGTCTGCTTCGTCGCAGGCTCGAGCCTGGCCGTGCCGTAGTCGTAGCCGTAACGATCCGGCAAAAGGCACAACCCTGCAGATGCGCCGACTTCCAACAGGGCCAACGGCTGAGGCAGTCGAGCCAATAGCGGCAGCATGACCGCGCACCTTGCCGGCTCGTTGGTCTGGGTCGTGCGAGACAGCATCAATTTACGGATGGGCTGATGCTTTCGACGAACGATGTCGACAAGCTGGCGTCCGCTACTGGGCACGCCAAATAGGTGGCGGACGGCAGCGAGAAAGAGATTGGGCTGGCGCCGTTCTGCGGGCAGGGTCGCGAGAAATTCCAGCACATCGATGGAGCCAGCAACTGCTTGGGCAAGCCTTTCGTAAATTTCTGACGAGCCCCTTGCCTCGTCCGCCGCAAATCTTGCGTAGCGGTCGGCAATCTGTTTCAGCTCGCGGGTCTCGTTCGGCATTGCGGCCCAGTGGCGCAGCCCGTTTACGATTCGAATACTTGCCCTCAAGCAAGTGGCAAGTCTAATCGGCTGGTGGAGGATCGCCCGACCGAGCCGACGTGATCATCAGCCATCGGCACCGCGCCGCGTCGTCCGTAAGAAACGACCGATTACACTTCGCCGATTCGCTCGACGTGCTGAACCAGGTCCTGCGCGAACTGCGAAAGGGAATCGTCGCGGGCTCCCATCACCAGAATCCGGTCGCCGCGGCGGGCCAATTGCACCAGCTTTTCGCCGCAGGCGCTGCGATCCGGAAGCGCGAAGGCATTGCGGCCGCGGCGCACGATCTCGGCCACGATCTCGTCGCTGCCGACGGAGCGGTCGACCGTTCCGCCGAAATACACGGGCTCGGGCATCAGCAGCACGTCCTCGCTCCGAAGTCCGCACGCGAAGCACTCCACCAGGTTGTCCCTCATCAGGCGAAGCGGTCCGTAGCCGTGCGGCTGGAACATCAGCAGCAGGCGGCCGGGAAACGCGTGCATGGTTTCGAGGGTGGCGGAGATCTTGTCGGGATTATGGGCGAAGTCGTCGATCACCGTAATCTCGTTGGCGGCGCCGACGACCTCCAATCGCCGGCGGATACCGCTGAACTCTTCCAGGTGCTTCGCCGAATCTGCGAGACCGACGCCGCATGCGATCGTCGCGCTGAGTGCCGCGAGCGCGTTGGCCATATTGTGCAGCCCCGGGACGTTTAGCGTCACGGCGACGACCTCGCCGTGGGCACGCGCCTTTACCGGAAACGCAATTCCGCCGGGCGAGCAGACCGGTGGACCCGCGAGCAGGTCGGCTCTTGTGTCGCTCACGCTCCAAGTCACCGTCCGCCCCGGCCTCTGGTCGGTCATGAGCGCCGCGGTCTCCGCGTTGTCGAGGTTGAGCACCACCGTCTGCCCCTTGCTCGCGAAGCCGCGGAACAGGCTGCGCAGCTCGTCGAGCGGCTTATGGTCGAGGGAGATGTTGTTCAGGACCGCGATGCGGGGCGTAAACAGCGCGATCGAGCCGTCGCTCTCGTCGACTTCGCAAACGAATTCCTCCCCCTCGCCGATCCTGACGCCGGCGAACGCGGAGCCGACGGAGAGGAAGTTCTTCATCTCCGCGCCATTCATGATCGTCGGGTTCCTTCCGGCGCGGTACAGAATCCAGCCGATCATGCCGGTGGTGGTGGACTTGCCGCTGGTCCCGGCAACGCCGATGCCGCACCCGGACGCGTTGAACAGCTCGGCAAGAAGTCGGGCGCGGGTCGTCACCGCGGCACCGATACGGCGCGCGGCCTCAACGTCGGGGACGGTGTCCTCGACCGCGGCGGAGGTGACCAGGACCTGATCGGCGCGCCTCACGCCGCTGCCGTCCTGCGGGTGGAGCCGCACCCCGCGCGCCCGCAGGAAATCGAACTTCGCGGCATTGCGTCCCTGATCGAGGGCGCGATCGGAACCCTCGACCCGTCCGCCTCTGGCCTGGACGATCAGGGCAAGCGGGGTCATGCCGCTACCGCCTACGCCGCAGAAAAAGTAGTCTCCCCGCCGATTCATCCGCGGAATCTACGGGCGTTGTCGGCCGGGCGCAAATGACACAGGACGTCGGATGACGAACAAGAATCGCAAGATCGGCGTCGTCGCGCCGGGGTCACGCATGTCTTCGCGGGTTGCCGCGAGCGTGCAGGCCCTCGCTGCGACGCTCTACCCGGACCGGACGCCGGAAATCCACTTCCATCCACAGTGCCTCGCGTCGCACGGGCATTTCGCCGGCGACGATGCAACGCGGGCGCAGGCATTCCTCGAGATCGCCAACGACGAGAGCTACGACGCGATCTGGTGCGCACGCGGCGGCTACGGCTCCTGCCGCGTGGCGGAGGCGGTCATGCGCGGGTTGACGGAACCGGCCAGGCGAAAGGCCTATCTCGGCTACAGCGACGCCGGGACGCTGTTCGCCGGCCTATATCGGGCCGGGTGCGAGGCCGTCGCGCACGGCCCCATGGCGGAGGACATCTTGCGGGATGGCGGGGAGGTGGCGGTCGGCCGGGCGCTCGCCTGGCTGGTCGATGCGGCGCCGGAGACGCTCGAGCCGACGGTCGATCGGGCGCAGAAGACGGCGGCGTTCAACATGACGATCCTTAGCCAGCTGCTCGGCACCCCGCTGCAACCTGACCTCGAAGGACACGTGCTCATGCTGGAGGAGGTGTCGGAGGCCATGTACAGGATCGACCGATCGCTGTTCCACATCACGAGTGATGTGCAGATCAGGCGAGTCGCAGGCATCATGCTCGGCCGGTGTAACAAGATTCCGCCGAACGAACCGGATTTCGGCATGACCGAGGAAGAAGTTGCGCGCTATTGGTGCCGGAGATCCGGTATCCCGTGGCTGGGTCGCGCCGACATCGGTCACGACATCGACAACAAGATCGTCCCGTTTGGCGGCCGCGTTCGAGCCGGTACGTAAGCCGCCGAACGCGCAACCCGCACTCAATTATCAAGGAGTGGCAATCAGGCGCCCCGGCTGAGGCATGCGCGGTCGAGCAAGACCCGAAAGACGCGCGCGCCGCGCGGGCCGGCTCAAAACAACACGAGCCGCGGCCTGATCCGACCTTACGGCGCCGTCGCGGGGTTTCGCGGATGGCCGCCGCGCCGCACCGCGATGATCTCGGCAAGGATCGAGACCGCGATCTCGTCCGGTGTAATCGCTCCGAGGTCGAGGCCGGCGGGAGCCTTGAGGTTCGCCAGCCTTTCGGCATCGATTCCGCTCCTTGCCAATGACGCCTTGAGCGCCTCCGCTTTCTTTCTGCTGCCGACGAAGGCCACGTACTGCGCTTCGATCGCGAGCGCCGACTGAAGCGCGGCTTCATCGCCGCGTCCCTGCGTCGCGACCACGACGAAGCGGGCACCGGACTCTTTCACCGGCAACGCATGGCCCTCGATCCGCCGGTCGGCATCGGCGAAGGCGGACTGCTCCGAGGCCGGCGCGCAGACGGTCAGCGCGAACCCGAGCCGGCGGGCGAGTTGCCCGACCGCGACCGCCACCGGGCTCGTGCCGCAGATGACGATCTGCGGCCGCGGCAGCACCGGCTCGACGAACACGTCCATGGTGCCGCGGCTAGGGCACATATTGTTGGCGAAGCGCACGCCGGCGCGCTCCTCCCCGGCTGCGATCCCTTGCTGTTCGAGAAGCTCCGGAGGCTGCACCGAGACGAGCCGCGGCTTACCGTCGGCAAGCGCCTCTCTCGCGGCTTTGAGAACGGCCGCGCGCGCACAGCCGCCGCCGATCCATCCCTCGGATATCGTTCCGTCCGGCAGGATGACTGCCTTGGCGCCGGCCTTGGCGGCCGTGGCCGCGACGGTACGGATGACAGTCGCAAGCGCGAACGGTTCGCCCCTGGCTTTGATTTCCGCGACGCGCTCGAGGATATCGGTCGCGTGGTCCATGGCTCAAATCCTCGCCAAATACGGCTCGAGCGCCGCCAGGCTATCGAGACTATGGGCGGGAGCAAACAGATCGACATAGGGCAGCGCGGCCTGCATGGCGCGCGCTTCCGGCGCGTAGCCTTTCCAGCCGATCAGCGGGTTGAGCCAGATGATGCGCCGGCAGCGTTGGGAAAGCCGGTGCATCTCGGTTGCGAGTCGTTCGGGCTCGCCGGTGTCGTAGCCGTCGGACACGATCATGACCGCGGTGCGCGAGTGGATGACACGCGCGGCATGGCAGCGATTGAACGTGGCGAGGCTTTCGCCGATGCGCGTGCCCCCGCCGATGCCTTCGGCCATGAGCGCCAGGCGATCGACCGCTCGCGCCGCGTCGCGATCCCGCAACGATTGCGACACGTGCGCGAGGCGGGTGTGGAAAATGAAGGCCTCGGCCTCGCGGAAGGCGTCGACGACGCCGTGGAGGAAGCGCACGAAGAACGCCGTGTAGAGACTCATGGAGCCGGAGGCGTCGAGCAGGATCACGAGCCGCAGCGGCTTGGGCTTGCGCCGGCGCCAGACGAGATCGACGGGCGTCCCGCCATGGGACACGCTGCGATGGATGGTGCGGCGCAGATCGAGCCGTTGGCCCCGGCGCCGCGCTTGCCGGCGCCGCACCAGCTTCGCCCGCATTCTTCGCGCCAGGCGTTCGGCCAATTGATGCGCGGCGACGATATCGTCGGGATCCACGATGTGCCGCAGATCGATGCTTTCCAGCAGTTCGGCACGCGACGCGCCTTCGCGACGGCCGCGACCGTCGGCGAGTTCCTCGCCATCAGGGCCGGCCCGGCGTTCAACGTGATCCGGAGCGCCCGTCGATCCCGGCGCCGTGCGGTCCTTGAGCAGACGCTCGAGCGATGCCCGGCTCTGGCTTGGCGTGGTGCTCATGCGCTCAACGCTGCGCACGAAGCGGCGGAGCCAATAGGCCTCGAAAATCCCGTCGAAGCGCTGCCAGTCCGACCGCGTTGCGCAGAACAGGGATCGCAACGCGGCTTTCAGAGATAACGGTCGCAGCGCCGCCGGCGAGGCGAGCACCCGCAGCGCATCGCGGCCCTCGGCCAACCCCACATGGAAACCATTGTCCCGCAACGTGCGCACAAATCCGACGAGCCGGCGCCGCAGGCCGAGGCCGATCGTCGCTTCGGCTTCGTCAATTGCGGCTGACATCGCGGTCATCGAGTTCACGCCACCTTGCCGAGGAGGCGATCGGTCACCTCCCGGGTGAGCCGAGAGCGATCCTCATGGGTCTTGAGCAGACATATCAGGGTTTCGTGAACGACCTCGCGCTCCTGGCGCAGGTCGTGCACTTCGAGGCCGGCAAGCGTTGCCGCCCAATCCAGCGTTTCGGCGACGCCGGGGACCTTGCGCAGATCCTCCTTGCGGATCGCTGCGACCATCCGGGCGACCTGCAAGGCAAGCGCGGTGTCGATGCCGGAAAGGCGAGTGGTGATGATGCGGGCCTCGCGGTCGACCTCGGGAAAATCGAGGTAATGGTAGAGGCAGCGCCGACGCAAAGCGTCGGAGAGCTCTCTTGTGGCGTTGGAGGTGAGCACCACGCGCGGGATCGACCGCGCGACGATCGTGCCAAGCTCGGGGATCGTGACCTGGAAATCCGACAGGACCTCCAGTAGAAAGGCTTCGAACTCCTCATCGGCCCGATCGACCTCATCGACGAGCAACACCGGCGGTTGCTCGCGCCGAATCGCGGCGAGCAACGGGCGTTCCAGCAGATATTTTTCCGAGAAAATGTGTTCCTCGATCCGCTCGGCGTCGTCTCCCTCGCGCGCCTTGATCGCCAGCAGCTGGCGCTGGTAGTTCCATTCGTAGAGCGCGGCGTTCTGGTCGAGCCCCTCGTAGCACTGCAGCCGGATGAGCTCGGCGTCATGCACCACCGCGAGGGCCTTTGCGACTTCGGTCTTGCCGACTCCCGCCTCGCCTTCGAGCAAGAGCGGCCGCTTGAGGTAGTCCATCAGCCATAGCGCGGTCGCAAGGTCGCGGTCGGCAACGTAGCCGGCGCCCGCGAGACGATCCGCGATCTCATCGCGACGAAGGCTCGTCGACCGCACGGACGTCATTGCGCTACCGGGACCTGACCTAGACGCTGCGCAGGAAGTATCCGAAGCCAGCTGACAGCCATCTACGATTGCTCCGGGGCGCGCGCCGATTCCCGCAACCGGGACTTATCCGTGCAGCCCCAGCTTGTCGGCGGCCATCCATGTTCGCCAGTTGTCATGCGGCATGGAGATATGCGTCGAGCCCAGGAATTTGAAGGCATCGTTGACCGCATTGGCGAAGCACGGCACCCCGCCCACGTTCGGGCTCTCGCCGACGCCCTTGGCGCCGATCGGGTGATGCGGGGAGGGCGTCGTCGTCCAGTCCGTCTCCCATTTCGGCGTTTCGACCGCCGTCGGCATGAAATAATCCATGAACGACGGCCCGGTCACGTTCCCGGTTTCGTCGTAACGGATCTCCTGACCCATGGCGATGCCGAACGCCTCGGTCAGCCCGCCATGGATCTGCCCCTCGATGATCATCGGATTGATCCGCGTCCCGCAATCGTCGAGCGCATAGAAGCGGCGCACCTTGGTGGTGCCGGTATCGACATCGACATCCACCACGCAGATATAGGCGCCGAACGGAAACGTCATGTTCGGCGGATCGTAGTAATTGACCGCTTCGAGGCCCGGCTCCATGCCGGGCGGGACCCGATTGTAGGCCGCCCAGGCAAGGTCCTTCATGGTCTTGAAGCGTTCGGGATTGCCTTTCACGCGGAAGCGGTCGACATCCCATTCGAGATCGTCATCGTGGACCTCGAGCAGGTGCGCGGCGATCATCTGCGCCTTCGCCTTGATCTTGCGCGCGGCCATCGCGGTCGCTGCACCGGAGACCGGCGTCGAGCGCGAGCCGTAGGTGCCGAGCCCGTAGGGCGCGGTATCGGTGTTGCCCTCCTCGACGGTGATGTCGTCGGCGGGCAGCCCGAGCTCGGTAGCGATGATCTGGGCGTAGGTCGTCTCATGGCCCTGGCCCTGCGACTTGGTTCCCAGTCGCGCGATCACCGTGCCGGTCGGATGGATGCGAATCTCGGCGGAATCGAACATCGCGATGCCGAGGATGTCGCAGTTGCGCGATGGGCCGGCACCGACGATCTCGGTGAAGAACGCAATGCCGATGCCCATCAGCTCCCGCGTCTCGCCGCGCTTGAAGGCCGCCCCCTTCGCCTTCTGCTCCTCGCGCAGCTCCTGGTAGCCGACGGCATCCATCGCCCTGCGCAGGGCGGTGTGATAGTCGCCGGAATCGTATTCCCACCCGAGCGCCGAGGTGTAGGGGAACTGCTCGCGTCGGATCAGGTTCTTCAGCCGCAGCTCGGCAGGATCCATGCCGAGCTTCTGCGCCAGGATATCCATGCCGCGCTCGATGCAGTAGGCCGCCTCGGTGACGCGAAATGAACAGCGATAGGCGACGCCGCCCGGCGCCTTGTTGGAGTAGACGCCGTCGACCGTCACGTGCGCGACCGGGAAGTCGTAGGACCCGGTCACGATGTTGAAGAAGCCGGCCGGCCATTTGGTCGGATCGGCGCAGGCGTCGAACGCGCCGTGGTCTGCGATCGTGTAGACGCGCAGGCCCGTGACCTTGCCGTCTTTGGTCGCGGCAATCTCCGTCATCATGTGGTAGTCGCGCGCGAATGCCGTGGTTGAGAGGTTCTCGATGCGGTCCTCGACCCATTTCACCGGCCGTCCGGTCACGATCGAGGCGACGATAGCGCAGATGTAGCCCGAATAGGCCCCGACCTTGTTGCCGAAGCCGCCGCCGATGTCCGGCGAGATGACGTGAATCTTGTGCTCGGGAATCTTGGAGATGAGCGACGCCACGGTACGGATCACGTGCGGCGCCTGGAACGTGCCCCATAGGGTGAGCTCACCCTTGATCTTGTCGAACGAAGCCACGCACTGGCAGGTCTCGAGCGGGCAGGGATGCACCCGCTGATACGAGATCAGCTCCTTGACCGTGACCTCGGCCTTGCGAAAGGCCGCGTCGGTCGCCTCCTTGTCGCCGATTTGCCAGGTAAAGATATGATTGGGGTGCTTGCGCCTGCCGTGCGCGCCCTCGGTCTTGTCCTTGATGTCCTCGCGCAGCACCGGCGCATCGGGCGCCATCGCCTTGAAGGGATCGACGAGGATCGGCAGCGCTTCGTACTCGACCTCGACGAGTTCGGCGCCGTCGGCGGCGGCGTAGCGGTCCTCGGCGATGACAAATGCCACCTCCTGGTTCTGGAACAGTACCTTCTCCTCGGCAAGCACCGCCTGCACGTCGCCGGCAAGGGTCGGCATGTAATGCAGGCCGAGCGGCTTGAGGTCGGCCGCGGTGAGCACGGCGAGCACGCCCGGCACCGCCTTGGCCTTCGAGGTATCGAGCTTCTTGATGCGGGCGTGGCCATGGGGCGAGCGCGTGAAGTCGCCGTACAGCAAGCCCGGCAGCTTCAGATCGTCGACGTAGTTGCCTTTGCCCTGAACGAAGCGGATGTCTTCGACGCGCTTGCGCTTGCAGCCCATTCCCTGGAGCCTCTCGGCGCGTTGTTCGCTGGTCATGTCGTTCATTCTGCGGCCTCCTGGAACGGCACGCCGTTGATCTTGGCGGCGGCGTATTGAATGGCCTTGACGATGTTCTGATAGCCGGTGCAACGGCATAGATTGCCGGAGATGCCGAAGCGGATTTCCTCCTCGGACGGGTTCTTGTTCTCCTGCAACAGCCGATAGGCGCGCACGATCATGCCGGGGGTGCAGAAACCGCATTGCAGGCCGTGCATCTCGCGGAATCCCTCCTGAAGCGGATGCAGCGTCCCGTCGGCGCGAGCGACGCCCTCGATGGTGAGGATGTCGGCGCCGTCCGCCTGAGCCGCGAACATCGTGCATGACTTGACCGACTTGCCGTCGAGATCGACGGTACAGGCACCGCAATGACTGGTGTCGCAGCCGATGTGCGGGCCGGTGAGGTTGAGCTGTTCGCGCAGGAAGTGGATGAGCAGCATGCGCGGCTCGACCAGCGCATCGACCGTCTTGCCGTTCACCTTCATCGATACCTGAACTTTCGACATGAGGGTCTCCCACGATCAGGCTGCGCGGGCGCGTTGCTTGGCGCGGGCGAGCGCCCGGGTCAGCATCACGCCGGCCATCTTGGTTCGGTAGTGCGCCGGGCCGCGATTGTCCGATGCAGGCGACGTGATCGCTTCCGCGGCGGCGGCGGCTTTCTTCACCGTAGCGGGATCGAGCGCCGAGCCGATCAGGATCTTACCGGCTTCCTCGGCCCACAACGGTGTCTCCCCGACGTTGGTAAGCCCGATCGAGCAGGACGCGACCTTGCCCTTTTCCAGCGTCAGCACCACGGCGCTGGCGGCCGTTGCATAGTCGCCGATCTTGCGCTTGAGCTTCTCGTAGGCATAGCCGTGGCCCTGGGCCGGGACCGGGATGCGCACCGCGGCAAGAATCTCGCCGGGCTCCAACGCGGTGAAATAAGCGCCATGATAGAAATCGCGCGCAGTAACGCGGCGGCGACCGTCCCTGCCGACGACCTCGTAGGTCGCGGCGAGGCACATCATCACCGCCGGCATGTCGTTGCCGGGATCACCGTTCGCGACGTTGCCGCCGAGCGTCCCGACGTATCGCACCTGCGGGTCGGCGATCACCAACGCGGTCTCACCGAGGATCGGCAGCTTGGCGGCGAGCAAATCCGAGCCGATCAGCTCGTGCTGCGTCGTCATCGCGCCGATCACGATATCGTCGCCCTCGCTGCGCACGCCGCGCAGCTCGGCGAGGCCGGCGAGGTCGACGAGGTGCTCCGGCGCGGCGAGCCGCAGCTTCATCATGGGGATCAGGCTGTGTCCGCCGGCCAGTGCGCGCGCCTCCTCGCCGAGATCGGCGAGCAAGGCGACGGCCTCAGTGACGGATTTCGGGCGGTGATAGGCAAAGGAACCGGGGATCACGGCAGTCCTCCCTCGTCGGGCGTGGGCCGAGATGAGGAAGGCCCGCAGCTTCGCCCGACCGTCATGCGTTTCCGGTCAATGTGCCGGTCTGCCGCGGCCGTACAACCGCCGATTCACGAGCCGGGCCGGCGCTGCACGAACGGCAGCCCCGCCCCCGCACGAATTGCGTCAGCGATTCTGCCGGACCCAAGAGGTCGGGTCAGAAAGCGAGCGGCTAGTGCCTGAGCACCGGGATCCGTGCCCGGCTCACAACCCGTCTTCGCCGGTCTTCTGATCGAGCCGGGACCTGAGCCAGCGCAAGCGACTCCGGCTCACCGGCACGGTATAGCGACCGGTCCCGGCGAGTTCGATGACGCCATTGTCGCCAGCACGTTTGAGCACCGCAACGCGATCGATATTGACGATGTGACTGCGATGGACACGGATGAAGCGCTCGGCATCGAGCCGCGCTTCGATCTGGCCGATCGCCAAAGGGCAGAACAGCTTCGATTTGCCGTTGAAGACATAAGCATAGTGCGCATTGGCATGCACGGCGACGATATCGTCGACGGCGACGAACTGCGTCGCACCGTCACGCTCGACCGGAAGATGGCGCGCCGGCCGGCGCGGTGGACCGCCGGCCCCTCCGAGCGGCGCATAAGTGCCTTGCCCCAATCCGTTGCCAATCAGATGCGTATCGATGGTACCCGCAATCCCGACCGGCGCCGTCGGATCCGGCTCGACCTCGGGCGCCCGCGCACGTTCCGAAGACGGCGTCGCCCCCGTCCGGATCGTCGCCGAGCGATCCGGGACGAAGGTCAGCAGAAAGATGCCCGATACCAGGAACGCCACGAACGCCACCACGATGGCCAGGAGATCGGTCGACAGGGAGGGGGCTCCCGATGCGGGACCGGGATGAGGCACGAGCGTCAATCCCGCCATCGCCGTGTAATGCATGCCCGCAATCGCCATGCCGAGCGCGATCGCCGAGAGCAGCAGCGGCGGCCGCCCGCCGCGGCCGGCGGCGAGCCACAGCGCCAGCCCCGACGCCGCGATCGCAACGACGACGCTGGCAGCCACAAACATGCTCGCGTGCGCCAGATGCGCGCTCGCATGCAGTGCGCTCATGCCGATGTAGTGCATGGAAACGATGCCGCCGCCCATGAACACGGCGGACGCGGCGAGCCGGGTCGCGGTCAGCGGCCCGGCGCTTGCGAAGAACACCGCCGCCCCGACGACGAGGACGCAGACGAGAAATGACAGAAGCGTCGGCAAGACCAGGTAGTCAACCGGGAACGGTAGCCGCGCGGCCAGCATGCCGACGAAATGCATCGCCCAGATCGCCACGGCGAGCGAGATGGCCGCGCCGGCCAGCAGCAGGCGCCGCCTGAATCCTCCCGCAGCAGCGACCTGCACGGCAAGGCTCAGGCCCACATAGGCGCCTTGGATCGCCACGATGATCGACAGCGCAACCAGCCAGGACCCGTGCGTCACCGGCATCGCTTCCCCCTTTTTCGGAAGCCTATCCACGCGTGATGCGGGGCGTATTTCCAGGTCGCCATGGTCAGCAGGTTCGCGAGAACCGCTCTGATGTGGGTCTCCACGCCGCCAAGCGGCCGGCGCGACCGTCGTGCCGCCACGAAGGGTGATGGCCGGCTGGGCCCGGTATTTTCGAGGCCCAAACGATAACACGGCGGGGCCCAGCGTTCGACTCCCGCCGTCCTGCCCACCGGCGAAATGACCGGTGTTGGCACATCTCGCGATTTCGCCGCGCCTTCCAAGTCTTTCTTGAAAAGAAAGAATCGATCGGCGATACCAGATTCCGTGATTACTGACTGGTGAGCCTTGAGCAAGCGGTGAGAGAGGCCAAGCGGCGGTGGCGAGCAGACGTTCCAGGCACGCCAAGCCGCATCGACGTCGTCGTCGCAGGTGAGGTGGATGCCTTGGCTGAGAAATCGCTCGAACATGGAGCCGCACCCGTTCGCTTGGGTTGAGGCTGGCGCGTATGAGTCCTTGCGTGCTCATCCTCCAAGTCGCGGGCGGATCACTCCCTCAAAAGCCCGGACCTCGGCCTCCGGCATGTCATAGCCGTGGGCAAGGTCATGAGCCGGGAACAAGAACAGGTGCTCGACGCCTGCCTCCTCCCGAGCCTGCAGGAGCCGCTCTGCACAGCGTTCTGCTGGGCCGAACAGTCCAAATGCATCCGCTATTCGCCGCGCTTGATCCTCGGGTATGGCGGCGGGATCGTGCGTTTTCTCGAGCTCGAAGCCGGCTTCCCTGAGCCAGCGAAGATTCGAGGCGCTCGGATAGGCCAGGAAGGGTTGACCCGGAGCAAACCAGCTCCGCACCCAACGCGTTCCCACCTCGGCGTCGGGTCCGATACCGAGCGTGACCACGAACACCACCGGGAAGCCGGCCAGCGAGCGGCCGGCCCGTTTGGCCCCTTGCTGCAGGTGACGAAGCGCGGCGCCGACGGCTGCCGAATGCAGACCGACCATGAGAAAGGCGCCGTCCGCCACCTCGCCGGCGAGTTCGATCATACGGGGTCCGGCCGCCAGCAGATAGACCGGGGTCGGCGTCGCACTTCGGTTCCTGAGGCGGGTCGAGGTTGGACCGAACTCGACGCTCTCCCCGGCGAGGAGGCGCCGCAGATCGCGGATCGCTTCACGCATGAAAGCCACCGACGCGCGCGGCTTCCCAACACTGCGCGTCGAAATGAAACCGGGCGCAACGGTGAGATATGTGCGCCCCGGCGCGATCTCCTCCAGACTGTGGGCGAGCGAGGCGAGAACCAGCGGATGCCGAACCAAGGGGCTCGAGGTGGCCGGGAACAACTGAAGACGCTGCGTCGCGCGGGCCGCCAGCGCCAGCGCCATGTAGGCGTCCCGGCCGCTCGAAGGATGGTCGTGAATGCCGACACCGTCTAAGCCCGCGTCCTCGCAGCGCGCGACAAACGCCGCGAGATCCGGCAAGGACCGGCCGACCGGAACCCGGAGAGCGATGCGGGCCCGGGTCATCTGATGAACTCCTTCATTTCCGAGCCTCATGTCGACGATCCGGAGCTTCGTCAGGAATGAGAGCCACAGCCGCTTGCCCGCCGGCCGATTTCAACGTGCTTTTCGAGATGCCGAGCGGTCTCGCTACGACTCTGGCTTCGAATTCTGCTCCGTGAGCAACAGGGCATGAAATCCGCTTGCCTGGTTTGACGCAGGCCCGTGCGCGCCTGATATACTGGGCAGCACTGGGTACGGAACGGGGGACCCATGCCAGAACTGCCGGAACGGGTCGCAGCGTCACCGCACGAACTCGGTGCTAGCTCCGCAGATACGGTCGGATCTGACGGTAAGGCGAGGGGGCTTGTTGCGAAGGCGCTTTCGTTTCTGCAAAGCCTGCTGAGGAGCGAGCGCCGCCCATGGGCGATTGCGGTGGGGGCGGGGTTCGGCCTTACGCTCACGGTCGGACATGTGGTCGGCGGGGTCAGTGGACTGCTCCACGGTTACGAGCGGTTGGCCGGGATCTGGTTCGGACCGGAGGCGGCGGGCCAGCATTCGTCATCCAGCAAGCCGGAGCAACAGTTGAACTCCCATGCTCGCGCGCTTGCGCACGAACTTCGGGCAGAATTCACGCGGGCCCGAGACAAGCTGGAACAGACGGGTTTTGGCGACTTTTCCAGGGCCGAAGAGGCGCTTGTATCGCTGCGCAAGCTGGACGAGCAAATTGGCCACGTATGGTATTTCGAAGGTGAAATAACGCGGCTCAAGAACGCCGCGATGTTCTCCCACAAGAGCTGCCTGAAGACCTTGCCGGGCGGTGACCAACCTTTGGACGTCTACCATCAGGCCTTCTACCGGTACCTG
Organism: Xanthobacteraceae bacterium; assembly: GCA_036395835.1. Taxonomy (GTDB): domain Bacteria; phylum Pseudomonadota; class Alphaproteobacteria; order Rhizobiales; family Xanthobacteraceae; genus AP-16. The sequence continues at coordinate 16,741 of DASWCW010000114.1, forward strand.
GAAATTGCGAGCTCGTTACCGGAACCAGAAGCCGGCGGAGACAAGGGCTCGGAGCTCTGTTATCAGCGAGCGAATGGATATTGTACGCAACGTACCGCCTGGATCCACCATCTGCTGGCCAACGACTTTTATCAGAGCGCGATGGCGTTCGATGGCGATGATCTGGAGCTGACGGATAAACTCGAACGGGCGGGAAAGCACGCCCAGGAGGCGCGCCGGTATAGGAGTCCCGAAGGCATCGAAGGCTTCGTTCAATGTATCGGAACATTGGTTTTGGAACAGAAGATCGCGGCACGATTAGAGGCGATCCGGAAACGGAATTGACGCTCCGCAGCCATCTGCCCGGATCAGCAGTTCGGCCGCGAGTCGGATTGTGTTTCTGCGACGAGTAGATGCTCATTTGCCGGGTCAGCGAAGAGCACGGCAGGCACTTTAAATATCTTCATCACCGATCGGCTCGACGATCTTCTCCATTTCACCCTTCACGCTCCTAATGAATTAGGACTACGAGTCCTTCGCGAATAAGACGCCGGATGAGCACCAATTTGCTGGAATCATCAAGCGCACCCGGTATGTCTCGCACCTGAAATCGAGGGGTTTCAAGCGCGTATGTTACAGCGCCCACGATGCGACGCGGAAAGCCGATCTCGTTCGAATGGCAGTGCAACTTCACGTTATCCTCCCCGCCGCACCACCGGTAGATCAGCCCGGGGCGCCCGCCCACCAGGCTCTCGACCGTTAGGGCATTCAGTCCGATTGCTTGATCGCGCTGCCGCGGCACCAGGGCGCGGCGAGTGCCGACGAACTTTTCGGCGACCCCGTCCAGCGCCGGATTCAGCCGGGCGGTGCGGCGGAATTTGTCGATCAGCTTGCGGAACTGGGCCTCCAACACGACGGTATCGGCCCGCCCGGTGGCAAAACCGATCGGAAGGGCTGCGCGGAAATCCGGATCATTCAGGCAGCTGTCGGCCATTGTCTCGATCATCACTTCGGCCCAGGTGTACGCAAGCGCACCGAACGTCACGTGTAGCGAATGCTCATCCGTAGCATCGGCGTCGTGGGGGAAGCCGCGCGGACAGTAAAAGAGGTCTCCCGCCTGCAGAGTGAACTCCTCGGCGGCCGGTCCAAGCGTCTCATCGGCATCGAGCTCTTGCTCCGCGAGCGGCAACTTGATCACCGGATCATACACGCGCCATCGTTTGGATCCGGCTATTTGCAGGACGAAAACGTCATGGGTGTCGTGGTGTATCTTGAATCCTTGGGCATTGGGCGGGGTAAAATACAAATTTGCTTGGAACGGACAATCGAAAACCTGCTCCGCCGCGCGGCATAAGGCGGCCAGTGCCGGCACGCGATCCTGCATCTGGCTGAAGCTGATCGTCGCCCCCTCGCCGAACAATTGATACAAGCGGATCACGTCAATTCGGTCATCGGCTAAAATATATTCGTCCGGAGGGATCTTGCGACGGGAATCGACTGCGAAAACGCGATCACGGTGTGGGGGTCTGGCGCTTAGAAACTCGTCCAGGAGCGCTACCGAAACAAGATCGCTGTAATATTCAGGTTGTTCTCGGTGCAACACCAGGGTTTGCTGCTCGTGATAATCGGCCAGGAAACGGTCGATCGGTACCGGCGCTATGACGCGATCAAATGCATATTGCGGAGAAATTACGGGCATGATCGGCCCTTATCCATAAGCCTTGGGGCATGGGCCGGAGACGCAGCTCCTCAATAACAAGCCGCGCGCCGCGGTCGCGCCGACCGGACGCTTTGCCGGGCCTGGACAGGACGAACGCCTTCGCTAGTCGGCGTCTTTCCGCTGCGGGTCCGGCCGCTGCCTGTCGCGCATATCGCCTTCTTTCTTGTCGCCGGCGCGAGCCATGCTCATGCCGACAGCCACAGCGGTGGCCCCCGCGGCGAATGCTATGCCCGTAGAGGCGAGCAGCGAACGGCGACTGACCTTCTTTGTCGTGGTGATTTCCGCATCCGACAGAGTGGCCGGGTCGCTGGGAGTCCGGGTAGGAGTTCTTGACATGTATTGCACCTCCACTGCGAAACCAATTCCAAACGGCCCTCGGCGCCCGGGCAACGGGGCCTTTTAGCGAAGGCGTGGGGATCCGAGCCCGGCAGTCCGGGGCTCGATCAGCACTTCGGCTGGCATATTCCTCGCCCCGACCACGAGCCGCAGCAGCTGCTGCAACTACAGTCGCTGTTGCTGGAGCAGGCGGTAGGAGGCTGCACGCATGCGAGCGTCAGCGTTCCCTTCCCGAAGATCGTCGCGTTGCGAGCAGGAGCCCCATGGCCGGAAACGTTCGACAAAGCGGAAGCCGCCAGGCCAACGGATTCGGCTCGGAGTGCGGATGACATGCTCAACAAGAGCGCCACTGCGACGAGCGCGAGCATCGGTCTCAGCATTTCTGAAACTCCCCAATTCCTGTGCGCTTGGCGGGCGTAGAACCCGGCGCTGCTGAATAGTAGGTCAGGAAACTTGCCCGCAAACCTGCGCGTCGTCAAGTCAATGACGATGGCAGCTTCGTTGGCGTCGCGGTGTATACTTCGAGTGAAGACAATCCCGTGGTCGATCTCGTGCTGTGCGTAACAACAGGAATTTCCTTGTGCGCAGAAATCCAACCCCTGCAGCAACTGACGCGCGGGGCAACAGCAATAGAGGAGAACGCGACAGCGATGACAGGTCATTGTTCCGCGACTGAGCCGTTCTTTCATGTCGAGACGAGTAGCGCCCCAGCTTCATTTCAACTAAACTCCAGATGCGAGGTGGACGAGGGAGAATGCCATGAGAAGAGCCTTGTCGATTGGGTTCTTTATGCTTTGTGTTCTTGGCGGGCTGACCTTAATTTCGCAAAGCGCTCAGGCGGGCCCGCGGCTCACCATCGGGTTCGTGTCGCTTCCGGCAGGTACGACCTCGGCAAGCTGCGCCAGCGCCGCAAAATCAGCGCTGGACCCGTTGTTTGCCAACGCCCGTATCCAAAACGGAAACGGTCATGCGTTCAACGGCACGTACACGGTGATTTTGTACTGTGATGTCGATGTCCACCAAGCTTACGTCATCATTGGCGGCAATGAAGCGGACTCCACGCTACGCAATGTTGAAGACCCGAAAAATCAAATCAAGGCAAGGCTTCTTCAAACGATACCAGGCGCACGACCCCTCTAGGACGCCATGGCTCCGGAGTAGACACCGCAAGCCCGCGGGAGCGGGCCTCTCCTTGAAAGCCTTTAACATTCGGTTCGACGCAGATGAGCATGCAGTCTCGCCCTGGCGGTGGTCGCGTGGTGCTGCTGACCGGTGCGGCCGGCGGCATCGGAACGGCCATTACCCAAGCGCTGCTGGGCGACGGGCACTTCGTCGCGGCGGTCGACAAGAGCGAATCCGCGCTGAGCCGGCTCTCCCTTGTTTGCGGCCGATCGGACGTGAGCGAGCGTCTCTGCCCGATCCTCGCCGATCTCGCCGACGCAGCCGCGTGTCTCGACGCCGTCGCGGCGGCAGCGGCGCGATTCGGCCGGGTTGATGCGGTCATCAACAATGCCGGCATCGGGGTGAGCTCGTTGCGTCCCGACGCGGAGCTTCGTCATCCGGCGATCGAGGAACTTACGGCGGAGATCTGGGACAGGTTCTTCGACGTCAACGTGCGCGCGCCCATGCTGGTCACCCGTGCCGCCTTGCCGGAAATGAAACAGCGCGGTTGGGGGAGGATCGTCAACAACACGACCAGCTTTCGCACGATGTTGCGCGTCTTGCCGTACGACGCGACCAAGGCGGCGCTGGAATCGATGTCGGCCGTGTGGGCGCAGGAACTCGAGGGCAGCGGCATCACGGTGAACGTGCTGATCCCGGGCGGGCCGACCGATACGGCGTTCATCGCCGAAGGTTCCGGATGGCCCCGAGACCGCATGCTTCGGCCGCAGGTCATGGGCCCGCCGGCGCGTTGGCTCGTGGCGGACGAATCCGGTGCAACGACCGGTCAGCGCATCGTTGCGGGCCGATGGGACGCCTCGCTGCCGGGGCTCCAAGCGGCCGCTCGCGCCGCTCGCGCCATCGGCTGGCCGGAACTGGCCGCGGACGCTGTATGGCTGGCGGAGAAACCCGCCTGAACCGCGCGCGCGCAAGCTCGGGAAGATTCCCGAACCCAATCTGTTGATTCGGTTCCGAGCGTCGGAAGCCGCAATCACGATCGAATTTCGATCACCTCGACATCGGACGTTCCGGCGCGCGCGACATCGCCGAGCTTCTTGCCGGTCAACGCGCGCGCGACCGGGGACACGTAGGAGATCGTGCCGCGCGACGGATCGGCTTCGTCTTCGCCCACGATGCGATAGGTCTGCCGGCGGCCGTCCTCGCGCCGGATGGTAACGGTGCAGCCGAACTGCACTTCGCTGGAATTCGACGGCGGCGCGATCACTTGCGCGGTCGTCCTGCGGGATGTCCAGTACCGCAGGTCACGCGCGAGCTTGGCCAAGACGGCCCGATCGCTCGCGGCTTGCGCAGCTGCGTGCTCCCGCTGCAGACGAGCCAGCGTCGCCTCGATGAGGGCGAGACCTTCCGCCGTCACGAAATTCGGATGCGGTGAGATCGGGCGCTCCGGAAGCTCCTCGACGGTCGCGTCGGTTTCCTTGACGAAAGCTCTGCTCATGATGGCTGCATCTTCAGCATGTTCAACCCTCTTCCCACCGCAGGTCGGGCCGCCTTCTGGGATGCTGCCGAGCTCTGCCGCGACGAGCGGGAACTTGCATGCGCGCGCCCGCCCCGCAATGCGCTCCCGTGGCCGAATTCGACCGGCAGCTTGGCAACCGCGGATGCGTCGAGCGAGGGCATCGATGTGTTCCCAATGACTTGCGCCGCTCGGATAACGCCTTGCGGCCGCCGAAGTATCCATAACGAGCGCGACTTTGTGCCCCGAATACCGGCGCCATGAAAACTTTCTTATCCGGCCTCGTGAACCGGACAGGCGGGTGGCGCGACTGCCTGCAGCCGCAATTCGCGGCGGACGGGCCGACCGGCATCGCCGGTATGTGGGGGGAACCATGAGACACGCGATTATGGCTTTGAGTGCGGGAACCATCCTGTTCGCGACGATCGGGACCCATGAAGCGCGGGCAACCGACGTGCTGGGGATCGAGGCGGGTGTTGCCATCGGATCCGAGCCCCTGCCGGATCGGCCTACATTCTACGCAGGCCCGCGTTATTCCGAGCCTCCGCCCGCGTACGTCGCGCCCGGGCCGGCGCCAATGCCGCCGCGATTTTGCTACTGGATGCGCGGCGAGCCGGTCTGGGATGGGTACGGGCTGGGCGCGTTCCCCGGTACAGGTTTGCGATTAACGGCCTTCGCGGCCCGGCTGGATCAGCCCGGGTTTCGTCAACCGCAGCGCACCGGACGGGAGATGCGAACATGCCAGCAGGATTCCCTACCGGACGTTGGATCGCGGTCGGCTTCGGGCTCGGCGGCATTCTCGCGGCCGCGATCGCTGCCCTAGTCTGGAACCAAGGCTTCGGCGAGGACTACGCAACGGCGTTCCTGCTCGATTCGATCGAGCAATGGAAAGGACGGGTTCTCGAGCCGGATTTGCATCGACTCGAGACGCCTTCGGACCCTTCCAATCTCGCTGCACCCCACGAAGCCTCAGCGACCGTGGAGAGCCAGTACGAAGCGCGTTTCTCGCAGGAATATTTCGAGGCTCGGTACTACTCCGCGACTTCCTCCGGTCAAGTTTCCTCGCCGGCTGCCCCGTTTGCGATGCCCAACCTCGGGCATCTCGACGATCTGCATAAGAGCGTGCCGCACGTGGCATTGACGCCGGTGGTCGTTTTTCCTCGTGCCGACAAGCTCTCGGTCTCCGTCGCGGGTTCGCTCGTCACGCCGCCAACTCCGGTCTGGCGTCTCGCCAACACGGGGCCATTCCATGTGTTCGTCACTTCGGAGAGCGTCTCCCCGACCTCCTCGATCGAAACGACGGTCCCTGCGTCGGCTTTCTCGGCTGCGCCCAGCGTTTCCTCGATCGGTGAAACGGCTGGCACGCTGCTTCGGAAGCGTTGAGGCGGTCCGAGACGGGATCGGGCCGGTACGCCGACCCGGGAGCCCCTCTATCGGGGTCCTGCGGCGGATTTGGCGGAAATATCGGGCGCCAGCGGACAGCTAGGGGCAAGAGCGTTGAACCGGTCCGCGGCCCGCGGCGACCAATTCCGTGAGGCGGGACATCGAGGGGATCGGGCCCATGCACCAGGAGAGCAAGGTCGTCGCATTGCGGCTGGCGCCGGATAAGCGTGAGCCGGCGAGAGACAAGCCGGCCATTGCGCGATCCGTTTTACCGCGCGAGCTCGCGGAAGACCTGCGGTGGGTTCTCCGTCAACTGCATGGCGTCGACACCGCCCGTCCCGAATGTGAAGAATCCGATCATTCAGGAACGAGGCGATGGATCTGGACATCGATGGCAACCGCCGCGCTGATCGCGGCAGGCGCCTCGCTCTGGATCGTCGCGGCGAACGAGCATCCGAGCGATTGGCGGCAATATCTCCGCCATCTCGGGTCGACGAGTCCGCTCCCGTCGGGCACGCCGACCCACGGAACGCAGGCATCGGGGGGCGACAGCCGCGAGGCTCGGGCAACGCTCGATCTCCTGCGAATCGAGGACGCCACAAGGGTGCAGCAGCGGCTGATCGAGCTCGGATTCTTGGTCGGGAAGCCGAACGGGATCTGGGGGCCGCGATCGCGACAGGCGCTCCGTGAATTCAAAGCGGCCCATGCGCTTGTCCCCGACGGCCATTGGAACGCGAACATTCAAGCGCGATTGTTCGACGTGAATGCGCAACGAAAAGCCGAGCGCGCTGCCGAAACGCAATCGCGCGAGCCGGCACATATGCAGCGAGCGGCTTCCGTTCCGCCGCCGGGGGCCGCTGTCGGCAAGCAGCAAGCGCTCACAGCAGCCGAAACGTTCATGGGGACCTGGGCATCCGATGCTGCCGAGTGTCGGCCGGCGCAAGGTGGGGGTATCCGCATCAGCCGCCGGCGGGCCGAGGGCCATGGTGCCGCTTGTTCGTTTGGGCCGATCGAGCGCGAAGGTTCCGGATGGCGTGTCAGCGCGGTCTGCGCCGGGAATGGAACGGCATGGAATGCGAACATCAACTTGGCGGTTTCCGGTGACCGTCTGCAGTGGTCGAGCGAGCGCGGCACGGCGGTTTACGTTCGCTGCAGCAGCGGTTGAGAGCAGTTCCAAACCGGACAAGAGTTGAAGGACGTTGGGGCCGCGTGGACGGATGCTCGAACATTGGAACCGGTGCCCCGGCTCCGGATTGGATTCCGTGGCGTTCACGAAACAACATGTGAGGCGGCCCATGTCCAGATGCGAAACTTGCGGAAACGACTATGACAAGGCGTTTCAGGTGGTCATGAACGGGGTGACCCACACGTTCGACAGTTTCGAATGCGCGATCCATGGCGTCGCGCCGACTTGCCCGAACTGCGGCACCCACATCGTCGGTCACGGCGTGGAAAAAGGCGGCACGATCTTTTGTTGCGTTCATTGTGCCCAGACGGAAGGCGTGCGCGAACTGCGCGACCGTGCCTGAGCGCTGCTCGCGCCCGCGTTGTGCGTAGTCACAGCTGAATGGCCGGGCCTGGTCCAATGAAGCGAGCATGACTGCCATCCCCAGGCCGGTCCGGTCTTGGGATGGAGCCGTCACGGCAATGCGCATCGCTCGGGCTTTAACGCAACATTAACCATGACCGGAGCAGCGTGGCCCCTGACGCGCACAGAAGGTCGGCAGCCGCCGCCGAAGGGGCCATGCAAAATCCGGAGATATGCCGCAGCCAGGCGATGAAATGCGTGCTCCTGGCCCGGGAAGCCAAGGACTTTCCGTACAAGCTGATGTTGCTCAGCATCGCTCAATTGTGGCGCGCCATCGCCGAGACGACCGAGGAGGTCGAGGCGCGCCGGAACCGCGAAGCTGCCGGGAGCGTCGCGCCGGCGTAGGGGGTCTCCTTCAGCCATTGAGCGCCGTGGTCGCGACCCACGTCACCTTCATCATCCGGCCGTGAGGCGATCCTCGATATTGTTGGCCACCTCCTCGCAGACCGCGGCCAACCCGAGTAGCTCTTCCCTGACGAAGCGATCTTCGGCTTTCTCTGCGAGCTGCCGATATTGCTCGGCTTGGCTGCGAAGGTAGTCGTCGTATTCCATGCCGACCTCCAAACGCTCGCTCCCGCGCCCTGGCTTGTCACTTCTCCTGCGGATTTCCCAATCGCAAATCGCACAAGCCCCAGTCCACCAGCTTGAAGGAGCCGCTCCTGATCCGCACGTCGATGCCGTGGTGGAAAAACAGCATGTGCTGCGCCTTCTCGATCTTCTTGGCATTCTCCAACGGGGAGAATGGCTTGCGAACCCGCCGCCAAGAAGTTCCCTGAGGGGTCCTGCCCAATTCCTGGAAGCCCGACGCGATGACATTGAGCTGAGTGAATCGCGGGGCAGCGTTGAATTCCTCGGTGAACTGCGCAGCATCGAATGCTTTCGGCCTGCGTGATTTGGCGCCGGCGAGCATGGCTTCGGCAAGAGTTTTTGCGTACGGGTTCTGCGGGGTCAGTTCGACGTAGGAGAGCAGATGCTCGGCCAGCAGCGCGTTGATGGCCGCATTGAGTTTTGTCGAAGGGAAAAACATGTTTGCGCTCGCCTGCCGAACCCTGCACCGCGTGGGCAGCTTAGCTCATCCGGAATTTCAGCGCATCGGGGGTCGGATCGCAATCGAGATTGCTGCGGCCCGATTTTCGTCCTCTGCCCGAGGGCTGTCGACGAGTGGGCCCATCGTTCCGGGCCGGGC
>DASWCW010000115.1:0-1635 GCA_036395835.1 Xanthobacteraceae bacterium
TCGATCGCGACAGCAATGCGGCCCGCGGCCTGGACCGCGTCAACGTGCAGCAGCCCGCCCGCGGCATGGATCATTTCGGAAACGTTTTGAATCGATTGGACGACCCCGCTCTCGTTGTTTGCGAGCATGATGGAGACCAGCGCGCGGTTTCCCGCGCGGGAAAGCTCGGCGAGGCGGGATTCCAGCGCCGCAGGATCAACGATCCCCCGGGCTGTCACCGGGATTTCCTCGACCGCGTCCGAGCGGAAACGCCCGCCGCAACGCACCGACGGGTGCTCGATGGCCGATATCAGCAATCGGTCGCGGGGGCGCCGGTCGCTGCCCACCTCGAGGTGCGGGGTCAGGGCCAGCATATTGGCCTCGGTCGCGCCCGAGGTGAAAATCACGCGGCGCGCCTCGGCTCCGACGAGCGCCGCGACCTCTGCGCGGGCGCGCTCGATGAGCGCCCGGGCGGCGCGGCCTTCCGCATGCACGGAAGACGGATTGCCGACGAGCTCGCAGGCTGCGAGGAACGCGGCGCGGGCCTGCGGGCGCAACGGCGCCGTCGCGTTCCAATCGAGATAGGCCCTTGCCATGTCGGTTCTCGCGTCCTTTATCTCACGGAACGCTTGTTTTTCGCCTTGCTTTTCGCCTTCCGGATCGTGCTAAAAGCAGGCCACAGGGCCGCCAGTGCCGCCGCCCTTGGCGCGTGCCGATAAAACGCCTGACGGCCCAAAAACTTAGAAGGCTTGCAGCTCGTAGCGTGCATGCGCCGCTTGCGTCAAGCGCGCGGGAATTCCCATTTGATTGTCGAGGTGCTTGCCTATGCCAGAGGTCATCTTCACCGGTCCCGCAGGACGGATCGAGGGCAGGTACCACCCGGCCCGGCAGAAGAACGCGCCGATCGCCATCGTGCTCCATCCGCACCCGCAGTTCGGCGGCACGATGAACCACCAGATCGTCTACCAGCTCTATTATGCGTTCGCGCATCGAAACTTTGCGGTGCTGCGCTTCAATTTCCGTGGTGTCGGCCGCAGCCAGGGCGCCTTCGATCACGGGCAGGGCGAGCTGTCGGACGCAGCCTCCGCGCTCGATTGGGCGCAATCGCTCAATCCCGAGGCTCGCAGCTGCTGGATCGCCGGGTTCTCGTTCGGCGCGTGGATCGGCATGCAATTGCTGATGCGGCGTCCGGAGATCGAGGGTTTCATCTCCATCTGCCCGCCGGCCAACCTCTACGATTTTTCATTCCTGGCGCCCTGCCCTTCCTCCGGCCTCATCATCCACGGCGACAAGGATGCCGTCGTTCCGGCCAAGGACGTCACCGGCCTGGTCGAAAAGCTCAAGACCCAGAAGGGCATCATCATCGACCAGAAGATCGTTCCGGGAGCGAACCATTTCTTCGACGGGAAGATCGACGCCCTGATGCAGGCAATCAACCTCTATCTCGACAAGCGGCTCAAGGGCGACCGCAAGACCAGCGCGGCATAATCCCTCCCCGTAGGGCAGGGTTTACGGCCTGACCACCAGGCCGCCAGCCATCGGCCGCGCAACTCCCGTCGTGCTCGGGAACGTGATGGGTAGGCCTCGCAGGGTGCGCACCGCCAGATAGGCGAAGGCCTGCGCCTCCAGCGCATCGGCCGACCATCCCACCGCAGC
>DASWCW010000116.1:0-5707 GCA_036395835.1 Xanthobacteraceae bacterium
TGAAACAGCGGCTCTATCTGTTCGACACCACGCTGCGCGACGGCGCGCAGACCAACGGCGTCGATTTCACCCTCGCCGACAAGGTCGCGATCGCGCGAATGCTCGACGAATTCGGCATCGATTACATCGAGGGCGGCTATCCGGGAGCGAACCCGACCGACACCCAGCTGTTTTCCGAACAGCGCAAGTTTGCGGCCTCTTTCACGGCGTTCGGCATGACGCGCCGGCCGGGGCGCTCGCTCTCGAACGATCCGGGCGTTGCGGCGCTGCTCGAGGCCGAGGCCGACGCGATCTGCTTCGTCGCCAAGGCCTGGGATTATCACGTGCGCGTCGCGCTCGAGACCACGCCGGAGGAAAACCTCGCCTCCATCCGCGACAGCGTGCGCGCGGCCAAGGCCAAGGGCCGCGAGGTGCTGGTGGACTGCGAGCATTTTTTCGACGGCTACAAGGCAAACCCCGGCTACGCGCTCGCCTGTGCGAGCGCGGCCTACGAGGAGGGCGCCCGCTGGGTGGTGCTGTGCGACACCAACGGCGGCGCCTTGCCCCACGAGGTGGAGACGATCGTCGGCCAAGTGGCGCGAAAAATCCCGGGCGACCACATCGGCATCCATGCCCATAACGACACCGAGCAGGCGGTCGCCAATTCGCTCGCCGCGGTGCGCGCCGGCGCGCGCCAGATCCAGGGCACGATCAACGGTCTCGGCGAGCGCTGCGGCAATGCCAATCTGGTTTCGATCATTCCGACCCTGATGCTCAAGCCGGAATTCGCCCAGAAATTCGAGATCGGCATTTCGGATGTCGGGCTCAAGAAGCTCAAGCGTGTCTCGCACGCGCTCGACGAGATGCTCAACCGCGCGCCCGACCGCCACGCGCCCTACGTCGGCGACAGCGCGTTCGCGACCAAGGCCGGCATTCACGCCTCGGCAATCGTCAAGGAGCCCGCAACCTACGAGCACGTCGATCCGGAAACGGTGGGCAATCGCCGCCGCCTGCTGGTATCGGATCAATCGGGCAGGTCCAACTTGCTCGCGGAGCTCGAGCGGATCGGGATCGCGGTCGACAAGGAGGATTCTCGGCTCGCCCGCCTGCTCGAAGAAGTCAAGGAGCGCGAGGCGCTGGGCTACGCCTACGAGGCGGCGGATGCTTCGTTCGAGTTGCTGGCGCGCGAGATGCTGGGCACGGTGCCGAGATATTTCACGGTCGAGCAATTCGACGTCAACGTCGAGCGGCGCTTCAACGCGCTGGGCAAGCCGGTCACCGTGGCCATGGCCGTGGTCAAGGTGAAGGTCGGCAACGAGACGCTGATCTCGGCCGCCGAAGGTGCCGGCCCCGTCAATGCGCTCGATCTCGCCTTGCGGAAAGATCTCGGCAAATATCAGCGCTATATCGCCGGCCTGAAGCTCACCGACTATCGCGTGCGCATTCTCAACACCGGCACCGAAGCGGTCACCCGCGTGCTGGTCGAGAGCCAGGACGAGGCCGGCGAACGCTGGACCACGGTGGGCGTATCGGCCAACATCATCGAGGCCTCGTTCCAGGCCTTGATGGATTCCATCGTCTACAAGCTGGTCAAATCCGGCGCTCCGGCGTGAGTTGGTATGATCGATCACATCTCCATTTCGGTTCGCGACCTCGAAGCAAGCGCGCGTTTCTACGAGGCGGTGCTCGGCGCGATCGGCTACACCAGGCTGCGGAATCGGCCGGCGACCGTGGGATTCGGCAAACGCTATCCGGAATTCTGGCTCAATCACCGCCCCTCGATGCCGCCGACCGCGTCCGACAGCGGCGCGCATATCTGCGTGCGGGCGCCCAATGTCGAAGCGGTGCAAACATTCCACACCGCCGCGCTCGCCGCAGGCGGCACGAGCGACGGCGACCCGGGGCCGCGGCCGGAATACAGCGCAGGCTATTACGCCGCCTTCATCCGCGATCCTGAGGGCAATCGCATCGAGGCGGTGACGTTCGTGAAATGAGGGCGCGCCAAATGAGGGCGCGTCACATCCGCTCCACCGTCTTCGCGGCGCGCCGGCGCTCCTCCTCCGGGACCGCGCGCAGGATCGCGGCGAGGTTGGGCAAGATATGCTCGACCTTTTCGACCACGACGCATTCGACGTTGAGGCCGGGGCGGATGAAGGCGAGCGTCCGCATGTGATCGAACAGCGCGAGCAGCGGATCCCAGAATTTCCCGATGTTGGCGATCACGATCGGCTTGCGATGGCGGCCGAGCTGAGCCCAGGTGATCTGCTCGACCAGCTCCTCGAGGGTGCCGATGCCGCCCGGCAGCGCCACGAATGCGTCCGCGCGCTCGAACATGACGCGCTTGCGCTCGTGCATGTCGCGCGTGACGACGATCTCCTGGGCGCGCGCCATGACGTGCTCGCGGCCGGTGAGGAACTCGGGGATGACGCCGGTCACCCGGCCGCCATGGTCGAGCACGCTCGTGGCCAACGTTCCCATCAGGCCGAGCGAGCCGCCGCCGTAGACCAGCCCGACCCGGTTCTCGGCCAGGATCTTTCCCAATTGGCGCGCCGCGTCGGCAAATCCCGGGTCGGTGCCGGGACCCGAACCGCAATAGACGCAGAGGCTACGGATCGTATTCATTCCGGGTTCTGGCATTGCGTCTCGGGAAGCGTCAAGACGCGGACCGAGGTCTTCGAGCGCCGTTCGGCGTTGCGCGCGGTCTCTGCATCGCCGTAATTCCGGGGCGAAAGCGACGTCTTCCCGACCGGCCGCCGGCCGCCGGCGGAACAAGGTGATCAAAGCCGCAAGAGCGCCTATATGAGGCCCCAGGGAAGCACCTTCAACCATCCGGGCCGGGACACGGTTCCAGCATTGCGGGCGAGCGAATGAAACGCGGCGGATTTCCCGAGAAGCCGGCAACGGGCGGTTCCGGCGAGCGCGGCACGCTGTTGTCCACGCTGGTGCATCTGTGGCCCTACATCTGGCCCGGCGATCGCGCCGATCTCAAGCTCCGGGTCGTCGCCGCGATGGTGCTACTGCTGTTCGCCAAGCTCGCGACCGTCGCCGTCCCCTTCACGTACAAATGGGCGACCGATGCGCTCGCCGGCCAGGGCAGCGCGCCGTTCGCCGCGTCCGCCTGGGTCTGGGTCATCGCCGTTCCCATCGCCATGACGATCGCCTACGGTGGCATGCGCCTGCTGATGGCGCTGCTCACCCAGGTGCGCGACGGGCTGTTCGCCCGTGTGGCGATGCACGCGGTGCGGCGCCTCGCCATTCTCACCTTCGAGCACATGCATCGATTGTCGCTGCGCTTCCATCTCGAGCGCAAGACCGGCGGGCTCACGCGGGTGCTGGAGCGCGGGCGCACCGGCATCGAGGTCATCGTCCGAATGGTGATCCTGCAGCTCGTGCCCACCATCCTCGAGGTCGGGCTGATCATCGCCGTGCTGCTCTACCAGTTCGATTGGCGCTACGTGCTGATCATCCTGGCGACGATCGCGTTCTACATGTGGTACACCTATTCGGCGACCGAGTGGCGCATCGGCATCCGCCGCAAGATGAACGAGAGCGACACCGAGGCCAACACCAAGGCGGTCGATTCGCTGCTCAACTACGAGACCGTGAAATATTTCGTCGCGGAGGAGCGTGAGACGCGCCGCTACGATCGTTCCATGGCGCGCTACGAGGACGCCAGCATCAAGACCTATACATCGCTCGCCGTGCTCAATGCCGGACAGGCGGTGATCTTCACGCTCGGGCTGACCGCCGCCATGATCCTTTGCGTGCTCGGCATCCAGTCCGGCACGCATACGGTCGGCGATTTCGTCATGATCAATGCCATGATGATCCAGCTCTATCAGCCGCTGAATTTCATGGGCATGGTCTATCGCGAGATCAAGCAGGCGGTGATCGACATCGAGATGATGTTCGGGATTCTCTCGCGCGATCCCGAGATCAGGGACCGGCCCGGGGCGAAGCCGCTGGTGGTGACGAATGGCGCGATCCGCTTCGAGGGCGTCAACTTCGCCTACGAGCCGGAGCGGCCGATCCTCAAAGACCTCAGCTTCGAAGTCCCCGCCGGCAAGACCATCGCGGTCGTGGGCCCCTCCGGCGCCGGCAAGTCGACCATCTCCCGCCTGCTGTTCCGGTTCTACGACCTCACCGGTGGCCGCATTCTCATCGACGGCCAGGACGTCCGCGACGTGACGCAGATTTCACTGCGCGCCGCGATCGGGATGGTGCCGCAGGACACTGTGCTGTTCAACGACACCATCCGCTACAACATCCGCTACGGCCGTTGGGAGGCGAGCGACGAGGAGGTCGAGGAAGCGGCGCGCATGGCGCAGATCGACGCGTTCATCCGCATGGCGCCTAAGGGTTACGACACCGAGGTCGGCGAGCGCGGCCTCAAGCTCTCCGGCGGGGAGAAGCAGCGCGTCGCGATCGCCCGCACGATCCTCAAGGGTCCGCCGATCCTGTTGCTCGACGAGGCGACCTCGGCGCTCGACAGCCATACCGAGAAAGACATCCAGGACGCGCTCGATCGCGTTTCCAAGAGCCGCACCACCCTGGTGATCGCGCATCGGCTCTCCACCATCGTCGCCGCCGACGAGATCATCGTGCTCGACGACGGCGCGATCGTCGAGCGCGGCACGCACCAGGCGCTGCTTGCGCGCGCGGGACTCTATGCCAGCATGTGGAATCGCCAGCGCGAGGCCGAGGAGGCGCGCGAGCGGCTGGCGCGGGTCGCCGAGGAATCCAGCGCGCCCAACCGCAACCCGCCGGTCGAGGAAATGCCGCTCCCCGCGGCCGAGGCGGACGAAGAGGCCGACGCGGTGGCGCGCGCCGACGCCGCGGAATGATCGCCCGATGTCGGTGATCGCTTCGATCCGCGCGCAGCTCGTCCCGATTCACCGCGAGGGCTATCCCTTCATCGCCGTGTTCGCGATCGCTGCCGTGGTGTTGCTCCTCGCCTGGCCGCCGCTCGGCGCGCTCGGCGCGCTGGCGACGCTGTGGGTCGTGTATTTCTTCCGCGATCCGCCGCGCGTGACGCCGCTCGCGGACGGGCTCGTCGTGGCGCCGGCCGACGGCCGCATCAGCCTCGTCACCCGCGCGGTAGCGCCCGCGGAGCTCGCGCTCGGCGCGGCGGCGCTGCCGCGGGTCTCGATCTTCATGAGCGTGTTCGATTGTCACGTGAACCGCAGCCCGGTCACCGGACGCATCGAGCGGATGGTGTATCGGGCGGGAAGGTTCCTCAATGCGGATCTCGACAAGGCGAGCGAGGACAACGAGCGCAACGCATTGGTGATCGACGCAGGCGGGGCGCGCATCGGCGTGGTGCAGATCGCGGGCCTGATCGCGCGCCGCATCGTGCCGTTCGTGCGCGAAGGCGACGCGGTCGGCGCCGGCGAGCGCATCGGCATGATCCGGTTCGGCTCGCGGGTCGACGTCTACCTGCCGCAGAACGCCAAGCTCAGGGTCGGCCAGGGCCAGACGGCAATCGCGGGCGAGACCGTGCTCGCCGAGCTCGGCGCAGGCGAGGGGACGCCCGCCCACCGGGTGGGCTGAGGCGCGGCGCCGCCGCCGCATTGGTTAACGGCGGTTAACAGTTTTCTTGCAAGTCCGTTAGCGCAATCGATTCAATTGCAGCAATAGACTCCTCCCCGATCAGGCTTCCCTTATCGGGGATCACAGAGATGCGTTCCACGCCGCGAAATTCACCGGCCGGCAAAGCGAGCACGAGCGA
>DASWCW010000117.1:0-31781 GCA_036395835.1 Xanthobacteraceae bacterium
CGTTCGAACTCAAAGCTGCTTCAACAGCGCCTCCGCGCCGGAGATCTCGGCCTTGCCGGGCGCTTCCTCGATGTTGAGGCGCTTGACCATTCCATCCTCCACAACCATGGAATAGCGCTTGGAGCGCAGCCCCAGGCCGACGGCCGCGCCGTCGAACGTGAGGTCGAGCGCCTTGGCAAATTCGGCGTTGCCGTCGGCCAGAAATTCGATCTTGCCGTCGGCGCCGGTCGCACGTTTCCAGGCTTCCATCACGAACATGTCGTTGACGGCGGTGACCGCGACCGTGTCGACGCCCTTGGCCTTGATGGCATCGAGATTCTGCAGGAACCCCGGCAGATGCATATTGCTGCAGGTGCTCGTGAAAGCGCCCGGCACTCCGAACAGGACCGCCTTCTTGCCCTTGAAGAACTCGCTGGTGCTCTTCCATGCCGGCCCTTCGGAGGTCATGACCCGGAACTTGGTTTCCGGCAAGCGATCGCCGACCTTGATGCTCATGAGGTTTCTCTCCCTAGTAGGCGGACGACACTAGACGGATCTGAGGGCGCGTCGTCCCCGCGAAAGCGGGGACCCAAGATCACTGACCGTGGATCATTACGAGGGACGGTGATCATGGGTTCCGGCTCGCGGCCGCTTCGCGGCCTTGGCCGGAATGACGATTCTGGTTCTCTGACCTCGTGCCGATCACTTCATCGTCGTCATCGGTTCTCCGGCAGCGTTACCACCTCGATCGCCTGATCCTGCGCAATCGCGGTCAGCCGCAGCATCGCGTCTTCCTCCATCGCGCCCGGCGGTATTCCGTCGAGCTCGAACGCGAACCGCTGCAGGCCCGCGGGCGCTCCCGAGATCGGTTGGGGTATGGGCAAAGCCCAGTCGGGCGTCGGCCCCTCCGCGAACAGATCCACTCGCGCCGCCTCCGGCGCTCGAACGTCGACCAGGATGCGCGGCCGCTCGCCGTGAGCTTCGCGTGTCACCGCCTCGATCGCAAGCGCTGCTCTCGGCCCGATCGCGACCAGCTTGGGAACGCGCTGTTCGCTCTGCCGCAATGCGTCTTCGTGCGAGCTCGGTTCCTCGCCGAGCAGGAGCTCGGCCTTGCCGTCGGCGGGGATGCACAAATTTTCGCAGATGGCATAATCGACGTCGAAGCGCAGCAGGACCGGTCGGGCCGGGTCGCGCGGCAGGACGCGGATCGGAAAGATCACGTCGTCCGTATACCCGATCGATGTCTCCCCGAGGGTGCCAAAGCGTTTCGGCGCCGGCCACAGCAAGCGGACCGATTCCAGATTTTCCGATCGGGTGAAGCTGAAGCGGGGGGGAATTCCGGAATCGCCGGGATAACGCCAGTACGTCTTCCAGCCGGGATCGAGGTGAATTTCGATGCCGCCGCGCAGGACCTTTTTACCGCCGTCGTTCGTTGGTGTTCCGGCGATCAGCCGCACGGCGGAACGCATCCCGCCGTCCCAGGGCGATGCGTCCGCCGCCCGTGCCGGCGAAGCGATGGCGGTGCCGAGCGCGAGAACGGCGGCGAAACGTGCGAGAAAGGAACGTGCGCGCAAAGGACCTGCGAACATGAACGCAGGTTTAGGTGCCAAAGCCGTGCTCCGCCATTGAATTCGTCGTGATCGTGGCGGCGCCGGGAGCAATGCGGTGGCACTCTGCCGCAATAAGTTTTGTTTTCATGGAAACGCGGATCGGGTAACCTTTTTCAATGCGTGTCGCGCAGAAGACGCAGAAAATCTCCGGTCGGGGCTATCTCGACGGACAAATGCTGATCGCCATGCCGGCGATGCGCGACGAGCGTTTTTCCCGCAGCGTGATCTACGTGTGCGCGCATTCCTCCGAAGGCGCGATGGGCATCGTCGTCAATCAACCGGCTGCGAACATCAATTTCTCGGATCTTCTGGTGCAGCTCGAGGTCATTCCGGCGGCCGACCTCATCCAGCTGCCGCCCCAGGCCGGAATGGTGAAGGTGCTCAAGGGCGGCCCAGTCGAGACCGGCCGCGGCTTCGTGCTGCACTCGGCCGATTTCTTCATCGAGAATTCGACCCTGCCGATCGACGACGGCATCTGCCTCACCGCCACGCTCGACATCCTCAAGGCGATCGCGCGCGGCAAGGGCCCGGAAAGCGCGGTGCTGGCGCTCGGCTATGCCGGCTGGGCGGCCGGCCAGCTCGAGACCGAAATCCAGGAAAACGGCTGGCTGCACTGCGCGGCGGATTCCGAGCTCATCTTCGGTCCCGACATCGAGGCAAAATACGGCAAGGCATTGCGCAAGATCGGCGTCGAGCCCGGCATGCTGTCGAGCGAATCGGGACACGCGTGAGAGCGGTCTGGGTTCAGAAATCAGAATGGCTCCGAGGTCTCGATTCCGACTTCTGATTATTGATTGCCGACCCCTGCGATCTCGATCTCTTCTTCCGTGAGCAGCCGATAGGCCTCCTCGGCGTCGACCGGCTCGCCGAACACATAGCCCTGCGCGTATTCGCAGCCTAGCTGATAGAGCTCGACCGCATCGGAATCGGTTTCGGCGCCCTCGGCGATGACGTCCATGCCGAGATCGTGGGCGAGCGCGATGATCGAGCGCAGGATCACCGGCCGTTTGCCCTTGCCGGTGGTGCGAACGAACGACTGATCGATTTTCAGCGTGTCGAACGGGAAGCGCTGCAGATAGGACAGCGAGGAATGTCCGGTGCCGAAATCGTCGAGCGCCAGGCCGGCGCCGAGATCGCGGATGCGGCCGAGCATCTGCGCGGCATATTCCGGGTTCTCCATCACCAGTGATTCGGTGAGCTCGAGCTTGAGCGAGCCGCGAGCCGGCCCGTGACGGCCGAGAACCCCGCGAAGGTCGTGGATCAGATCGTGACGGAGCAATTGCCGCGACGACACGTTCACGCTCGCGAACACCGGATAGCGGCTCCGGGTCGCGCGCTGCCATTGCGTGAGCTGTCGCGCGGTGTGCTCGAGCGCGAACAGGCCGAGGTCGACGATGATGCCGATCTCTTCGGCGACGGCGATGAATTCCGAAGGCGACAGCCGGCCCAGCTTGGGATGGTCCCAGCGCATCAGCGCCTCGAAGCCCGCCACGGTGCGGTCCTCGAGCCACACGATGGGCTGGTACAGCAGCACGATCTCGTCGCGCTCGAGCGCGCGCCGCAACTCCGTCTCCAATGCCAGGCGATCGGTCTTGCGGGCGCGCATGGCCGGCTTGAACACCTCGATGCGGTCGCCGCCGATGCGCTTGGCGTGATACATGGCGAGCTCGGCATCCTTGAGGATTTCTTCCTTGCGTTGCGACTGTCCCTCCGCGAGCGCCAGGCCGATCGAGGCGGTCAGCAGGATTTCGCGGTCGTTGAACGTGATGGGGGCGCGCAGCGTCTTGCGGATCGTGTCCGCGAAGGCGGTGATGCGGTCGGGCTCGCGCTCGGACAGCAGCAGCAGGCCGTATTGGTCGCCGCCCAGTCGCGCCAAGGTGTCCTGCGGCTTGAGCAGGCGGCCGAGCCGCCGGGCGAGCGTGAGCAGGATCGAATCGCCGACCGCGACGCCGACCGAATCGTTGACCTGCTTGAAGCGGTCGAGATCGATCACCACCACGGTCGGCCGGATCGCCGCGTCGACCTTGGCGAAGGAGAGCGCGGCGTCGAGCCGGTCGAGGAACAGCTCGCGGTTGGGAAGCCCGGTGAGATTGTCGTGCACCGCATCGTGCAGCAGCCGCTCCTCGGCCGTCTTGAATTCGGTGACATCGGTCAAGGTCCCGACCAGACGCACCACCTCGGCGTCGGAGCCGACCACGGGCCGCGCCTTCAAGGCGAACCACAGGTAATGCCCGTCGGGCGTGCGCAGCCGGAAGTCCAGCACCAGGCGCCCGCGGCGGCGGTCGAGCACGCCGTCGAGCTGGGCGCGGAAGCGGTCGCGGTCGAGCGGATGCAGGACTTCGAGCCAGCGTGCCGCGGAGCCTTCCAGCGTGCCGCGCTTGAGGCCGAGCATGTGCTCGGTCTCGGGGCTGGTGAATACCCTGTCGGCGGATACGTCCCAGTCCCAGATCAGATCGCCGGCCCCGGTGAGCGCCAGCGCCCGGCGCTCCACGTCGGAGACGATGCCGCTGGTGATGCTGCCGGCAAAGGCGTGCTGCATCACCGTGAAGCCGATCAGCATCACGATCAGCACCAGCCCGCCGAGCAGGGCCGGCGCGATGATGTCGTTGGTCACCACCCCGGTGACCGCGGCGCCCGCGGCGAACACCCAGACCATCAGCAGCAGCCAGGTCGGGATCAGCAGTACGGCGCGATCGAAGCCGTGAAGGGCGAGATAGATGACGAGGCCGAATCCGGCGACCGCGACCAGGACCAGCGACATCCGCGCGATGCCGGAGGCGACCGGCGGATCGAACAGGGCCAGGGCCACCAGGGCGCCGAGGAAGGTCAGCCATCCCGCCGTGATGTGCACGTAGCGCACGTGCCAGCGATTGAGGTTGAGGTAGGCGAACAGGAAAACGAGCAGCGTCGCCGCCAGGATCGCCTCGCCCGAGGCGCGCCAGATGCGCTCCGCGCCGGCGCCCAGCTCGAACACCTTGCCCCAGAAACCGAAGTCGGTGCCGATGTAGGCGAGCACCGCCCACCCCAGCGCCGCGGCGGCCGGGAACATGATGCTGCCCTTGACCACGAACAGGATGGTCAGAAACAGCGCCAGCAATCCGGCGATGCCGATGACGATGCCGTGGTAGAGCGTGAAGCTGTTGATCTTGTCCTTGTAGGCTTCCGGTTCCCACAGATAGAGCTGGGGCAGACGGTCGGTGCGCATCTCCATCACGAAGGTGATGACCGAGCCCGGATCGAGCGTGATGCGAAAGATATCGGAGCTGGGGCTGTCCTGGCGTTCCGGGCGATCGCCCGAGCTCGGCGTGATGCTGATGATCCGCGAAACCCCGAGGTCCGGCCACAACAGGCCGGATCCGACCATGCGGTAATGCGGCGCCACGATCAGCCGGTCGATCTGCTCGTCGCCGTTATTGGCGAGCGCGAACACCACCCAATTGTTGTTGGCCTCGCGCGAGCGGACCTCGATGCGGCGCACGATGCCGTCGGCACCCGGCGCAGTCGACACCTGGATGCGGTCGCTCTCGGTCCGCTGATGCTCGACCGCGTCGGTCAGGTCGATCGCCGGCACGTCGAGGCGGACGTTCACCGCGTCCACCGCCCGCGCCGCCGGTGCGCCGAGCACAACAGCGATGAACGCCGCCACCGCTATGCTGGCGCAGCTGAAACGCAATCGACACCCTCCTCGCGGCGGCCCTCGGTTGTTGTCTCGTCGGCATCCGGCGATGTCTGGAAGCCGATCGGTCCTCCGAAACCGCCATGGATCCGCGGCCGCGGCCCGATGAGTAGCGGGGCGGCGGCGCCAGGGCAAGATTGTCACGCCTTGCCCAAGAGTGTGTCCGGGATGAGGCGGATCGCAGGACGCCGACGGACGATGGCGGCCGGATATGGTTAACGGCCCGACACGCCTCCCGGGTGCATCATCTGCGTGTCACCTGTCCTCGTTCACCAGCACGATCTTGCCGATGTGAGCGCTGGTTTCCATCAGCGCGTGGGCGGCCGAAGCTTGCGCCAGCGGGAAGCTGCGGAAGATCACCGGCTTGACCTTGCCGGCTGCGATCAGCGGCCAGACGTTCTGCTCGATCGCGCGGGCGATCGCGGCCTTGTCCTCTACCGGACGCGCGCGCAGCGTCGAGCCGGTGTGGGTCAGGCGCTTGAGCATCAGCCGGCGAAAATCGACGTTCGCGCGCGGGGAACCCTGAAACGCGATCTGCACGATGCGGCCCTCGACGGCGGCGGCTTCGTAATTGCGCTCGATGTAGTCGCCCCCCACCATGTCGAGGATCAGATCGGCGCCCTTGCCGCCGGTCGCCGCCTTGGTGGCCGCGACGAAATCCTCGGAACGGTAATTGACGGCTCTCTCGGCGCCGAGCCGAACGCAGGCATCGCATTTCTCCGCGGAACCCGCGGTGGTGACGACACGCGCGCCGAACGCCTTGGCGAGCTGGATCGCGTTGGTGCCGATGCCGGAGCTGCCGCCGTGGACGAGCAGGGTTTCGCCGCGCTTAAGCGCGCCGCGCTCGAACACGTTGTGCCAGACGGTGAAGAACGTCTCGGGGATCGCCGCCGCTTCGACCAGCGACAGCGAGCCCGGCACCGGCAGCGCATTGGTCTCGTGCACCGGGCAGTATTGCGCGTAGCCGCCGCCCGCCACGAGCGCGGTGACCTTGTCGCCCGGCTTGAAGCGCCTTGCGCCGCTGCCGAGCGCAACCACCTCGCCGGCGATCTCGAGCCCCGGAATGTCCGAGGCGCCGGGCGGGGGCGGATAGAGTCCCTGCCGCTGCATCACGTCGGGGCGATTGACGCCGGCGGCCGCGACCTTGACCAAAACCTCGCCCGGGCCGGGCGCCGGCATCGGGCGCGTCTGCGCAACGAGGACGTCCGGCCCGCCGGGCTCGCGGACGGCAATCGC
The DNA here is from genome assembly GCA_036395835.1 of Xanthobacteraceae bacterium. Lineage (GTDB taxonomy): Bacteria > Pseudomonadota > Alphaproteobacteria > Rhizobiales > Xanthobacteraceae > AP-16. The sequence goes on from DASWCW010000117.1 coordinate 6,502, forward strand.
GGTCATCTGGGACGGCACGGTGGACATCAGCAGCTTTCCTCAACAAACTGGGCGCGGATGGCGCGGCCGGCGCCCCTCTGTAATCGGCGGCGAGGAATGTGACAACCTCGCGATGCCGCCTTCGGCGAGGTCACCGACATGACGATCGACGACGAACTCCCGAAGAAAAAGCCCGTGCACGAGATCGGGCAGGACCTCTCGCTGCTCTCGGTCGAGGAGCTCGCCGAGCGCATCGCGGCGCTCAAGGCGGAGATCGCGCGGCTCGAGGCATCGATGACGGCCAAGCGCGCGTCGCGGACCTCGGCCGATCAGTTCTTCAAACGCTGAACGCGGCGGCGCAGATTTATCGATCCGGTTAACCGGTCGTTAAGCTTTCTCGCTCACTACTGAGATCGTCCAGCATCTGGACATCGAGTGGCTCCTGTCCACTCTGTTTGACGCCTCCCTGTTATCACTTCGAGCCGCCGGCAACGGCGGCTCTTTTTTTACCGTATGAGGCGGGCGAGCGGCTCCTGCCCCAGCACGATGTGCCATTTCGGGGCAGCGGTCGCGGCCCGAATCTTGCCGCAAGGTTCCCGGGGAGTGTTGCAGTTCGGTCCTAGACAGGCCCCAGAGTGAAGCGCAGCATGGGGATGTCTAGGGGCAGGTGAGGCGTGCGTCATGGCAGACAATCGGGCCGAAGCGGAGCCTGTGGCGTTCGGGGAAAGGCTCGCCGGGTCGCAAGCGTTCTCCGGGCTGTTCCGCGAGGGAATGGCGCTGGTCGAGGAGACGGCGGCCTATCTGGATGGCCCGGGCCGCAACGAATCCAAGCAATTGGAGCGCGCGGCCGCGCTCGCCTATGCGACCGAGAGCATGCGGCTGACGACCCGGCTGATGCAGCTTGCCTCCTGGCTCCTGCTGCATCGGGCCGTGAACGAGGGCGAGATGTCGCTCGCCCAGGCCAATCGCGAGAAGGCCAAGGTCAAGCTCGCGTCCGGCGATCCGCGGGACGAGGCGACGCTGGCGCTCTTGCCGAAGAGCTTGCGCGAACTGATCGACCGCTCGATGCGGCTGCAGGACCGCATCCGCCGGCTGGACGCGACCATCCATTCGCCCAATTGCGAGAAGCCGGCCGCCAATGCGGTCGAGCACCAATGGGGCCTGCTCAAAGCGGCCTTCGAGCGCGGACGCGGATAGATCCCGACCCGGTCGTTCCGGAGCGCGAGCGGTAAGCCCGCGAAGCCGGAACCTATGAACACCGCGCTACTGGTGGTTGTGGGTCCCGGGTTCCCTCGCGTTGTTCGGGCCGCGGGACGACGTAGCGCGGCTATTTCTTCAAAAAGCCGGAGAATTTCTTCTGGAACCGCGACAGCCTGCCGCCGCGGTCGATCAGGTGCTGCTGGCCGCCGGTCCAGGCCGGATGCGATTTCGAATCGATATCGAGCCGCATGGTGTCGCCGGGCTTGCCCCAGGTGCTCCGCGTCTCGAATTCGGTGCCGTCGGTCATCACGACCTTGATGGCGTGATACTTGGGATGAATGTCGCGCTTCATGGCCTCTAGCGTTCGTTGGTTGCGCCGCATGGGCGCCCGCCGATTGCGGGGGTGACGGAAGTCGCGGGCTCTATAGCGCACCGGAAATGGCCGGACAAGCCGCGGCGATCCGGCATTTGCCGGCCGCGCGGCTTCTAAGGCAAGGTCGCGGCCCGGAATTGTCCGCGCCCCTGCGGCGGGCGAGGAGCAGGCCATGAACTTGATCTCGCCCGGCGAAGGACGCGGGCTCGACGCCGCGGCGGCCGCCGGGGTCGTCGCCGCGTCGCCGCCGGAGGACCGCAAACGGCCCCGGCTCGCGCCGCTGTTCGCGCTCCAGCGCTACGTGCTGCGCTATCGCTGGCAGGTGCTCGGCGCGCTCGCGGCCCTGCTTATCGCCGCGCTCGCCACGCTCGCGGTGCCGCTCGCGGTGCGGCGCATGATCGACTACGGCTTCTCCGCCGAGCGCCTCGGCCTCATCGATCAGTATTTCGCGGCCCTGATCGCGATCGCGGCGGTACTCGCCGTTGCCAGCGCCGTTCGCTATTACCTCGTCACCATCTTGGGCGAGCGCGTGGTGGCGGACCTGCGCTCGGACCTGTTCGCGCATTTGACCGGCCTGTCGGCCTCGTTCTTCGACACCGCGAAGACCGGCGAGGTGATCTCGAGACTTACCGCCGACACCACGCAGATCAAGGCCACGGTAGGCGCCTCGGTCTCGATCGCGCTGCGCAACCTGATGCTGTTCCTGGGCGCCACCGTCATGATGGTGGTGACGAGCCCGCGGCTGTCCGGCTTCGTGCTGGTCGCCATTCCGGTGATCGTGCTCCCGCTCGTGGCGTTCGGCCGCGCGGTGCGCCGGCGCTCGCGCCAGGCCCAGGACAAGCTTGCCGAGGCCTCGGCCTACGCGGCCGAGCTGATCGGCGCCGCCCGCACGCTGCAGGCGTTCACCAACGAGCGGCTCGCGAATTCCCGGTTCGGTGCCGCGGTCGAGCGCGCGTATCTCGCCGCCCGCCAGTCGACGCGGGCTCGTGCCGCGCTCACTGCGGTCGTGATCTTCCTGGTGTTCGCCAGCGTCGTCGTCGTGCTCTGGATCGGCGCGCAGGACGTGCTGGCCGATCGCATCAGCGCCGGTCGGCTCGGCCAGTTCCTGCTGTACGCGGTATTCGCCGCGGGCGCGCTCGGCGAGCTGAGCCAGGTCTGGGGCGAGATCGCGCTCGCATCCGGGGCCGCCGAACGCATCTTGGAACTCCTGGCGATCGAGCCCGTGATCCGGCCACCGGCAAACCCGGTCGCGCTTCCAGTGCCGGCCCGCGGCGAGATCGCATTCGAGAACGTGCGCTTCGTCTACCCGGCGCGCGAGCGCGGCGTGGTGCTCGAAGATGTTTCGTTTCGCGTCAGCCCCGGCGAGAAGCTGGCGATCGTCGGACCTTCCGGCGCCGGCAAGAGCACGATCTTTCACCTGCTGCTGCGGTTCTACGATCCCGTCGCGGGCGCGATCCGGTTCGACGGCACGCGGATTGGCGACGCCGATCCCCAGGAGCTGCGCCGCCGCATCGCGCTGGTGCCGCAGGACGTCGTGGTGTTCGCGGCTTCGGTCGCCGACAACATCCGGTTCGGCCGGCCGGAGGCGTCGGATGCCGAGATCAGGCGCGCGGCCGAGATGGCGCTCGCCGACGAATTCGTGGCGCGGCTGCCGCAGGGCTACGACACCCAGATCGGCGAGCGCGGCGTGACGTTGTCGGGCGGACAGCGCCAGCGCATCGCGATCGCCCGCGCCATCCTGCGCGACGCGCCGCTGTTGCTGCTCGACGAGGCCACCTCCGCGCTCGATGCGGAAAGCGAGACGCTGGTGCAGGCGGCGCTCGAGCGGCTGATGCAGGGCCGCACCACGCTCGTCATCGCGCATCGGCTGGCGACGGTGCTCTCCTGCGACCGCATCCTGGTGATGGAGGAGGGCCGCATCGTCGAGGAGGGCACCCATGCGAGCCTGGTCGCCGATTCCGGGCTCTATGCGCGGCTCGCCAAATTGCAGTTCGAGATGCGCTAAGCCTTTTCCGCGCGCGCTCTTTCCCATCGCATCGCGAACACCGGCCGGCCGGAGAGCGGATTGGTGCTCTCGCCCGTGACCACGAAGCCGTGCTTGTCGTAAAAGCCGATGGCGCGCGCGTTGTCCTTGTTGACGTGCAGCTCGATCTTCTCCGGGCAGATGCGTTTGGCCTCGGCGAGCAGCGCTTCGGCAACGCCACCCCCCCAGGCCTCGGGCGCGACGACGATCTGGTCGAGATAGCCGGTTGCCGGATCGATCGTGACGAAGCCGACGAGCGCGTCCGCGCGTTCGGCAAGCGTGATCTTCGCGCTCGGCACCAGCTCCTTGCGCCAGCGCTCGCGCCACCACGAAAGCCGCGCGGAAAAATCGATGTCGGGATACGAATGCTGCCAGCTGCGCCGCCACAGCTCGATCGCAACCTCCTCGTCGGCGGCCCTATAGGGCCGCAACCGCGGAGGCGCGCTCATCGCTCCGTCAATTTCAGCTCGATGCGGCGATTGCGGCGGAACGCCTCCTCGGTCGGGTCGGTGTCGAGCGGCTGAAATTCGCCGAACCCGGCGGCGACGAGCCGGCGTGCCGGCACGCCCCTGCTGATCAAAAATTGCACCACCGAGATCGCGCGCGCCGCGGAAAGCTCCCAGTTCGAGGGGAATTGCGAGCTCGAGATCGGGCGCACGTCGGTGTGGCCGTCGATGCGCAGCACCCAGGCGAGCTCCGCGGGGATCTTCTTCTCCAGGTCGATGAGCGCGCCCGCGAGCTTGTCGACTTCCGACTGGCCCTCCGGCTTGAGCGACGCCGATCCGCTGTCGAACAGGATCTCCGACTGGAACACGAAGCGGTCGCCGACCACGCGGATGTCGGGGCGGGCGCCGAGGATCGCGCGCAGCCGGCCGAAGAACTCCGAGCGATATTTGGAGAGCTCCTGAACGCGCTGGGCCAGTGCCACGTTGAGCCGCTGGCCGAGATCGGCAATGCGCGCCTGCGCTTCCTTGTCCTTCTTCTCCGATGCCTGGAGCGCCTCCTCGATCGCCGAAAGCTGGCGCCGCAAGGCCGCGATCTGCTGGTTGAGCAATTCGACCTGGGAGAGCGCGCGCGCCGAGATCTGCTTCTGGCTGTCGAGGTCCCTGGCCAGCGCCTCGGCCTTGCCCTGCGCCGCCGCCGCACCGGGGCCGATGCCTTCATACATGCCCTTGAACCGGTCGCGCTCGCTTTCCGCTGCCGCCAGGCCCGCCCGCAATGCCGCAAGGCTGTCCTCGAGATTGGCCTTGCCGGTCTTCTCCAGCGACAGCATCTCGGTGAGCTGCGCGATCTGCGCATTGAGGCGCGCCAGCGCCGTGTCCTTCCCGGTCACTTCCTGCGAGAGGAAGAATTGCACGACCACGAAGACCGACAGCAGGAAGATGATGCCCAGGACCAGCGTCGAGAGCGCATCGACGAAGCCGGGCCAGTAATCGACGCCGCGGTCGCGGCGGGTTCGGGCAAGCGCCATGGCTCACACCTTATGGAGGTCCTCGCGGGCGATGCGTTCGAGCAGGCGCTGCACCTCGCGATGCTGGTGCGCCTGCGCATCGGCCCAATCGCGGATCATTTGCTGCTCGGTGCGCATGTGGTTGACGAGGCCGTGGATCGCCTCGGCGAGGCTCGCCATCGCCGCGGTCGCGGCGCGGCCCGAGCCGCTGTCGGCGATCGCCTCCTTGAGGCGCTCGATGGCAACGCCGATCTCGCCCATCTGCGCCGCGCTCTCGGGACGGGTGGCGAGGTCGGTGCCGAGATCGCGCACGGTGGTCGAGAGCCAATCCTCGAGATCGATATAGAAGCGGTTCTGCGCCTGGCTGGTCTGCAGGTCGAGGAAACCCAGCACGAGCGAGCCGGCGAGCCCGAACAGCGAGGATGAAAACGAGATCCCCATGCCGCCGAGCGGCGCCGCGAGCCCCTCCTTCAGGGAATCGAATACCTGGCCGGCGTCGCCGCCGACTTTGAGCCCGTCGATGACCTTGCCGACCGATCCGACCGTCTCGATCAAGCCCCAGAAGGTTCCGAGCAGGCCCAGGAAGATGAGCAGGCCGGTCATGTAGCGCGAGAGGTCGCGCGCCTCGTCGAGCCGCGTCGCGATGGAATCGAGCAGGCTGCGCATGATCGTCGGCGAGATCGCCATCCGGCCGGTGGTGCGCTCGCCCAGGATCGACGCCATCGGCGCAAGCAGCGTGGGCGGACGCGCCAACGCCAGCCCGGGGTCGGCGAGCCGGAATCCATTGACCCAGGCCACTTCGGGAAACAGCCGGATCACCTGCCGGTACGCCATCAGGATGCCGACGAGCAGCACGCAGATGATGAGCGCGTTCAAGCCCGGATTGGCCAGGAACGCCGCCCAGATCTGCTTGTAAAGAATGACGACCAGCAGCGCGCCGAGGATGAGGAATACCGTCATGCGCACCAGGAAGATGCGCGGAGATGAAAGTTTGAAGGGATCGAGATCTCGTGCCATGGCAGCTTCAGGTCACTCGATGCCCTCAATATCGCACAGCGGCGCGGAAAGGAAATGCCGGGCCGTCGCGGGCGATGCAGTCCGGAAAGCTCATCCGCTTGCCGCCCCCTTCAACAGCTCCAGCAGGGAGCCATGCATGCTCTCGTTTCCGGCAATGATATGGCCCTTGTCGAGCATGCCTTCGCCGCCGTCGAGGTCGGTGACGAAACCGCCGGCCTCGCGTACCAGCAGCAGCCCCGCAGCCATGTCCCAGGGAGAAAGATTGCGTTCCCAATAGCCGTCGAACCTTCCCGCGGCCACCCAGGCGAGATCGAGCGTGGCCGATCCGAATCGCCGCAGTCCGCAGACTTGGCTCTGTACCGCCGCGATCTCGTTGCGGAACTGCGTAAGATCGCCGCGCCCGCGATGCGGCAGCCCGCAGGCCACGACCGCATCGTCGAGCCGACGGCGCGCCGCCACCCGCAGGCGTCGATCGTTCATGAATGCGCCTTTGCCGCGCTCGGCGGTGTAAAGCTCGTCGGTCGCCGGATTGTAGACGAGCCCGGCGACGACGGTGCCGTCGCGCGACAGCGCGATCGAGATCGCGAACTGCGGAATGCCGTGCAGGAAATTGGTGGTGCCGTCGAGCGGATCGACGATCCAGCAATGGGTCTGGTCGGTGCCCGGGGTTAGGCCGCCCTCCTCGCCGAGAAAACCGTAGCCCGGGCGCGCCTTGGTAAGCTCCGTGCGCAGAACTTCCTCGGCGCGGTGATCGGCCGCCGTGACGAAATTTGCCGGCCCCTTCAGCGAGACCTGCAGCCGCTCGACCTCGCCGAAGTCGCGCTTGAGGCCGCGCGCCGCCTTGTGCGCGGCTCGGACCATGACGTTGAGAAGCGCGGATTGCAGCATGACCTGCGGATCGAGAATACGGCGGATGAGGTTCCGACTTTGCCGGCTTAGCGCCCGCGCCCCGGAATGACAACGTCACGTGCGCGGCGGTGCGAGCCAAGGCTTGGCGGCTTTTTCTCCCGCCTCGCGTTCCGCAGGCTTCAGATTGCCGACGAACGTGTCGAGCCAGGGGTCGCCCTCCCCCGCCGCCTTGGCGATGAGGTGCCATTTGGTGGCCGCAACCGGGTCGGCCGGGGCGCCGCGACCCGCCGCCAGAATGCGGGCGAGCCGGTTTTGCGCGATCGGGCTGCCCTGCCGCGCGGCCTTGCGGAACCAGGCCACGGCGCCGGCTTCGTCTTTGGCGATTCCGGTGCCGTTGAACAGCGCGATGGCATATTCGACCTCGGCGTCGAGGTTGCCGGCGCGGGCGGCCGTGCCGAGCAGCCGCATGGCCTCGCCCAGGTCCTTGGCAACCCCGCGACCCTCCTTGTAGAGTGTCGCCAACGCGTATTGGGCGTCGGGGTTGCCGGCATCCGCGGCGCTGCGCAGCAGCTCCGCGGCCTTGCCGAAATCGCGTTCGTACTGCTGGCCTTCCAGATACAGCAGCGCCAGATTGTAGGACGCGGCGACATGCCCGAGCTTCGCTGCCCGTTCGAGCAGCGCCGCGGCACCATCCCGGTCGCGCGGTCCGCCGCGACCGGCGAGGCGCAGCATCGCAAGTTCGAACATCGCCTCCCGATCGCCCCGGTCGACGGCCAGCGAGTACCACGCCACCGCCTTCTGATCGTCCTTGGGAACCCCGAACCCGCTGGCATAGAGCTCGCCCAGGAGTGCCATCGCCTTGGGATCGCCTTTTTCGTTCACGCGGCGGGTCGCTTCGGCGAAGGCGGTCAGATATTTGCCTCCGTCGTAGGCCGCATAGGCGAGGTCCGGCTCGGCGGCGCCGCTGCCGGGGGACGCATAGGGCAGGGCGATGCTCTTGCTCTTGCCCGGTTGCGGCTTCGGCTTCACGGGCGCGGGGTTGGTGGGCTGCTCGACGGCGGGCTTTGCCGGTTTTGCCGGCGGGCGATGCAACGGTTTGAGCGGTTTCGGTGCCGGAGCTTGCGCGGCCGGCGGAACGATCTGGATCGGGGCCTGGGCCCAGGCAGGTGCCGCAAGCCAGACCATTGCGGCGAGCGTCGAGGCCTGCCAAGCCTTTGTCATTCCAGCGCCTCCACCGGCTTGATCGCCGCGGCAGCGGTCCCGACCGCGGCGGCGACCGCACCAGTCCACACCAGATCGCCCACGGCGACGAAATCGGCGCCCGCGGCCGCGAGCTCGCCGACCTCCTCGAAGCTCGCGGCGTAGCCGACGCATGCGGGCTCGAACAGCTCCGCCCACCACGCAACGCGCTCGATGACGGCCGGGAACGGCGGCCGCCGTCCGGTCGCATCCGGCTCGCCGAACATCACGTAATCGGCGCCCGATTCGGCCGCCGTCATGGCATCATGCCGTGTTTTCAGCCCGCCCGCACCCGCAATTCGTTCCGGCTTCAAGCTGCCGATGGCGCCTTTGAGCGCATCCGCTCCAGTCAAATGTGCGCCGTCGGCATGCAAATGGCCGGCGAGTTCCGGCCTGCCGTCGAGCAGCAACGCGACCCCTCGGGACTGGACGAGAGGCGCGAGCGTCGCGACGGCCTCGCGCAGATCCTGCTCCGCCCCGACGGCGAGACGCAGCAGCACCGCCGCAATATCGGCGGCCGCGAGCGCGGAGTTGAGATCGGCCGTAAACCGGCGCGCGTCTTCGATCGGGGGCGTGATCAGGTAGAGGCGCGTCGGCGGGCGCGCGGCAGGCGGGGCTTGGCGTCGGGTTGCCATGGTGCCGCGGTTCCAATGCAAGGCGGCGCCCGCCGCGAGATCTCGTGCATCTCGGCGCGCCGCAAGCCTGCTCCGCGCTGGAAGCGCAAGAGTTCGTCGGACGCCGCCCTCGTCCCGAGCCAGAAATTATGCCGCGCGCTTCTCGAGGTCCTGCTTCCATTGCCCGAGCGTTGCTAGGCCATTCATCCGCGCGCGATGCGCGAACGCGCGCTGCGCCGCCGCGACGTTCTCGTTCTTGCCGGACCAGGCCTTCTGGGGCGCGGCCTGCAATGCGCGGCCGTACGAGAACGTGAGCTTCCAGGGCACGCTATCGAGCTTGTTCATGGCGTCGAGATGCGCGGTCGCCTCCTCGTCGGACTGGCCGCCCGACAGGAACGCGATCCCCGGCACGGCGGGGGGCACGCAGTTCTTGAGCACCCGGATGGTCTTTTCGGCGACTTGCTCGGCGGATGCGCGCTTTCCGGACTTCTTGCCCGGCACCACCATGTTCGGCTTGAGCACCGTTCCTTCGAGCTGAACGCGCGCGAGATAAAGCTCCTCGTAGACCGTCTTGAGCACCCATTCGGTGACTTGCTCGCATCGATCGATGTCGTGGCCGCCGTCCATCAGCACTTCGGGTTCGACGATCGGCACGATGTCCTCCTCCTGGCACAAGGCGGCATAGCGCGCGAGCGCGTGGGCATTGGCGCGGATGCACGGGTAGCTCGGAATGGCGGAGCCGATGTCGATCACGGCGCGCCACTTGGCGAATCGGGCGCCGAGCCCGCGATATTCGGCGAGGCGCTCGCGCAGGCCGTCGAGACCCTCGGTGATGACTTCGCCCGGGCAGAACGACAGCGGCTTGGTGCCCTTGTCGACCTTGATGCCGGGAATGGAGCCGGCCTGCGCAATCAGCTTGACGAGCGGCGTGCCGTCCTTGGCGGACTGGCGGATGGTCTCGTCGTAGAGAATCACGCCGGAGATGCATTTCGACATGGCCTCGGTCGAGCGGAACAGCAGCTCGCGATAATCGCGGCGACTGTCCGCCGTAGAATCCACCCCGATCGAATCGAACCGCTTCTTGATCGTGCCGGTGGACTCGTCGGCCGCCAGGATGCCCTTGCCGGGCGTAACCATGGCGTTGGCAATCTTATTGAGTTCAGCGAGGTTCATCGGACCCTCCATCGTTCTCGACCTCGAAGGCAGGGCGGCGCCCTGCCGTCAAGATCATCGGTGCTGCTCGGCTTTCAAGACTTCCACGCCGGGCAAGGCTTTGCCCTCGAGCCATTCGAGGAAAGCGCCGCCCGCCGTCGAAACATAGGAGAACCGGCCGGTTGCTCCCGCGGCGTTGAGCGCCGCGACGGTGTCGCCGCCGCCGGCCACCGAAACGAGCTTGCCGGCGGCCGTGAGCTCGGCCGCGGCCTCCGCAATCTCGATCGTGGCATTGTCGAACGGCTCGACCTCGAAGGCTCCCACCGGCCCGTTCCACAACAAGGTTTTCGATCGCGCAAGCGCCGAGACGACGTGCTCGACGCTGCGCGGCCCCAGGTCGAGGATCATGTCCTCCGCGCCGACCGCGTCGGCCGCGACCACCCGCGAGGGGGCGTGCGGCTCGAGCTTGCCCGCCACCACGGCGTCGGTCGGAAGCACGATCTCGCGGCCCTTGGCATCGGCCGCCGCCACGATGTCGCGCGCGGTCGCGACGAGATCATGCTCGGCCAGCGATTTGCCGATCTGCCGGCCCTGCGCGGCCAGGAAGGTGTTCGCCATGCCGCCGCCGATCGCCAGGATGTCGACCTTGGCGATCAGGTTGCCCAACAGATCGAGCTTGGTCGAGACTTTCGCCCCACCGACGATCGCCATCACCGGATGCGCGGGTTGCTCCAGGGCTCGCTCCAGCGCCTCGAGCTCGGCCTGCATGGCGCGTCCGGCATAGGCGGGGAGGCGGTGGCCCAGTCCTTCGGTCGACGCATGCGCGCGGTGCGCGGCCGAGAAGGCGTCATTGACCCAAAGATCGCCGAGCGCGGCGAGCGCGGCCACGAACTCCGGATCGTTCTTCTCCTCGCCCTTGTGGAAGCGGGTGTTCTCCAGGCAGAGAATGTCGCCGGGCCGCAGCTTGGCGACCGCCGCTTCGGCCTTCTCGCCCACGCAATCTTGCGCGAACGCGACGGGACGCGCGAGCACCTTCGACACGGCGGCCGCAACCGGCTCGAGCGATTGCTTGGGGTCCGGTCCCTTCGGCCGGCCGAAATGCGAGAGCAGGATCACCTTGCCGCCCTTCTCCGCGATCTCGCGGATGGTCGGCGCCACCCGCTCGATCCGGGTCAGATCCCCGACCTTGCCGTCCTCGAGCGGGACGTTGAGGTCGACGCGCAGCAGCACCCGCTTGCCCCTGACGTCGGCCTGATCGAGGGTGCGGACCGCGACCATGGCGCACGATCCGGTCGTCAGATCACCTTGCCCATGGCGACGGCGGTGTCGACCATGCGGTTCGAGAACCCCCACTCGTTGTCGTACCAGGACATCACGCGCACGAACGTGCCGTCCATCACCTTGGTCTGGTCCATGTGGAAGATCGACGAGTGCGGGTCGTGATTGAAGTCGATCGAGACGTTCTTCTGGTCCGTATAGGTGAGGATGCCCTTGAGCTGCTGCTCGGCCGCGCGGGCGACCGCGCCGTTGATCTCGTCCTTGGAAGTGTTGCGCTTGGCGACGAACTTGAAATCGATCGCCGAGACGTTGGCGGTCGGCACCCGGATGGCGACGCCGTCGAGCTTGCCGACGAGCTCGGGCAGCACCAGGCCGACCGCCTTGGCGGCGCCGGTCGAAGTCGGGATCATGGAAAGCGCCGCGGCGCGCGCCCGGTACAGATCCTTGTGGACCTGATCGAGGCTCGGCTGGTCGTTGGTATAGGCGTGCACCGTCGTCATGAACCCCTTCTCGATCCCGACCGCGTCGTGCAGCACTTTCACGACGGGCGCCAGGCAATTGGTGGTGCAGGATGCGTTGGAAACCACGAGGTGCTGCTTGGTCAGCTTGTCGTGATTGACGCCGTAGACGACGGTGAGATCGGCGCCGTCGGAGGGCGCCGAGATGAGCACGCGTTTGGCGCCGGCCTGCAGATGCACCGAGGCTTTTTCCTTCGAGGTGAAAATGCCGGTGCATTCCAGCGCGATGTCGATGCCGAGCGCTTTCCACGGCAGCTCGCCCGGATTCTTGATCGCCGTGACTTTGATCTTGCCGGTGCCGCAATCGATGCTGTCGCCCTGAACCTTGACCTCGCCGGGGAAGCGGCCGTGAATGGAATCGAACCGCAACAGATGCGCGTTGGTCTCGACCGGGGCGAGGTCGTTGATGGCGACGACCTCCATATCCTTGCGCTTGGCTTCGGCTACGGCGCGCAACACGTTGCGGCCGATGCGGCCGAAGCCGTTGATGGCGACGCGGACGGACATGGTTCGAGCTCCCTCTATTCTTCGATGCGGGGACTGCGGCGGTAATCCGTGCCGCCTAGATAGGCCTGGGCCGGATGATTGGGAAGTCGCAGCGGGTAATTCGGGTTCCGCGCCTCAATGGGCGAGCTTGCCCAGCGCTGCCTCGGCGACCGCCTGGGCGGTGATGCCGAACCGGCGGTAGAGGTCCTTGTAGGGGGCGCTCGCCCCGAACCTCGCCATGCCGATGAACAGCCCGTCGCTGCCGATGATGGCATCCCAGCCCTGACGCACCGCCGCCTCGACCGCGATGCGCAAGGGCGCATCCCCGAGGATCGATTGCCGCACGTGCGCGGGCGCACAGAGCAACAATTCGAAACACGGAACCGAGACCACGCGGACCGAGCACCCGCGCTTGATGAGCAGATCGCGCGCCTCGACCACGATCGCGACCTCGGACCCGGAGGCGAACAGCGAAACCTGCGCCCGGCCGTCCGCCGCGGAGAGGAGCTCGTAGGCGCCGTCGCGGCAGCGATTGTCGTTCCAAAGGTCGCCGCGCAGTTGCGGTAGGTTCTGGCGCGTGAGCGCGATCACGCTCGGCCCGCGGGCTTCGAGCGCGAGCTGCCAGCATTCGACGGTCTCGACCGCGTCGCAGGGGCGGAACACCAGCAGGTTCGGGATCGCCCTGAGCGCCGCGAGGTGCTCGATCGGCTCGTGGGTGGGGCCGTCCTCGCCCACGCCGATGGAATCGTGGGTCATCACGTGGACCACCCGCTGCCCCATGATCGCGCCGAGCCGGATGGCGGGTCGGCAATAGTCGGAGAACACCAGGAAGGTCCCGGAATAGGGCAGCACGCCGCCGTGCAGCGCCATGCCGTTCATGGCCGCCGCCATGGCGTGCTCGCGCACGCCGTAATGAATGAAGCGGCCGGAGAAATCCGCCGCCGAGATCGGCTTCATGCCCTTGATGCGGGTGTTGTTGGAGCCGGTCAGGTCCGCCGAGCCGCCGATGAGCTCGGGGACGGCGGGCACGAGCGCCTCGAGCGCGATCTCGGAAGCCTTGCGGGTCGCCATTTCCTGCGGCGCGGCGGCGAGCTTCTGCTTGACGGCTTGCACCGCCGAGGCGAGGGCGCTCTCGAGAAGCTCGCCGCGCATTCTGCGCTCGAACTCGCCGCGCAGCTCCGGGGCGAGCGCCCGCACGCGCTCGGTCCAGCCATCCCGCGCGGATCGCGACCGCGCGCCGGCTTTTCGCCATTGCTCGCGCACGTCCGCGGGAATTTCGAACGGCGGATAGGTCCAGCCGAGCGTTTGGCGCGCCCCCGCGACCTCCTCGGCGCCGAGCGGGGCGCCGTGGCTCTTTTCCGTGCCGGCCTTGGTGGGCGCGCCGAACCCGATCAAGGTGCGGCACGCGATCAGGCTCGGCCGGTCGGAACGCGCCGCGGCCTCGATCGCCGCCGCGATGGCGTCGGGGTCATGGCCATCGATACGGCTCGCCGCCCAGCCGGCGGCTTCGAACCGGCGCACCTGATCGACCGAATCCGCAAGCTGCAGCGGTCCGTCGATCGAGATGCCGTTGTCGTCGTGGAACGCCACGAGCTTGTGGAGCTTCAGGTGCCCGGCGAGCGCGATCGCTTCCTGGCTGATGCCCTCCATGAGATCGCCGTCGGAGGCCAGCACGTAGGTGCGATGGTCGACGAGTTCGGGCCCGAATGTCGCGGCGAGGTGCCGCTCGGCGATTGCCATGCCGACCGCATTGGCGAGCCCCTGGCCGAGCGGCACGGTCGTCGTCTCGATCCCCGGGGTGTGGCCGTGTTCGGGATGTCCGGGGGTGAGCGATCCGAGCTGGCGGAAACGCTTGATCTCCTCGATGCTCAGCGCCTCGACCCCGAGCAGGTGCAGCACCGCATAGAGCAGCATCGAGCCGTGGCCGGCCGAGAGCACGAACCGGTCGCGATCGGGCCAGGCAGGATCCGCCGGGTCGAATTTCAAGAATCGGGTGAACAGCACGGTCGCCACATCGGCGGCGCCCATCGGCAATCCGGGGTGGCCGGACTTGGCGGCTTCGACCGCATCCATCGCGAGGGCGCGAATGGCATTCGCCATGCGATCATGTTGGGCGCGCGCAATCATGGGCGTCCTGTCGAGCCGGAAACGCGAAAAATCCCGCCGCTCCCCTTCTCGCCGCGGCAAACGCAAGGTTCGTGAGGGCAAAGGAATTTCCCGACGCGGCTGCGCCGGGAACGCAACGAAGCTCCCGCCATCCCTGGGCGCCGGACTGATAGCACGGGAGGGGCTCAAGTCAACGCAATCGGGGCGAAACTGAGGCGCGAATTTCTGCGCGTAAGTGCTTGGCGCTCTTGAGCTGACCACAACAAATCCACAGAATGCACTTATGGGGATGACCGAGGCGCGGCGCCAAGAAACGCCGGCCCCGGGGAAACGGATGTCCGCAATGCGCGCGCGCGGGGCGCGAGACGCCGGGCGGGAGTGGGGGAGAGCGGAAGATGGGCGCTCCACAGGCCATGCCGAGAGGCGATGAGCCGGCTGCGATCGACCCCGGCTCGGTCGAGGCGGCGACCAGCCGGCTGATTGCCGCGCTCGACGCCCTGGAGGCTGCGGCCGAGCGCCGGCGCGATTCCGACCGCGGCGTCCAATCCTTGGCCGCGCAGATTCAGGCGCTCGGCGCCGATCGCTCCAAGCTCGCGGAGGAGCTCGACGCCGAGATGGCCCAGCGGCGTCAGCTCGAGGCGACGAACCGGGAGATCGCGCGCCGGCTCGGCCTCGCCATCGACGGCATCCGTTCGGTGCTCGAATCTCACGATCGTTGACATGGCCGGCACCGACCCGAACATTCCTTCCATCGCCTCGGCCGGCAGCGCGGAGCGTTCCATGGCTCACGTCAGCGTCACCATCAACGGCCGTCAGTACCGCATGGCATGCGAGGACGGCCAGGAGGCGCACTTGCTGCGGCTGGCCAAGGATCTCGATGTGCGCATCGAGGAGCTGCGCGTCCGGTTCGGAGAGATCGGCGACACCCGGCTGATCGTGATGGCGGCGATCACGGTCGCCGACGAGCTGGTCGAGGCCGGCAAGCGCATGCGGCAGCTCGAAGATGAGCTCGCCGGGATGCAGGACGCCGGCAGCGTCACGGCGGAGCGCTCGAAGGCGACACAGGCGGCGGTCGCGGCCGCGCTCAATTCCGCCGCGGAGCGCATCGAGCGCGTCACCAAAAGTCTCAACCAGGGCCTGGGCGAGGAAATCGCCGTCGGCTGATCCGATCGAGGACGGCTGGCGGGCCGGCTCCGTCCGCACTAGATTGCCGGATGCGGGGCTGCGGGGTGCGTCGGAGACGCAATCCCCGGGGCCTTATCGATCCTCAGGGAGCTGTCCCTGGCCGGGCTCGTGGGCCCGGACATATGGCGCCCACCTACGTTGTAGGTACCCGGGATCGAACGCTCCGACGGCCAGCGCGGCTCCGCACCTTTGCGTCCGGGAGGATTTTCCCGCAATCACATGACTTCTCCTGCGCCGAGCGAATCGAGCAAGGCGGAGCTGCGACGCGACGCGCTCGCGCGCCGGGATGCGATTGCGGCCGCGGGACGGGCCGCCGCAGCCGAACGCGTGGCCTCGCGGCCGTTTCCCGTTACGGTCGCGGACGGCGCCTGCGTGTCCGGCTTTTTTCCCTTGCGCAGCGAGATCAATCCGGTGCCGCTGATGCGGCGGCTGGCGGATGCGGGCGCAAAGCTCGCGCTCCCCGTCGTGGTCGGACGCGGCCGACCGCTGGTGTTCCGCGCGTGGTCGTTCGGCGCACCGCTCGGCTCGGGCGTGTGGGGCATCCGCGAGCCGCTGCCCGATGCGCCCGAAGTCCTCCCCGACGTGCTGATCGTGCCGCTCGCCGCCTTCGATCGCACCGGCCATCGCATCGGTTATGGCGCCGGCTATTACGATCTGACGCTTGAGCGCCTGCGCGCGGCAAAGCCCGTCACCGCCGTCGGGCTTGCCTTCGCCGCGCAGGAGATCGCGCGCGTGCCTGCCACTCCCCGCGACGAGAAGCTCGATCTCGTGCTAACCGAGCGCGAGGTCATCGACTGCCGCGGGACTTGAACGAAATGCGCATCCTGTTCGTCGGCGACGTGGTCGGCCGCAGCGGGCGGAACAGCGTGAACGAGCGCCTGCCGGCCCTCATCAGCGACTGGAAGCTCGATTGCGTCGTCATCAACGGCGAGAACGCCGCCGGCGGCTTCGGCATCACCGAGGCGATCTACCATCAGCTGATCGATGCCGGCGCCGATGCGATCACGCTCGGCAACCATGCCTGGGACCAGCGCGAGGCGCTGGTTTTCATCGAGCGGGCGGAGCGCCTCGTTCGTCCGATCAATTATCCGGCCGGCACGCCGGGCCGCGGCGCGGCGCTGGTCGAAACGAAAAACGGCGCGCGGGTTCTCGTCGTCAACGCGATGGGCCGCATCTTCATGGACGCGCTCGACGATCCGTTTGCGGCGATCGACCGGGAGCTTTCGGCTTGCCCGCTGAAGAACGGCGCGGACGCGATCGTCATCGATCTGCACGCGGAGGCGACCAGCGAAAAGCAGGCCATGGGATTTTTTGCCGACGGGCGGGCCAGCATGGTGATCGGCACCCACACCCATGCGCCGACCGCCGATCACCAGATTCTTCCGGGAGGCACCGCGTTCATTTCCGACGTCGGCATGACCGGCGACTACCATTCCGTGATCGGCATGAACAAACAGGAGCCGCTGCAGCGGTTCCTGCGCCGCATCCCGTCCGCCAAGTTCGAGCCGGCGCTCGGCGCGGCGACCTTGTGCGGGCTCGCGGTGGAAACCGACGATCGCACCGGCCTGGCGATCCGGGTGGGCGCGGTGCGGCTGGGCGGGCGGCTCGAGGAAGCCAGGCCCGCGTTCTGGGGCTAGGACTTGGATTTTGCCCGCTCGACGCCCTATCATCGATGCGGCTATCCTCGCCGCTGTCATTGTGACACGGTCTCTCGGTGACGCATGTCGTGAGGCAATGGGACATTTTGAAATCGCACGGAGCGGAGTTGATCATGCGCAGGATTGCCCTGGTGATTGCGTTCTCGGCCGGAGTAATCGTGCCGGCCGTCGCCCAGAAGGCCGAGATCGAGGCGGTGAACGCGCAATGGGCGGAATTCTTCAACAAAGGCGATTTCGCCGGCGTCGCCTCGCTCTACACCGATGACGCGACGGCATTTCCGCCCGGTTCCGCCATGGTGAAAGGCAGAGCTGCCATCGGCGCAATGTGGAAAGGCATGGCGGAGCAAGTCGGCGATCCGAAAGTTACGACGCTCGACGTCAAGCCGCTGGGGCCCTCCGCGGCGCGCGAGATCGGGACCTTCAGCTTGAAGACCAAGGGTCCGACGCCGCAGGAAGTCACCGGCAAGTATGTCGTGGTGTGGGAGAAGGTCGGAACAGACTGGAAGCTTGCGGCCGACATCTGGAACGACGGCAAGTAGGTGCGCCTCCATCCCGGTGTTTGGGCGCGCATGCCACCGACGTGCCGTCCGGTCCGGACCTGGCCCATGGCGCCGATCCGGGATAAATCGATGCAATCATCCGATCACGAAGGCGCGCTGCTCGGCTAGCTGGCCGCGGCGCTGCGGATCGCGGAACGAGCCATGGCCGGACATTCGCAGTTCAAGAACATCATGCATCGCAAGGGGCGCCAGGATGCCGCGCGTTCCCGGCTGTTTTCGAAGCTCGCCCGCGAGATCACGGTGGCGGCGAAGCTCGGCGTCCCCGATCCGAACATGAACCCGCGGCTGCGCGCCGCCATCCTGGCCGCGCGCGCCGAGAACATGCCCAAGGACAACATCGAGCGCGCGATCAAGAAAGCGCAGGGCGGCGACGCCGAGAATTACGAGGAGATCCGCTACGAGGGCTACGGGCCGGGCGGGGTCGCGATCATCGTCGAGGTGCTGACCGACAACCGCAATCGCACCGCCTCCGACGTGCGCTCCGCGTTCTCCAAAAGCGGCGGACATCTGGCCGAGACCGGGGCGGTGGCCTTCCTGTTCGACCGCGTCGGAATGGTGGAGTTCGACGCCAAGGTCGCGAGCGACGACGAGATGCTCGATGCGGCGATCGAAGCCGGGGCCGACGATGTCGCTTCGACCAGCTCCGGTCACGAGGTCTACGTCGGGCAGGATCGGCTGCGCGAGGTCGCCCGCGCGCTCGAGGCGAAATTCGGCGAGCCGCGCAAGGCCGCGCTGGTGTGGAAGCCGCAGAGCACGATTGGGCTCGACGACGAACAGGGCGAAAAACTGCTGCGTCTGATCGAGACGCTCGAGGACCGCGACGACGTGCAGAACGTCTACGCCAATTTCGAGGTGTCCGACGCGCTCATGGCCAGGGTGGGGGCGTAGGCCTCACGCCGAGGGGTCATCCGCACCTTACCCCGTCCTGCCAACCAAGGGTAGCTTAAGTTCATGTTATGTTCTATAGAGTCAGTGGACTGTTAACTTTTTGTTGACGCTCCTAGTGGATCAAAGGGCAGGATAATGGGATGGCTAGAAGCGACCTGCTCGTCTCCCTAGTGCGTGCCGGAGCCGCCGGGGATAGGTCGATGCTTGCATCGACTGTGGAAGCCCTTGTAGCCGAAGAGAAATCCCGCAGTCATCATGTCCTCGCCGACCGGCTGCAGCGGGCACTCCAGACCATCCCGATCACTCCCTCAAACGAATTACGCCGGCCCCAAGGCGCGGGGCGGGATTTTGTCATAGAGTCCGAACCCCGTATTCGGCTCGATGAACTTATTCTTTCCCTGCCAGCCGATCGCCTCACACGACAACTCATCGAGGAGCAGAGCCGGGCAGATCTTCTTCGGGCCCAGGGTATGCAACCCCGTAACCGCGTCCTACTCTCGGGGCCGCCTGGCAACGGTAAAACGTCGCTTGCCGAAGCTATGGCCCAGGCCTTGGCTCTGCCTCTGCTAGCTGTGCGCTATGACTCGCTAGTTGGAGCTTATCTGGGCGAGACCAATGCGCGTCTTGCAAAACTCTTTGAGTATGCTCGCGCTACTCCGTGTGTATTGTTCTTCGACGAATTTGATGCAGTAGGAAAAGAGCGGGGCGATGTTCATGAGACTGGCGAAATCAAACGCGTCGTTTCATTCCTGTTGATGCAAATTGATCAATTGCCGAGTTACGTTATTGCCGTGGCAGCAACCAATCATGCCGAACTGCTCGATCGTGCCGTGTGGCGCCGATTCCAATTACGTATTGACATGCCAGCGCCCGATGCTGCACGGAGGGCAGTTTTAATCTCACGATTTTTTGAAATCTGGCGCGACGATCCAGGTACATCAGCAGAACGGTTGGCCGAACGTTTGGGTCCGGTAAGCTTTGCCGAAGTTGCCGAGTTCTGCCATAACGTGCGTAGAAGATATATTCTATCACAGGGCGGTGAGTCGCTGAAGCGGATCGTCGCTGAGGAAATCGAGCTTTGGGCGTCACGCGTGGCGCCATGGTCCTATGGCGAACCCACCTCAATATCCTCTTCTCCGGCTCGATCCGCCCGACCGAGGCGGTCGAAAGACGCGTAAGCCAGGCGGTTTTGCACGCGTTCGAAAATTCAATCCTGCCGAACAGCGCAATAGGCGTCCAGGTCTAGTTCTTGGCGGCTTGGCTCAATTCATGGCCGAGGGTCGCGATCCACTGGAACTGCGTGCCGATCCTGCGGGCCTTGCTCCTGAGCGGTTGTTGGTGTTCGAACTTACCGGCAACATCCAGAACTTCGTCCGCGCCGCAGCTCATGTTCCGGGATTAGAATTCATCGACGCTGAGGACTTGGAAGGCGATGAGGAGGACAAAAATCCTTCACTATATTTGATGGTCCCCAATTCCGCAGCGCTCCGACAAATGGTCAGCTTGTGGAATCGTTTTCAGGCGAGCCAAGCGCTCCCAGAAGGACTTGGGCCTTGGCGCGACCTGTTTGAGCAACTTCGGGACCTTCGGCCTTGGGGACCGCAGGATCGGGCATCTCCGGAGGATATCGAAATTCTCGCGCAGGAGCGTGCGGATGCCCGAGGCATGGTGCGGATGGAACTCGAACTGGTGTTCCGCGACTCCGAAGCAGGTATTGAAGCAGATGCCTTAGACGCTGTGGCGGCAGGTGGCGGAGAGCTTGTCACTAGGACCCGCATTGAGGGCGCAAAGTACCATGCGCTGCTCGTCGACGTTCCGCAGGCCGAATTACAGCGTGTGATGGCTCGCGGCCAAGAAGGATTAGTGGCCGCCGAGTCGGTAATGCATATACGGCCGCAGAGTGCTTTGCATATCACCGTTGTTGAAGCACAGGAGGGAGTGGCTCCCGCGCCGGCGCCATTGCCCGAAGGAGATCCGATAGTCGCTCTCTTTGACGCCGTGCCTCTAACTGGCCATCCCAGGCTCGATGGTCGTTTGTCCGTCTATGATCCTTTCGGGCTCGAACCGCTCGCAGTAGGTCTTCGGGTTCATGGTACGGCAATGGCCTCGGCCGTAGTTCATGGAGATATAGCCGGCGCAGCGATGCCAACATTGCGCCGCCGAGTCTTTTTCTTGAACGTCATGTTTGCCCCTCAGGCGCCGAATCAGGACGAGCGTTTTCCTGACCGTCTACCCGCCGACCTATTCCACGAGGCCGTTGTGCGCCTCAAGGACGGTGCAGATCCAGCTGCGCCAAGCGTCATTGTGATCAGTGCATCGCTAGGCGATCGCAATAAGCCATTCACTAGGCGGATGTCAGGTTGGGCCCGTGTAATCGACTATCTCTCTCACAGGTACGGTCTGCTGTTTGTAATTAGCGCCGGTAATCACATTGATGATCTAGTCACGGACAATATGACTAGTGTGGAGTTCGAAGCTCTTGATGTGGGTGAGAAAGCTCGCGCCGCTTTACGAGCCAGTGCTGCAGCTATGGCGCATCGGCGGATTTTAGCTCCCGCCGAGTCAATGAATGCCTTAACGGTAGGTGCGCTCCATAGCGATAACATTCCTACCGGCCCGCTGCCGGCCTCGACATTCGACGTTTGGTTGGACACAGGCCTCTGCACCGTTTCCAGCGGTCTGGGGCCTGGGATCAGCAACGCAGTAAAGCCAGATGTGCTCGCACCTGGGGGCCGCCATCACGTTCGTCTGCTACCAAACGGGGCCGTTCATTTATTGCGCCCGATCGGAAAGAACTCCAGTTTGCTGGGCGGTATCCTCGTGGCGGCTCCGCCTGCTCCGCCTGCCTATGACCCCAACACGACGGGTCGTAGTGTCGGAACCAGCATTGCCGCTGCAATTACAACAGGGGTGGCCGCGCGGGTACATGAGGGCTTGGAAGCCGCCTATGATGATTTCCTTGCTATTCCGGATTCGCAACGGGCTGTGCTCTTGAAAGCACTTCTCGTGCACTGCGCCCGATGGACCGCAGCTCGCGATCTGATCATCGAAGTTATCGGTCCTACGGACAACAAGTTTGCCGTTCGACAGAAGGATAATGTTAGACGGTACTTAGGATACGGCGCAATTGATATGGGGATGGTTCTTGATTGCGCCACGGATCGGGCCACGTTGTGGGCTGTTGGCCGACTACAGCGGGGGGAGTCCCACACCTTTTCGGTGCCATTGCCAGCCGTTATGTCTGGCAATCCACAACTCCACGAGCTTTCAGCAACGATCGCGTGGTTTGCGCCCCCTCGTGTAGGTAGCACCAGCTATCGTGGAGTCCGTCTCAAGATTGTGGAACCCAGTGAATCCGTTGCGTTGTTTGCGGTGAAAGCTTCTGGTAACCAACCGGATTCCAATCAGGTACATCGAGGCACGGTTATCCACCGCCGTTGGGAAGGCACTAAGGCAGCTGCTCTGGCAATCGACTCGACTTTTGAGCTGATGGTCCAGCGTGAGCCGGATGAAATCGATGATTTGACGCCCTACGCCGTCGTCACCACCGTGACCATGCCGGGTGTCGCAGAGGTGTACACTCAAGTGCGAGATCGCATAGGTATTAAGCCCAAAGTGTCAGTAATAACCTAACTATGTCTGACAGAGCGGGCTCACCGCGCTGACGTCCTGCATAGCCAAATGTGCGACGTCGAAAGGTCCCGGCGCGTCCGCGGCACAAATTTACCTCGTCTCCTGTGCAGATCGGGCCGCCCGCCGCTAGGCGCGCCGCGGGCGCGGCGGTATCAAAGCCTTGTGGGCGCACGCGCGATTCGCATCCTCGGCATCGATCCGGGGCTCCGCCGCACCGGCTGGGGCATCGTCGAGATTTCTGGCAATCGACTTTCGTTTCTCGGCTGCGGCCGCGTCGAAACCAACGATCGGGAAGCCCTGGCCTCGCGGCTGGCGACGATCCATGCCGGGCTCGCGCGCGTGATCGCGCAATTTGCGCCGCAGGAAGCCGCCGCCGAGGCGACCTTCGTCAACAAGGACGCCGGCGCGACGCTGAAACTCGGCCAGGCCCGCGGGGTCGCCCTGCTGGCCGCCGCGCAGGCGGGGCTCTCGGTTGCCGAATACGCGCCCAATCTCGTGAAAAAGACCATCGTGGGCGCCGGCCATGGCGACAAGGCGCAGATCCGCATGATGATCGGCGTGCTGCTGCCGAAAGCCGACCCGGAGACGGAGGACGCCGCCGACGCGCTTGCCATCGCGGTCACCCATGCGCATCACCGCGGCGCCGCGCTGCTGCGCGCCCGTTACGAACCAAGTTCCAAGGCGCGGCAGGCGAAAGCCGGCGAATCCGTTAGAATCGCCGCGAAGCCCGGGGTCCCATGATCGGCAAGCTGACCGGCACGCTCGACAGCTACGGCGAGGATTTCATCATCGTCGACGTGGGCGGCGTCGGCTACGTCGTGCACTGCTC
Source organism: Xanthobacteraceae bacterium (assembly GCA_036395835.1). GTDB lineage: Bacteria > Pseudomonadota > Alphaproteobacteria > Rhizobiales > Xanthobacteraceae > AP-16. Next base: position 29,539 of record DASWCW010000117.1, read on the forward strand.
GGCCCGCACGCTCCAGGCGCTGCCGGCGCCCCGCGAGCCCGTCGTGCTGGCGATCGAGACCCATGTGCGCGAGGACCAGATCCGGCTGTTCGGGTTTCTCACGCCGGTCGAGCGGGAATGGTTTCGCCTGCTGCAGACCGTGCAGGGGGTCGGCACCAAGGTCGCGCTCTCGGTGCTGGGCACGCTCGCGCCTGCGGATCTCGCGAGCGCGATTGCGCTGCGAGACAAGGCGATGGTCGCGCGCGCGCCCGGGGTCGGCCAAAAGGTCGCCGAGCGCATCGTCACCGAGCTGAAAGACAAGGCGCCGGCCTACGCGGCGGTCGATCCCGCGGTGATCCGGCTTTCCGGCGCGATCGAGGAACGGCGGGCGCCGCAGCCCGTCGCCGACGCCGTCTCGGCGCTGGTCAATTTGGGCTATGGCCAGCCGCAGGCGGCGGCCGCGATCGCGGCGGCGGCCCAGAGCGCGGGCGAAGCCGCCGATGCCGCAAGCCTCATCCGCCTCGGCCTGCGGGAGCTTTCGCGATGAGCGAAAACAACAAAGAACTCGGTCGCTCGCATCGGGCGCGGCGCCGACCCCAATCGGCTCCCTCCCCCCTTGAGGGGGAGGGGCGGGGAGGGGGGTGTTTGTTTGATTCGGCGGGCTTTGTACCCCCCTCCCGGCTCGCGCGCAGAACGCGCGAGCCGACCTCCCCCACAAGGGGGGAGGTAACCGGAGCGAGCCGCCAGCCATTTGCGATTGCCGTCCCCCACAAGGGGGGAGGTATCTGGAGCACGCGGCGAGGCCCCGCATGATCACGCCGCGCCGCCTCGTCACCGCCGAGCGCCGCGAGGAAGACGTCGCGGAGGCGCCGCTGCGCCCGCAGCGGCTCGACGAATTCATCGGCCAGGCCCAGGCGCGGTCCAATCTCGAAGTCTTCATCGCGGCGGCGAAAGGCCGCCGGGAGGCGCTCGATCACGTGCTGTTCGTCGGTCCGCCAGGTCTCGGCAAGACCACGCTCGCGCAAATCGTCGCCCGCGAGCTCGGCGTGAATTTCCGCGCCACGTCCGGTCCGGTGATCGCCAAGGCCGGCGATCTCGCCGCGCTCCTGACCAATCTCGAGGATCGCGACGTGCTGTTCATCGACGAGATCCACCGGCTCAATCCGGCGATCGAGGAAATCCTCTATCCGGCCATGGAGGATTTTCAGCTCGATCTGATCATCGGCGAGGGCCCGGCGGCGCGCTCGGTGAAGATCGATCTCGCGCGCTTCACGCTGATCGGCGCCACCACGCGCGCGGGACTGCTGACCACGCCGCTGCGCGATCGCTTCGGCATCCCGATCCGCCTCAACTTCTACACCGAGGCCGAGCTCGAGCAGATCGTCAACCGCGGCGCCCGCGTGCTCGGCATCGAGGTCGAGGCCGACGGCGCCAATGAGATCGCGCGGCGCGCGCGCGGCACACCGCGGATTGCCGGGCGGCTGCTGCGGCGCGTGCGCGATTTCGCTTCCGTCGCCGGCAGCCGCGCGATCGACCGGGCTGCCGCCGACCGGGCGCTCCTCGCCCTCGAAGTCGACATCGCCGGGCTCGACGCGATGGACCGGCGGTATCTCACCACGATCGCCGTGCATCACGGCGGCGGGCCGGTCGGGGTCGAAACGCTCGCGGCGGCGCTGTCCGAACCGCGCGACGCGATCGAGGACATCATCGAGCCGTTCCTGATCCAGCGCGGCCTTCTGCAACGCACGCCGCGCGGGCGGCTGTTGACCTCGCACGCGTTCCGGCACCTCGGGCTCGCCGAGCCCGCGCGCGATGCCGGACAATTCCAGCTGTTCGAGGAAGGAGCACAGGATGGCGAGGGAGCGTGAGCCGCGCATCTCTCGCAAGCCGGCGATCGAGCAATGGCCGCACCTCGGCGGCGAGATCCGCGGCGGCCGGCACGTGCTGCCGGTCCGCGTGTATTATGAGAACACCGACTTCTTGGTTGCCTATACATACAAGCTACCTGCGGTTCATGGAACGCGGGCGTTCGGAGTACCTACGCTTACTCGGAGTCAATCAGGTGGGTTGTTCGATTAGGGACTCGCCAAGGCCATGCGCATCGAGCAAGGCACGGTGACCCGCATCCTCGCCGGCCTATGTGGGGTTCAGCCCCGATTGCGATGGTTCTTCCGTGCGGGCCGCAGCCCGCCAGCAATTGTGTTGCGCTAGATGAACGAACTCGATGGTGAAATCCGCGACGGTCGGCACACCATGGCCGTGCG
>DASWCW010000118.1:0-3374 GCA_036395835.1 Xanthobacteraceae bacterium
TGGCTGTGGAAAGCGCCGAGAGAAGCCCGAATCGCGGCGCAAAATTAACACGATCGCAAGGTTAATCCGGCAGAAGGGTTGATGGTCGGCAAACGCCGGCACGCCAATTGTCGGAGCCCGTCATGCGCCGGCCGCTGCCTCGCTCAAGCCTTGCGCGGTGAGTGAATGGTCGCCCTGCAGACCAGGCCCTATGGCGGCTTCGCTCCTATTGCGCTCGCCATTCTCATCTTTCTGCTCACCCCGACTTCGGCCGGCTATCAAGACCTCGGCTCGCTCGTCGCGCAGCAGCCGCAGGTCGCGGCGCATTGGCGCCAGCATCTGATCGCCTCGCCGTTCGGCACGATTCACGCCAGCATGTTCAGCATGCCTCGGCCGCTCGGCACCGCAATGCCCGACCCGGCGGAGTTCCGGCTGGCCAAATTCGAAACCCGAGACGGCGAGATCACCGGCGCGATCCGCCCTGTCAGCCTCCGGGAAATGCCCGACCCCGATCCGATCGTTTTTCCGGAGGTCGATCGCTCGCACAAGGGCGATCTGCTGGTGCCGAGCGCGCGTCCGCAGCCGCAGCCGGCCGAGGAGGCGGCCCGGACCGAGCCACTGCCCGATGAGCTCCAGGCGGCGCTCAACGCCCCGCCGCTGCCCCAGGAAGAGGCCTCGCCCGGGCCCGAACCCGACGCCGCATTGGGCCATCCGGGCGCATCGCTCGAGGACCCGGGCGGTCCGGACCTGTCGATCCTCGACGCGGCGGCGGATCCCGACCCGAGCACGCACACCGCGCAGGTGTTCTTCGGCGGTTCGATGGGAACACGGCTCGGCGCGATCGAGCCGTGGGCGCAGGGCGAAGAGCCGATCCTGATGCCGCCGCGGCGTCCGGCGGACAGCGACATCAAACTTTCGGCGCTCACGCCGAGCAACGCCGATCCGAAGGCCGACAGCGGCGTCACCATCGCCGGCAAGGGCGAGGTGACCGGGGAGGGACGGCGGCCCAAGAGCCCGGCCGAGCGGCTCGGGCTCGAAGACAAGACGCGAGCCAAAGCCGAGAAGTGCCTGGCCAACGCCATCTATTTCGAAGCCCGCGGCGAGAGCGTGCGCGGCCAGATCGCGGTCGCGCAGGTGGTCATGAACCGGGTGTTCTCCGGGTATTATCCAAACGATGTCTGCGGCGTCGTCTACCAGAATGCGCACCGCCATCTCGCCTGTCAGTTCACCTTCGCGTGCGACGGCAGGTCGAAGACGATCCACGAGCCCGACGCCATGGAGCGCGCCAAGCGCATCGCCACCGCGACGCTCGACGGCAGGCTGTGGCTGCCGGAGGTCGGCAAGGCGACGCATTACCACGCCTATTGGGTGCGTCCGTGGTGGGTGCGCACCATGCACAAGCTCTACAAGTTGGGCGTGCACACGTTCTACCGGCCGCGCAAGTGGGGCGACGGCGCCGATAAGCCGACCTGGGGCAGCGCGCAGACCACCGCCGAGGCCGCAACGAAATTGTGAGGCGTGTCCCGGGCGCAGCGCAGCACGAAGTGGTGCGCTGCTGAACCGGGACCCAAGGGCGGCTCCCTCGTTTGAGATCTTCAACGACCTCATTCTGGCACAATCGATGCCGTCGGGGCCGTCCATCCCAACGTATTCATTGTAGCCAACGGCGCACCAAAGCTGCATGGACCCCGGATCAGCGGCGCACCGCCGGCGCGCTGCGCCGCGTCCGGGGAAGGGCCTCCGCCATTCACGAAACTCATGGCCCCCATCAGAACCTTTCAGTGTCGAGGCCCGGCGCGGTTTGCTAGGTTCCGCCTCGCAAACCGAGAAGGCCCGACGAGAACCGGCATGACCGCTTTCCCCGCCTCCCGCGGCGCGCAGCTCGCCTGGCGCACGCCGGCCGTGATCCTCATCTGCGGCTGCCTGATCGCGATCCTGACCTTCGGGCCGAGGTCGACCCTCGGCTTCTTTCTCAAACCCTGGTCGGAAGCGAACGGCTGGGGACGCGACGTGTTCGCGCTCGCGCTCGCGATCCAGAACCTGCTGTGGGGCATCGGCCAGCCGTTCGCGGGCGCCGTCGCCGACCGCTTCGGCACGGTGCGGGTCATCAGCGCCGGCGCCATCCTCTATGCGCTCGGGCTTGCCTTGATGGCGAAAGCGAGCACGCCCGGCCTGCTCGATCTTTCCGCCGGCGTGCTGATCGGGTTCGGGCTCTCCGGCTGCTCGTTCAACATCGTGCTCGCCGCCTTCGGCAAGCTGGTGCCGGAATCCTGGCGCTCGCTCTCGCTCGGCGCCGGCACCGCCGCCGGCTCGCTCGGGCAATTCCTGTTCTCGCCGCTCGGCGTGCTGTTGATCGATCTGTACGGCTGGCAGACCACGCTCGTGATCTTCGCGGCGCTCATGCTGCTGATCTTGCCACTCGCGGTGGTGCTCGCGACGCCGCGCGCAGGCGCGACCGCGGCGCTCGGCGACGTGCCGTCGCAATCGATCAGGCAATCGCTCGCCGATTCGTTCGGCCACCGCAGCTACGTCCTGCTGGTGCTCGGCTTCTTCACCTGCGGTTTCCAGCTCGCCTTCATCACTGTGCATCTGCCGGCCTATCTGGTCGACCGCGGATTGTCCGCTCAGGTCGGCGGCTGGACCCTCGCCGTGATCGGCATCTTCAACATCCTCGGCTCGCTCGCCGCCGGCTGGCTCGGCAATCGCATGTCGAAGCCGTACCTGCTCTCCGCGATCTATTTCGCCCGCGCGCTGGCGATCGTGGCATTCGTCGTGCTGCCGCCGAGCACGCCGGCGACGCTTGCCTTCGGCGCCGCGATGGGCCTGCTGTGGCTCTCGACCGTGCCGCCGACTTCGGCGCTGGTCGCGCTGATGTTCGGCACGCGCTGGCTCGCCATGCTGTTCGGCTTCGCGTTCTTCTCGCACCAGGTCGGCGGTTTCCTGGGCGTGTGGCTCGGCGGAATTCTGTTCGAGCGCACCGGATCCTATGACGTGGTGTGGTGGCTTGCGGTCCTGTTCGGCGTGCGCTCGGCGCTGATCAATCTGCCGATCGTGGAGAAGCCGGTCGCGCGCCCGCTCCCGGCCGCTGCGTAGCACGAGCCGCAATGCCGCGCCGGCCCTTGCGCGCAACGCGCGTCCGGGCCACTTTGGCGTCGCATCGACCCTCCGGCGAGGAGCGCATCTTGTCGTTCAAGGCGATCCGCATCGACAAGGCCGAACCGGGCCAGCGCGTCGCGCTCGTCGACTTCGACGAGAAGGACCTGATGGACGGCGACGTCACGGTCCGGATCGAGTGGTCGACCGTCAACTACAAGGACGGGCTTGCGCTCACCGGCAAGGCGCCGGTGGTGCGGCGCTTTCCCATGATTCCCGGCATCGATTTCGCCGGCGTGGTC
>DASWCW010000119.1:0-4935 GCA_036395835.1 Xanthobacteraceae bacterium
GCCTCGCCATCATCCCGAATTTCGGCTGGCGGGCGCTGTTCGTCGTCGGCATCGTCCCGGCGGCGCTGCTGTTCTTCGTGCGCCGCTACATGCCGGAATCGGTTCGCTATCTCCTGAGCAAGGGCCGTGTGTCGCAGGCCGAAGACACCGTCGCCGAGATCGAGCGCCAGGCCTTCGGCCGCACCGCCTCCGCCGCCGAAGTCAAGCCGATCCCGGACGTCAGGCCCGAAGTCGGGGTGGAATCGCGGGTCACCGTGCTCGAGCTTCTCGCGCCGGATCGGCTCAAACGAACCATCCTGCTGTGGATCGTGTCGTTCGGCTTCCTGTGGGCTTCGAACGGCATCCTGTTCATGCTGCCGACGATCCTGCAGCAGCGCAACATTCCGTTGAATCAGGCGATCAGCTTCCAGCTCGTGCAGGCGATCAGCGCGGTGTTCGGCTATTCGGCCTGCAGCTTCCTGATCGACTGGTTCGGGCGCCGGCCGGTGCTGTTCCTGTATTTCTTCATCGGCGCGTTCTGCCACCTGTGGTTCGCGGAGGCGAGCGGGATCTGGCTGTATTTCGCCGCCGCCGCGGTGGGCTGGGTCAATCCCGGCGTCTACGGCTCGACCGCCGTCTACGTCGGGGAGCTGCATCCTACCCACCTGCGCGCCACCGCGGTCGGCTGGTTCTTCGGCATCGGCCGCATCGGTTCGTTCCTGGCGCCCACCGTGGCCGGGTTCATGCTCGCCTATGGCGCGGGCGCCTACGTGCTGCACACGTTTGCGCTCGCCTATTTGATCTCGGCGATCGCGATTTTCCTGGTCGGGGTGGAGACCAAAGGCCGCGTGCTCGAGCAAATCACCGAGCAGGCGGCCCCCGCCTGATCGCGAGCGCCCGCGGGGCGGCTTTTGCTCAGCCGAAGAACACCCGCTGGAGGAACCAATAGGCGCCGATCACGGCGACGGCGGCGGAGGCCGAGCGGACCATCAGCGGCGCGCGGGCGAGCGAGCCGACATGGAGCAAGACCGGCAGCGCCACCGCGATCGCGAGAGCTTGACCGATCTCGACGCCGAGATTGAAGCCGACCAGCGCACGCACCAAGGGCCAGCCGGCCAGTGCCAGAGGCGTGAGCGCGTCGGCAAACCCGAGCCCGTGGACCAGGCCGAACCCGAAGGTCACCGCGACGCGGTCCCAGGGGCGGCCGCGGCCGAACAGGTTTCCGACCGCGACCCACACGATCGAGGCGGCGATCAACGGCTCGACGACGGACGCCGGCGCGTGCACGAGCCCGAGCACGGCGAGAGAGAGCGTGATGCTGTGGGCGAGCGTGAAGGCGGTGACGATGCCGAGCACGCGCCAGAAACTCGACGCCCCGATCAACAGCGCCAGCAGGAACAGCAGATGGTCGTAGCCGGTCAGGATGTGCTCGATCCCCAGCCGGACAAATCCCAACAGCCCGTTCGGAACCGGCGCGCCGAAATCCACGGATGCCCGCCGGGTTTCTACGCCCAGCACGTACTCGACGCTCCCGCGCGACATCGCGATGCTGACAATGGTGCGATAATGCGGGCCGAGCAGATCGGTCCAATCCTCTTCGAGCTCGAGGCGACCGGGCGCGCTCGGGCAGCGCAGGCCGTATTCGAGGATCGCCTTCGGCTCACCGATCTCGGTTCCGCGAATGACGACGCGGCCGGGCCGGCACGGCTGGTCGGCGACGCGCACCACCACGTGCTGTCGCAAGGCACCGGCGATGCGCTCGGCCTCCGGCCGATCCCCGCTCGCGGCGCGCATCAGCAGTTGGGCGGCTTGGTCCGGGAGCTCCGAGAGCACCAGCGTCAGCCGATAGGCGACGGCATCGCCGTCGACCGAGAGCGCCGCGAGCCCGGTCGCGGTCACGTGCGCGGCGGCGGGGCCTGCCAGCAGCGCCAACCACAAGCTCCAGAGCTGCCAGCGCCGGGCGCTCATCGTGCCTCCATCGCCTGCTGCCACGCGTCGGCAACGAAGGTCGGCAGGAGCACGACCTCCGGCTGACCCTCGACGCGTGCGTAGCGGGCAAGGCCCAGCGGATTGGCGGCGCCGAAATGAACGGTGACGCTGCGGCCGGCGGCGGTCGCGGCAGTGACGCTGAGCCGCGGCGGCGCAAGCCCGAATTCTGCAAGCATTCCATCGCTCAATTCGGTTGCGCCGAAAACCCGCTCCGGCGGCGAATTGTGCAGCAGCTTGAGACCCGTCGCGATGCGCTCCTCGGCGTTGGCCGGCGCCGACCCACCCGAGCCCCCCGAGCCCCCCTCCCCGCGCCAGCCGGAACCCGCGACGCGCCGAAAGGATCGACGCTGCGTTCCGGCGGAAATGTCGATTGCCGCCACCTCCTCGAGCGGCCAGCCGACCAGCAGTCCAGCCGGCTCGAAGCGGCCCAGTCCAGGTTCCGGCCGCTCGCCGTGAAACGCAAGCAGGCCGAGAAAGCCGGCGGCGAGCGCTGCGGCGAACCACCAGCCCCAACGCTTCACGCCCGCCGTCGCCACCAGACCACACCTCCGAGCAACGCTACCGAACCCGGCAGCAGCAACACCGTCACGATGAAAATCCAACGCACCTGCGCGCCGGTCAACACCACGGTGGGCAGCACCTCGACCGGCGGCTTCATGGTCGGCGCCTTCTCCTCGTGAATGAGCCAGGCAAGGCTGCCCAGCGCGAAGTCGGCATTCGACAGATACGGAAAGAACGAGTTGCTGGCGAAATCCGCATCGCCGACGACAACCAGCCGAAACGGCTTGGATCCGTCCGGCTCGAGGCGCCCTTCGGCGGCGATCGCAAGCGGCAGTGCGCCGCGCGGCGCATGCGCCGCGGCTTCCGCGTTGTTCGCACGGTCGGCAACCAGATACGCCTGCGCGCTGCTGGTGAACAGCACGGTCGTCTTCACTCCGTCGGCGGCAACGCTCGCGACCGGACGCGCCCCCGGATAGATCGAGAGCGCCAACCCTTGGGTAATTGGGTGCCGGGCGTATTTCGTCACGGCAATCATCTGCGGATCGGTGAAATAATGCTCCATGGGATCGACCACGACGCCGTCGCCGATCTCGATCCCGGCCCGCCTCAGCATCGCGGCAAGCGTCTCGTCGATCGGATAATCCGGCTCGATCAGCATGAGCAGGCTTCCGCCGCGACCGAGATAGGCGCGCAACATCGCGGCCTCCGGCGGCGCATACCGCGTGCGCGGATTCGCCTCGACGAGCGCCGCGCAATCCTCCGGCACTTGCTGCCCGGCGGCGATCGTCGACTTTCGCGCGACGAGACCGAGCTTCTCGATCGCGCGCCGCAGCCGGCCGAGGCCGTGCTGCTCCATCTGCACCACGGCCATGCCCTCCACGTCGTGGCTGTGGCTATGGGTGCCCTCGAAATGCGTGTGGAACTCGAAATTGTCGATGTCGTATTCGCCGTGGCCCGCCGCAAAACAGATCACGGTCTCCCGCGCGCGGGTGACGCGCAGAACGGCCAGCGCGATGTCGCGCTCATCGGTCGTCAATACCTCGATCCTGCGGTCGCCGGCCTGCAGGATCGCGGTGTTGTAGACCCGCACGCCCATGCGATTGGCGCGCGCGGGATTCTGGTCGGTGTCGACAACCTCGACACGCAGGTGCGGATTGAGCCGTCCCAGCAGCTCCAGCATGGTCTTCGTGCCGCGAGCAGCAGGATCCTGCTTCTGGTAGAAATAGGTGAGATCGACCGGCTGCCGCAGCCCACGCACGATCTCCCGCGCCTCGGCCGAGGGCGTGAAGGCCTGCTCGCGCGTCATGTCGAGCTGGGCGTCATGGCGATAGAGCGCCATGTTGGCGAGAATGGCGAGCGCGCCCGCGCCGCCGATCACCGCCGCCCGCGCCAATCCCCGCGCGAACCCGGCCGGGGGAATCGGCAGCCGCAGCCCCGCCGCGAACAACACCAGCAGCGCGGCCAGCACGCCGAGGAACCACAGCGCGGGCGAAAATCCGCCGAAGCTCTCCACGGCGCTCATCGTTCGGCAAGCTTGCGGGTGGTCAGAAACAGCGCCAGCAGGGAAATCGTGACGAAATACCCGACGTCGGACAGGAACACCGAGCCGCTGGTGGTCGGCTTGAAATGCCCGATCAGAGACAGGTTGAGCGCGAAGGCGTCGAATGGAGGCGGCAGCAGATAGGCCACCGAATCGGCGAACCACAGCATCAGGAAAACGCCGAGCGAGAGCGCGGCGGCGACGACCTGATTCTCGGTCAGGCTCGACATCAGGAGGCCGATCGAGACCAAGAGGCTCGCATGCAGCGCGAGCGCGAGATAGCCGCTGTAGATCGGGCCCCAGTCGGGATCGCCGTAAAGCCCGAGCACGGCCGCATAGGCGATCGATCCGGCGAACATGCCGAGCACCAACGCCAGGGTGGCGAAAAACTTGGCCAGCACGATCGAGATTTCCCGCACCGGCGCGGTGAGCAGCAGCTCGAGCGTGTCGGTGCGGCGCTCCTCGGCGAACGCGCGCATGGTCAGCACCGGCACCAGTAGAATCGACAGCACGTAAACCTGATGAAAAATATAATTGAGGTTGGCGACCTTGGTCGAGAACAGCGTCAGGCTGAACGTATAGCCAAGCACCAGCAGAAACACCGCCGCCACCGTGTAGGCGATCGGGGAAGTGAAGATGGCATGCAGCTCCTTGCGGAGGAGGACCGCGAGAATCTTCATGTGACCGAGAGGAACCAGGCTTCGAGGTCCGGGGTTTCGGCGAGCGCGCGCACGCCGAGCAGCTTGCCGTCGAGCAGGAGGCCGGCGCGGTCCGCGGTCTTTTCGACCTCGCTCAGGATGTGCGAGCTCATCAGCACGGTATGGCGGCCCGCCAGCGAGCGGATCAAGGCGCGCGTCTCCATGATCTGCCGCGGGTCGAGCCCGTTGGTCGGCTCGTCGAGGATGAGGATTTCCGGGTCGTGCACC
>DASWCW010000120.1:0-12488 GCA_036395835.1 Xanthobacteraceae bacterium
TCGACCTCGACCAGCTCTGCCTGTCGCCGCAATGCGGCTTTGCCTCGACCGAGGAGGGCAATATTTTGGCGGAGGACGAGCAATGGGCAAAGCTCGGCATGATCGTCGAGCTCGCCGAGGAAGTGTGGGGATGAGGAATCCCAGGACGTGTCATCACCCGCGCATGCGGGCGATCCATAATCCTCCGAGCTCGGAGGATGCTTGGTGCTTTGGCGGCAACGAAAGCGGATACTAGGTGGCCCGCATGCGCGGGCCATGACAGGCTGAGAATGATCACCACGGCGACGACTCACCCCCATCACGAGCCCGACGAGATCGCCGCGATCCGCCAGGCGGTGCGGGCGCTGTGCGAAAAATTCCCGGGCGAATATTGGCGCGCGCTCGATCGCGAGCGCGCGTATCCGACGGAGTTCGTCGAGGCGCTGACCCAGGCCGGTTTTCTGGCCGCGCTGATCCCCGAGCAATACGGCGGCAGCGGGCTCACCATGAGCGCGGCGATCGCCATCATGGAGGAAATCCAGGCGAACGGCTGCAACGGGGCCGCCTGCCATGCCCAGATGTACGTGATGGGCACGGTCCTGCGCCACGGCAGCCCCGAGCAGAAGCAGAAATTCCTGCCGGCGATCGCGCGCGGCGAACTGCGGCTGCAGGCGTTCGGCGTCACCGAGCCGACCTCCGGTACCGACACGCTCAATCTACGCACCACGGCGGTGCGCGACGAAAACGAAAACCATTACGTCGTCAACGGCCAAAAGATCTGGACGTCGCGGGTCGAGCATTCGGATCTGATGCTGCTGCTCGCCCGCACCACCCCGCGCGAGCAGGCCGCAAAACGCACCGAAGGGCTTTCGGTGTTCCTGGTCGACATGCGCGAGGCTAAGGGCAAGGGCCTCACGGTCCGGGCGATCCGCACCATGATGAACCACGCCACCACGGAAGTGTTCTTCGACGATCTGCGCGTGCCGGCCGAAAATCTGATCGGCCGGGAAGGGCAGGGTTTCCGCTACATCCTGTCCGGCATGAATGCCGAGCGTATCCTGATCGGGGCCGAATGCATCGGCGACGCCAAATGGTTCATCCAACGGGCGAGCCGCTATGCCGGCGAGCGCAAGGTGTTCGGACGGCCGATCGGACAGAACCAGGGCGTGCAGTTCCCGATCGCGCGCGCCTATGCTCAGATGCGCGCCGCCGAGCTGATGGTGCGGGAGGCCGCGGCGCTCTACGAGGCGGACCGCGACTGCGGCGCCGAAGCCAACATGGCGAAGTTGCTCGCGGCGGACGCATCCTGGGCCGCGGCCGACATGTGCGTCCAGACCCACGGTGGCTTCGGCTTCGCCGAGGAATTCGACATCGAGCGCAAGTTCCGCGAGACGCGGCTCTACCAGGTGGCGCCGATCTCGACCAATCTGATCCTGGCGTATCTCGCCGAGCACGTGCTCGGCCTGCCGCGATCGTATTGAGGCTCATGTTGCAGGCAGACCAAATCCGAAGCGAGCCAGAATCGCGCTTCCCCTCTCCCTTTGTGGGAGAGGGTGGCGCCGAACGAAGTGAGGCGCCGGGTGAGGGGTATTTCCGGGGCCGGAACCCCTCATCACCCGTCTCGCTGCCTGCGGCAGCTCGGCACCCTCTCCCACAAGGGGAGAGGGTTTCGGAGCGATCCTCATCACTCGAGCAGAGCTCGCGAACACAATGACCCTCCCGCTCGAAGGGCTGCTCGTGGTTTCGCTCGAGCAAGCGGTCGCCGCGCCGATGTGCACGTGCCGGCTCGCCGACGCCGGCGCGCGGGTGATCAAGATCGAGCGGCCGGAAGGCGATTTCGCCCGCACCTACGACACGCTCGCCGGCGGCGAGTGCAGCTATTTCGTCTGGCTCAACCGCGGCAAGGAATCGGCCGTCCTCGACCTGACCAAGGATCAGGACATGGCCTTGCTCGAAGCATTGCTCGCGCGTGCCGACGTGTTCGTGCAGAACCTCAAGCCGGGCGCGCTCGCAAAGCTCGGGTTCGCGCTGCCGCGCCTGCGGCGCGATCATCCGCGGCTGATCGTCTGCTCGATCTCGGGCTACGGCGAAAACGGGCCCTATGCCGGACGCAAGGCTTACGACCTTCTCATTCAGGCGGAGGCAGGCCTGGCGTCGGTGACGGGCGGGCCGGAAGCGCCGGCGCGGGTCGGCGTGTCGATCGTCGACGTCGCCACCGGGCTCAACGCCTACGAGGCGATTCTCGAGGCGCTGATCGCGCGCGGGCGCACCGGCGAGGGCGCGGCGCTCGCGGTTTCCATGTTCGATACCGTGGCGGATCTGGTCACGGTGCCGCTGCTGCAGCACGAGGGCGGCAAGCCGCCGCGGCGCATGGGATTGGCGCATGCTTCGATCGCGCCTTACGGTGTGTTCCGCACCCGGGACGGCGCCGACATTCTCATCGCCATCCAGAACGACCGCGAGTGGCGGATGCTCGCGCGCGACGTGCTCGGCGATGCGGCGCTCGCCGCGGATCCTCGATTCGCCACCAATGTGGAACGCGTGGAGCGGCGCGGCGAAACCGACGGCCGCGTCGCCGCGGTACTCGCGACGATGGACGTGGAAGCGTTGATCGAAAAGCTCATCGCTGCCGACGTCGCGTTCGCCCGGGTGAGCGACATGGGTGAGCTCGCGCGCCACCCGCATCTGCGGCGCATCTCGGTCGAGACGCCGAGCGGCGCGGTTCGCTATCCGGCCCCGGCGACGCGCCGGCGCGAGGGCGAAACCCGGCGCTACGGCCCGGTGCCGGCGCTGGGCGAGCACACGGAAAACATCCGCGCGGAGTTCATGCCGGTGGCTGCGGAACGGTAACTCACCCGATGCCGAGCTCGGTGAAGGCGGTGACGTGGTATCGCGCCGCTTCTTCGGAAAAGCAGCAGAACACCACGCGCTCGAGCGAGCCGGCATCGGCCGCGACTTCGGATACCACGGCGCCGACCGCGATCAGCGCCGCCCGATCCGCCGGGAACGCATAGACGCCGGTCGAGATCGCCGGAAACGCGATGGAGACGAGACCATGATTGCGCGCGATCTCGAGCGCCGTGCGGTAGCAAGACGCGAGCAGCCTTTCCTCGTCCGCCTTGCCGCCCTTCCAGACCGGTCCGACCGCATGGATGACGTGCTTCGCCGGCAGGCGATAGCCTTTGGTGATCTTCGCCTGGCCGGTGTCGCAGCCGGCGAGCGCGCGGCATTCAGCGAGAAGCTCCGGACCGGCGGCGCGGTGGATCGCGCCGTCGACGCCGCCGCCGCCGAGCAGCGAGCGGTTCGCGGCATTGACGATGGCGTCGAGCGCGAGCGTGGTGATGTCGCCGACCACGACGTCGAGCCGCGCCGGCCCGACCTCGGCGGAGATCAGCGGCGCTGCGACTTGCTTGGACTTTGGCGGCGGCATGGTGCTTTAACCAACAAGATGGGTCCCGGTTCTTGCAACGCACCGCTTCGCGCTGCGTTGCGCCCGGGACACGAGGTCCTGGCGTCTTCACGCCCATTCGGCCCGTGTCTCGGCCATCAGATCGACGGTGCTCTTGACCCCGATATCGTCGAAATGCGTATCGAGGAAATTGCGCGCCGCGCGCCGGCCGCCGTTGCGCAGCATCACGAAGAAATCGTAGTCGGAGTTCAGTTTGCTGTCGGCCGAGAGCTTGCGGAACGCGTCGTCGAGCGAGATGCGATGCAGCTTGATGCGGCGGTACTCGTCGGGTCCGGTGCCGTGCGGCAGGCGACCCTCATCGATCAGCCGGGACACGAACTCGATCGCGCGCAGCTCGCCGATCAGCGAGGAGTTGAAGGTGATTTCGTTGATCCGGTTCATGATCTCCTGCGACGAAGTCGGCGTCATCCGCCGCTCGATCGGATTGATCTGGACGATCAGTACGTCCTCGGTTTCCTTGATGCCGAACAGCGGAAAGATCGCCGGATTGCCCATGTAGCCGCCGTCCCAATAGGGCACCCCGTCGAGCTCGACCGCGCGGAACAGGAACGGCAGGCAGGCCGAGGCCATCACCACGTCGGCGTTGATCTTCTCCGGCGGGAACATCCGCAGGTGGCCGGTGTGGACGTTGGTCGCGGAGATGAACAGTTTTGGGCGCTGACAGGTGCGGATCGCGTCGAAATCGACGAAGCGCTCGATCAGTTGCTTCAGCGGATTGATATTGAGCGGATTGAGGTCGTACGGCGAGAGGAACCGCGAGAGCGCGTTGAACCACAGCTGCGCGGGCGAGGTCTCGTAAGGCAGGAACGAAAACAGCCGGTCGATAACGGTGCGCTGCACGCCGGGCAAATCGCCGGAAAGACTGGCGGCGCGCCAGAATTCCGCCAATCGCTTGCGCGCCTCTTCCGGCCCGCCGCGGGCAAGCCCGTCGGCGAGCATGACGGCGTTCATGGCGCCGGCCGAAGTCCCCGAGATTCCCGAAATGACGAAGCGCCCGTCTTCGAGCAGATGGTCGAGCACGCCCCAGGTGAAGGCGCCGTGCGCGCCGCCGCCTTGGAGCGCCAGATTGATGCGCTTCTTGTCGCTGCGCGGCGGACGACGGACGATGGAGGACAGGCGACGGATGATCGACGGGATCACGGCTGTGTTCGATCCGCTCTCTGCACTCCGGCTTCCGCCTACTGAGCCGTCCAGCCGCCGTCGATCGAAAGATTGGCGCCGGTGATTTGCGCGGCGGCATCCGAGCACAGGAACACCACGAGTGCGGCGACCTGGTCGACGGTGACGAACTGCTTGGTCGGCTGCGCGGCGAGCAGCACGTCGCTGATCACCTGCTCCTTGGTCAGGTTGCGCGCCTTCATGGTGTCGGGGATCTGCCGCTCGACCAGCGGCGTCCACACGTAGCCAGGGCTGAAGCAATTGACCGTGATCCCGAAGGTGGCGACTTCGAGCGCCACGGTCTTGGTCAGGCCGGCAAGGCCGTGCTTTGCCGTCACATAGGCGGACTTGAACGGCGAGGCGACCAGCGAATGCGCCGAGGCGGTATTGATGATCCGCCCCCATTTGCGCGCCTTCATGCCAGGCACCGCGGCGCGGATGGTGTGGAACGCCGACGACAGATTGATGGCGATGATCTGGTCCCACTTCTCGATCGGGAACTCCTCGATCGGAGAAACGTGCTGAATCCCGGCGTTGTTGACCAGAATATCGACGCCGCCGAACGCCTGCTCGGCTGTGCGGATCATCTCGGCGATCTCGACCGGCTTGCTCATGTCGGCCGCCGAATAGAGCGCCCGCACCCCGCATTGCCGCTCGACCTCGGCCCGGGTCTGTTCGATCTCGCCGGCATCGCCGAAGCCGTTGATCATCACGTTGGCGCCGCCGCGCGCGAGCGCCCGCGCAATCGCGAGCCCGATGCCGGAGGTTGAGCCGGTGACGACGGCAGCTTTTGCCTTGGCCATGGAGCACCTTTTTGCCGAGAAGCCGCGTGATGGTCGGCGGCGGAGGATGCTACGTTGCCCCAACGCGACCGACGCGGTTTTGTTGCACTGCAACAAGGAATTTGCAAGCGGTCACATCGGCGCATAGCGGGGACGCCGCGGGCTCCCCTTCCCGGCGCGCGGAGCGTGCGAGGGGGCAGCTGGGCCTCAGGTTCCGATCCGATCGCCCGGCGCTCCGCGGCTCGCTACCACCGCTCCTAAGTCGGATGTTTCCGACTTCGAGAGGGCCGCTCTACGCGCGGCCACCTCGCGGTGACGCGTTAAATCGCGCTGGCCACGATGTTCACCGTGAGCGCCAGGAACGCGACGTTGAACAGGAACGACACAGTGCCGTGCGCCGACACCGTGCGGCGGATCCGCCTCGACGTCACCGCCACGTCGGAGACCTGCGAGGTCATGCCGACCACGAGGGAGAAATAAACGAAGTCCCAATAGTCCGGCTCCTCGCCGCCCGGAAACGCGAGCCCGCAGGCCGCGCCGGGACGGTCGCCGTAGAACTCGTGGGCATAATGCAGCGCGAAGATGGTGTGGATGAACGCCCAGGAGAGCCCGATGGTCGCGGCCGCGAGCGCAAGCTGGGCCGGCGGCCGGCCGGAAACCCCATGGGATACGCCGAGCTCCGCGATGATCGCGCCGAGGCTCGCCAGCGCCGCGCCCACCGTGAGCACCAGGATGGTAAGCGCGCCTTCGTCGTAGAGCGCGGCGCGCCGGCGCATTCGGGTGACGTCGGAGCGCCAGATCAGCTCGTAGGCGGCCAGCAGGTAGAGCCCGATGCCCACGTCCCAGCCGATGAGCAGCCGCGTCGCGATCCGCCATGCGCCCGGAAGCGCCGCCATCACGATGAGCCCGATCGCGATCGACAGCAGCAAGCGAGGATGGCCCCGCGCGACCAGGACAAGGACGCGGCGCCACGGGCGGCGTTCCGGCATGGATACCATGGGGGCGATCCTACCAGGATCAGAGGTCAGCGGTCAGGCTCAAGGGCTCTCAATCCTCAGTTCCGACCGCGAGCCCTTGTACTCCGCCTCGGTTGACCTGATCACTGACCTCTGAGCTCTGATTCCCGGTATGCCGCGCAACTCCGCCACAACGCTGCTGCGAGTGCTGGCGATCGTCCTCGCCTGCCTGCTGCTGCTGCCCTATGGGCTCACGCTGCTCTATTCGTTCGTCAATCCGGTGTCGGCGCCGATGCTGTGGCGGTGGGCGCGCGGCGAGCGGGTCGAGCGGATCTGGACGGAAATCGAGAATATCTCGCCTGCGCTGCCGCTCGCGGTGCTGATCGCCGAGGACGCCCGCTTCTGCCAGCATGCCGGCGTCGATTGGCAAGGCGTGCAGGCGGCGATCGAGGATGCCGAGGATGGCGAGGTCCGCGGCGCCTCGGGCATTCCCCAGCAGGTCGCCAAGAACCTGTTCCTGTGGCCGGGGCGCAGCTATGTGCGCAAGGCGCTCGAAGTGCCGCTCGCGTACTGGCTCGATTTCGTGCTCGGCAAGCGCCGCACGCTCGAGATCTATCTCAACATCGCGGAATGGGGGCCGAACGGCGAGTTCGGCGCGGAAGCCGGCGCACGCCGCGCGTTCGGGCGTCCGGCGCGCGAGCTGTCGCTGCACCAGGCCGCGCTGCTCGCCGCGATCCTGCCCAATCCGATCCGTCGCAGCGCCCTCCGCCCCCGCCCGGTGCTGCTGCGCCTCGCCGCGCTCTACGAGATGCGCGCGCTGCGCTCGCCGCAGGTCGATCAATGCGTGCGCGGGCGGGCCAGACGCTAGCTTGCCGCGCGTGTTCGTTGAGCCAAGGAAAGCGCAAATGCTTCCATGCGCGCCGTGCGCCGAACTGCACGTGACACTCCGATGACGCATCGGCGCCATAGTGTCGCCTAAGCGCTCGATATGGTTCCGGCCCGATCGGCGGGGTGCCGCCGATCGGCGGCGGGGCAACGAATGCCCACGAAACAACAACACGAACAAAGGGTGATGTCATGTCGGTGTGCTTGATCCTGCAGTTTCCCGGTATCGACGAGAAGAAGTACGAAGGCGTGATGAAGGAGCTCGGGCTCAAAAACGGCAAGACGAGCTGGCCGAAGGGCATCGTCAGCCACGTGGCGGGCGTGACGAACGAGGGCTTCTGCGTCGTGGACGTCTGGAACTCGAAGCAGGAGTTCGACACCTTCATGGACACGCGCCTGAAGCCGGCGTTCCAGGCGGCCGGCGGACTGCCGCAACCGCGCGTGACGACGTTCGACGTGCACAACAGCCATTTCAGCGCGCGAATGTGAAGCGAGGCCGAGCGCCTCGCTCGCCGACGCAGGGCAGCGGACCTGTGCGCCGCTGCCCTTTTCATAGCTTAAATGACGGTACCAACGTGACGGCGACAGGACTCGATCCCGTATTGTTGTCGGCCTGCGAACAACCGGCTCAGTCGCCGTAATTCTTTTTCAGGTAGTCGGCGATGATCTTGGCATCGGTCGCGTCGATCGGAGCGCCCATGGCATTGATCATCTTGGTGACTTCGGCGTCCCATTGCGCCGAACTGAGGAATGGCGAATTCATCGTGACGTAGTCCAGGCTGTGACAAGCAGCGCAATTGGCTTCGACCTTTTCCAGGCCCGGCGCCTGCTTGAGCCGAACCGGTTTCTCGTCCGCGACAGCCGGGACGGCAAGCAGGAGCATCGCTGCAGCAACAACAAACATCGCGCGCATCGGGGTCCTCACACTGCAACCAAGGTCACGGATTGAACGACGTTGTGATGATAGCCCGCCGGATTGAGGATCAACTCCGTGGTTTGCGTCTGGCCGATTCTGTTGGTCGCACGCGCCATCACCACGCGCTTGCCGCGTTTCTTGAGCGAGAACCGGTAGCTCCAGGGGCGGAAGGCATATTTGCCGAGATCCTCCCCGAGCGCCGCGTCGGTCCAGGACTTTCCTCCGTCGACTGACACCTCGACGGATCGGATGCCGTAGCCACCATCCCAGGCAATGCCGGAAACCGTGACCGGGGAACGCACCTTCACCGAAGTTCCATCCGAGGGGCTAGTGATCAGCGAATTCACCACCATCTCGGTGATGGGTGTGTTCGCCGGGGTCTCCTGGGAGATGAACCGCGCCACGACCGGAAACTTCCCGACCGGGATGCGATAGGCGGATTTCATCCAGAAGCCCTCGAACGGCCGGGTCGTGGCCATGATCGAGGTTACGTGCTTGATCCAGTAGGTCCCGGTCCAACCCGGAACGACGATCCGCGCCGGGAAGCCATTCCAGTGCGGCAGCGGCGCCCCATTCATCTCGTACGCGACCAGCGTCGTCTCGTCGACGGCCTTCCATATCGGGAGGCTCTTGATGAAGTCAGGTGTTTTTTCGACGATGGGCCCGTCCGCTCCGTCCATGACGATCTCGATCGCCTCCTTTTTGAGGCCCACCCTGTCGAGCACGTCCTTGAGGCGCGCGCCCCTCCAGCGTGCACAGCCCATCGCCCCGTAGCCCCACTCGACACCCGCCACGTGCGGCTGGAACAGACCACGCCGATTGCCCGAGCACTGGTTGACCGCGGTCACTTCGAAGGCCGGCATGTTCCTCAGATCGTCGAGCGTGAGCTCGGCTCGGTTGTTCGCCCCCTCGCCGCCGACGGCAAGCTTCCAGGTTCTGGCATCGATTTCGGGAATGTCCGGCAAATGATAACGCACGAAGAAAACGTCATTCGGCGTGATCGCCGTCTGGAAATGCTCGATCGGAGTCTCGTAGTTCGGAGGCCGGTAGCTCAGCTTGATGAGCGGCTGCTTGTCGCGCAACGCGTCAAGAACCGCTTCGGCCTGCGTGCCTTCGGACAGCAGCGGCGAAAGCTTCAGAGCAGCCTGAGCTTGGGAGCAGACCACTCGCGGCAATAGCAAGCCAGTGCCGGCGAGTGCTGCGCTCGTGCCTGCCGCTTCGAGCAGGCGGCGTCGTGTTATCATCGTGTCCTCCCATCAGGATCGGCGGGAATCGGCATGATGCGAATGGCAAGATCTCATCCTAATCATGACCTCGGTATGTAGCAAATGTGTCTAGCGTGCCACGGTATGCGGCAAATGTGTCTAAATGTCGTGACAAATTTTCGAAGCTCGGGAGCTTGCGCAAAAATCTCGTGACCCGACAAGTAATTGCCCCGTGATGCTGGACCGATGGCGCTGGCCTTACTGAAGTCATATTGAAAGTGATAATCGGCTCGCTTGCAAAAAACGCTGAACCCGGTCCAACCAGGACGAGATTCAAGTGAGCCGGTAGCTGTCTGTGTTCGTGTGAACAGCCGGTGCGTTCAGGGGAGGCATGTCGATACCTTGCTGGGGTCCCACCCGATCGACGGCTGAGAGACGCGCGGTCCCCAAGAGAGGCTCTGCGCGGGGCTCGGCAACACCGATCAGACTTCCTTCGCGGCAAAAAGACCCAAGCAAAATCTGTAGGGACCTCGCCATCGCGACGGCGCAGCGGGAAGCGGCACGCCGGCGGTCGGTGTGTCCGCGCGCGGCGCCGCGGCGAGGGTTTGCGACGCGATGGCGCAAGGGGCTTCCTGCCCCCGCTAAACCAGGAGCTAGGCAATTTGACGCGGTGATCCAGGTCGAACAATCGGGAGGCGATCCATGACGAGTCCGTTGGATCGAGCGGTTAATCCTGACGAGCCATCGCCTTACGCACCAAAATGGGTCCGTGACGCCTATGCGGCGAAACGGAAGACGGCTGCAACGGGTTTCGAGAACTTCGAGGACAAACCGGTTTCCCCATCCGGCGCTCCGGCTACAGGTCCGGACGGGGGTGTGGTCATCGAACGCTTCCGCTTGCCCCGCTCGCTCGAGCCGACGTTGGTTCAGGCGCCCGGCGCGGAATCTCGCTCGCTTGCCAGACTGCTGGGCAGTCTGGCGCTGGCGATCGCAGTCGCGGCCGTGGCTGCATTGGTTATCGTAGGGAAGCCGTGGACGAGCGGGGTCGCCAAGATCGGCGACGACCCGAACTCGTTTCTGCCGCGCTTCGTGGGACAAACGTCGGCGAGTGCGGAGCGTCCGAGCCGGCCGGCTCCCAAGCTGGTTGCCGGTCAGGCAGCCCCGCGCCGTACCGGCGAGGCGTTTCCGCTCGGCGTGTCGGTTCGCGGTCCGCGCGAGGGCGCGCTGTTGCTCATCGGTGGCCTGACGAACGGCGCAACGTTGTCGGCGGGCCACCCGGCAGGCGACAATAGCTGGCGGGTGTCGACCGCAGATCTCGACGATGCCACGATCCAGCCGCCGCGGGACTTCGTCGGCGCCATGGACCTCGCGATCGAATTGCGGCTTGCCGACGACACCCCTACCGATCGCAGGTCGCTGCGCTTCGAGTGGGCAGCTCCGGCGATCGCGCAGGACAAGCCGAAAGAGTTTGCGATCCACCAACTCGATCCCGATGAGATCGCCGCGCTGCTGAAGCGTGGAGATGAATTGATCGCCAGCGGCGATCTCGCTGCGGCCCGGCTGGTGCTGCAGCGCGCGGCCGAGGCCGGAGATGCGCGTGGGGCGCTGGCGCTTGCCGGAACCTACGATCCGATGGTGCTCGAGAAGCTCCCCGTTCACGGCTTCGCTCCGAATATCGCGATGGCGCGAAGCTGGTATGAGAAAGCCAGGCAATTCGGATCGGCGGATGCGCCGCGACGACTGGAGATGCTGGCGAGCAGGAGAGAGTGAATATCGCTGCATCGGCCGCTCGCCCCATGCCGGCGAAACAGATCAGGTTCGAGAATCCGATCGTTCGGTCGGTCCCATCCACTCGGAATCAAGAGGTAGATGTCATGAAGATCTCCAGCTCAGTCGCCAGAAGTGCCATCGTGCTGTTGTTTTCATCCCTGCTGGTCATGCCCTTTCAGATTGCGCAAGCTCGAGCGCAGAAAGCCTCGGTCGGCTACGAAGAAAAGAAGCGCCAGACAAATGATATTGCGGTGACCATTGTCACATCGGGACTTTCCTGCACGTGCGCTCGGTTTGCCGAAGATATGCGAAATGTCGTGAATGATCTGCGGCCGGACGGTTTGCGTGTCCTCCCGGTCCTGGGCGTCGGTGGCCTTCAAAACGTGAACGACGTGCTATTCATGAAGGGTATCGACATGGGCGTTGCCGATGAGGACAACCTCAGGCTCCTCAAGAAGCGAGATCCCCATCTCTATGCCAACCTGGAGCAGCGCATTCAGTACATCACCAAGCTCTACAACTCGGAATTTCACGTTCTCGCAAGGAACGAGATCAGGACCTACGACGACTTGCGCGGCAAAAAGGTCAGCTTCAATCTGAAGGATAGTCAGACGGAAGTCACTGCCGATACTATCTTCAATGCGTTGGGAATTGATGTGCAGCGCGTGAACTACGATAACGACGAGGCGGTCAAGAAACTGAAGGACGGTGAAATTGCCGCAATGATCGTCCTCTCGGGCGCTCCACAGGCGGCTTTGGCCAAGATAAAAAAAGAGGATGGGGCTCATTTTTTGGCGCTCGACCGGGACAGCTTGCCCGCTCACGATCTGCACTCGATTTTCTCCGATTACTTGCCTGCGGAAATTACCCACGAACATTATCCGAATCTGATTGCCGAAGGGACGTCTGTTCCGACTGTTGCGAACAGGGCGTTGCTCGTCGCGTACGCGTGGCCGGAGGAGTCCGTGCGCTATAAGCGGCTGGGCAAATTCGTCCAGGAGTTCTTCGGAAAAATCGATCAGTTCCACAGCAGCGCGCGGCATCCCAAGTGGAAGGAAGTCAATCTTTCGGCTGACATCCCCGGCTGGACCCGCTTCAAGCCCGCAGCCGACTGGCTCGCGGCACATCGAACCGTGGCTATGTCGCGAAATCAAGGCAATCCGGCCGGCCAATCTGCCGCCGACTTGCGATCGGCGTTCGAGCAGTTCCTTGAAAACTACACTGCGTCGTCCGGTCGCAAGACGCTGTCGACCCGTGAGCGGGAGGTGCTGTTCGCACAGTTCATGCAATTCCTGGAATCGCAAGGGACGGGGCGGGCGGCCCGCTAAGGCCTAACTGAAACCGCAGTCTCGGTACAACGGCATGGTG
>DASWCW010000121.1:0-9703 GCA_036395835.1 Xanthobacteraceae bacterium
CCCGTTACATGCTGCTGCGGCTCGAACGACGCATCGGAGCTTGACGTGAATCTCTACGCTGTCCGCCGCCGCCGCAACCGCATCGCCCAAGGATTGTCCGTTGCGGCGACCGTGTTCGGCCTGGGGTGGCTGGTGATGATCTTGGCGGTCCTGCTGTGGCAGGGGTTCGGCGGAATTTCGCTTGCGGTGTTCACCCAGATGACGCCGCCACCGGGCAGCGCCGGCGGCCTGCTCAATCCGATCGTGGGCAGCCTGATCCTGACCGGCCTCGCGGTACTGATCGGCACGCCGCTCGGAATTCTCGCCGGCACCTATATGGCCGAATACGGCCGTTACGACAAGCTCACCAGCCTCATCCGCTTCATCAATGACGTCCTGCTCAGCGCGCCGTCGATCGTGATCGGCCTATTCATTTACGAGGTGATGGTTGCCCCGCAGGAGCATTTCTCGGCGCTGGCCGGCGCGGTGGCGCTCGCGGTCATCGTGGTGCCCGTCGTGGTGCGCACCACGGAGGACATGCTGCTGCTGGTGCCGAGGGAGCTGCGGGAGGCCGCCGCCGCGCTCGGCACGCCGCAGTCCGTCGTCGTCATCCGGATCGCCTATCGGGCGGCGCGGGCCGGCATGCTGACCGGGGTGCTGCTGGCGGTCGCGCGCATCAGCGGCGAGACCGCGCCGCTGCTGTTCACCTCCCTCAACAATCAATTCTGGAGCCTCGATCTCAACGCGCCGATGGCGAGCCTGCCTGCCGTGATCTTTCAGTTCGCCTTGAGCCCCTATGCCGATTGGCAAAAGCTCGCCTGGACTGGCGCGCTCATCATCACATTCGCGGTGCTCGCGCTCAGCATCGTGGCACGCGCGCTTGCCGGCTCGAGAAAATTCTCATGAACAGCGCCGTCGTTGCCGTCCCCGATCGCCCCGCCGCCGCCGGCGCTCTGTCCGACAAGATTCGCATCCGCAAGCTCGACTTCTATTACGGGGATGCCAAAGCCTTGAACGCCATCGACCTTTCGCTGCACGCGAACCGCGTCACCGCCATCATCGGACCGTCCGGCTGCGGCAAGTCCACCCTGCTGCGCGTGCTCAACCGCATCTACGATCTCTATCCCAACCAGCGCGCTGAAGGCGAAGTGCTGCTCGACGGCGAGAATATGCTCTCGGCGCATCAGGATGTGAATCTGCTGCGCGCCCGGGTCGGCATGGTATTCCAAAAACCCACGCCGTTCCCGATGTCGATTTACGAGAACATCGCGTTCGGCATCCGGCTCTACGATCGGTTGCCGCGCTCCGGTGTCGACGAGCGGGTGGAATCCGCACTCCGCCGCGCCGCGCTGTGGGACGAGGTCAAGGACAAGCTCGGCGCCAACGGGCTCAGTCTTTCCGGCGGGCAGCAGCAGCGGCTGTGCATCGCCCGTACCGTCGCGGTGCGGCCCGAAGTGATCCTGCTCGATGAGCCTTGCTCCGCGCTCGACCCGATCTCCACCGCGAGGATCGAGGAATTGATCGACGAGCTCAAGGACGACTACACCATCGTCATCGTCACCCACAACATGCAGCAGGCCGCCCGCGTTTCCGACTTCACCGCTTTCATGTATCTGGGGGAGTTGATCGAGTTCGGTCTCACCAGCAGAGTGTTCACCGCGCCGCGCGATCGCCGCACCCAGGACTACATCACCGGGCGCTTCGGCTGAGCGCATCGACAGCAATCCAGGACGCCCCGATGTCCGAACACACCATCAAGGCCTTCGATACCGAGCTGCAGGAGCTCGCCCGCAAGGTCGCCGAAATGGGCGGCCTGGCGGAGCGGCAGATCGCGGACGCGGTCGGAGCGCTCGCCAAGCGCGACACCGCCCAGGCCGGGCGGGTGATGGCGCTCGACGCCAACATCGACGCGCTGCAGCGGGAGATCGAGGAGAAATGCGTGCTCACCATCGCGCGGCGCCAGCCCATGGCGGTGGACTTGCGCGAGGTGGTCGGCGCGCTGCGCGTCTCCAACGACCTCGAGCGCATCGGCGATCTCGCCAAGAACATCGCCAAGCGGGTGGTGGTGCTCGACGGCGAGTTTCGTCCCAACAAGGTGTTTCGCGGCGTCGAGCACATGACCGATCTGGTGCTCGCCCAGCTCAAGCAGGTGCTCGACAGCTACGTGCGCCGCGACGTGGCGATGGCGATCGAAGTGTGGCGCAACGACGAGGCGATCGACGCGGTCAACAACTCGCTGTTCCGCGAGCTCCTCACCTACATGATGGAAGACCCGCGCAACATCACCTTCTGCACGCATCTGCTGTTCTGCGCGAAGAACATCGAGCGCATGGGCGATCACGCGACCAATATTGCGGAAACCGTGCACTATATCGTCGAAGGCCGCTCGCTGCCCGATGAGCGGCCGAAGAGCGACCTGACGAGCCTCGCGCGGGTGCCGCTGCGCAAATGAAAACCAACGCCACGGCCATGGGTGTCCGGATCCTGATCGTCGAGGACGAGGAGCCGCTGACCTTGCTGCTCCGCTACAATCTCGAAGCGGAAGGCTATCAGGTCGATATCGCCGGCCGCGGCGACGAGGCGGAGACCCGGCTCAGGGAAAGCCCGCCCGATCTCGTCGTGCTCGACTGGATGCTGCCCGGCATTTCCGGGATCGAGCTGTGCCGGCGGCTGCGGGCGCGTTCCGATACCGAGCGGCTGCCGATTATCATGCTCACCGCGCGCGGCGAGGAAGGCGAGCGGGTGCGCGGGCTTGCGACCGGCGCCGACGATTACATCGTCAAGCCGTTCTCGGTTCCCGAGCTGTTGGCCCGGGTCAAGGCGCTGCTGCGGCGTGCCAATCCCGCGAGAATGGCGAGCCTGCTGCAGATCGGCGATCTCGCGCTCGATCGCGACAAACGGCGTGTCTCGCGCGCCGGCCGCGACGTGCATCTGGGACCGACCGAGTTCCGGCTGCTCGAGTTCCTGATGCAGAGCGCGGGTCGCGTGTTCTCCCGCGGCCAGCTGCTCGACGGCGTGTGGGGCCGCGACGTCTACGTCGACGAGCGCACGGTCGACGTGCACGTCGGGCGTCTGCGCCGCGCCCTCAACCGCGGCGGCGCGCCCGACCCGATCCGCACGGTGCGCGGCGGCGGTTATGCGTTCGATGACCGGTTCGATCAGCGATCCGTCGTCGGTAGTCGGTAGTAGTGTGCCTGGATGCCGGGAAAAATGGCCAGATCGCGGGATCGGACAGTCGTTCGGGACCGCTGGAACGCCGGAAGCACTGCGCTGCCCGCCTACGGCTTCCCGGCAACCCCGCCGTCTGCTATCGTCCACGCCGTTCCAGAGTTTATCTGGGGAATGTCGGTTTAACGCGATCGGCCAGAACCCGGCCAGAAGCGGCAACACGCCCCAGAGGAGGACGCCGATGGCTGCTCTCCTTGCCGTTTCGCTTTTTTTGTCGGCTGTGATCGGCCTCGCTTCCATGAGCCAAGGCTTCGCCCAGAATGCGGGAGGAGTATTCGGCATCGGAGGGCCGCTTGGCGCTAGAGGCGGCTTAGGGCCACCCGACTCGCGGGGCGGCGGTGGCAATCCTGGCGGTTCGGCTGTATCCGCTGGCAATCCTGGGGGTTCCCCTACTTCCGGCGGCATCGGTCCTGCAGTGATCGTGCCCGGCATCGGGGTAGCCCCGCCAGCCAATACGGGAGGAAGCGCCCGATCTGCGGGTACTTCCGCGGGATTTCCCGGAAGCTCATCCACCGCCGCGGGCTCGCAGCCCGAGATTTTTGCGCCTGGCGGCGGCCACCCGGCAGCCTATAGACCCAAGGACCTGTCGCGCGAGGATGCGGAGAGGCTTGATCGGTTGGAACAAGTGATGGCCGAAGTTGACAAGCAGCTCAGCAGCAAGCTTCGCATTTGCAGAGGGTGCTAGCGGTCCCGAACGTTACGGACCCAGCCCTGCGGACCGAAACGATCTGCTTTCCCCCTTCCAAGGTCCGGGGTCGCCAACAAATCGAGTGGATGAGGCCGGCAAAAGACCTGCCCTACGGGGTGACGGCGCACCGGATTCGCAGGCGACCCATAAAATCTGACGGTCTGGGTGAGGCCGGACCAAAAGAAAATAGTACTCGAACCGCAGGGGAGTGCGGCAAAAGCGGTTTTGCCGTAAATTGATACTCATTGCTATTGGGCGAGCTGATGCCCAGTGACCCAATTGCTACGGTCTCGAAAATTCGCTCAAGGATGGCTTTATGCGCCAAAAGAGCCACAACATCGCCTGCAATGCTTGCGTCGCTGCGAACCAAACGAGGCCTGACGACCTAATGATAGGCTGCCGACGCTTACACTTTGGCGTGTCGCATCACGCCTCCCGAGCTCGAACTGTCGGACGGGCCGCATACATTTTAGCGCAGGCACCGGATGCCGCCACAGCCCCGGGCCAGCCGGCCCGAATTGGGGGCGGCCCGGCGGATCGCGAGTTTCTCTATGGCTGCGCGTGCTGGCTTCGTTGCTTGGGTTTGTCGTCCTCGCCGTCTTCTCTGTCGATGCCTATGCCATTTCACGCCAAAAGCCCATCCTTGCCCTAATCCCGCGGCCGAAGCCGACCGAGTCACGCCCAAACCACCTGCTTGCCCTCGTCCCGCGGCAGAGACCGACCGATCCGTGCGCGCCGGCCCCTGTGAGCACGCCGTTCGCCCTGCCGCCAGACGCGCTTGCACTTGCCTCCATGAACGCCATGTCCGCCGATGTACCCGCGGTCAAGCAGGCAATCGAGCTTGTGCGCAAACGCAAGATCAGGGAGGCGACCGAGATCGAAAAATCGGTTCGCGAGCCGATGGCGCAAAAGCTCATCGAATGGGTGATTCTACGCTCCGAGGAAAGTGGCGCGGGTTTCGACCGCTATGCGGCGTTCATCCGCGACGCCGTGACGGTGCGTCGCTTCCTGGACGGGAAGCCGACCAGCGCTACGGGCCGTCTGGCTCTTGCTCGCGTGCTGCTCAGCGAAGGTAACCGCAGCGCCGCGGAGCGCGAGGTCCAAGAGACTTGGCAATCCGAGGAACTGTCCGCCAAGCTTGAAACTGAGGTGCTTGCCGTCTTTCCCGATTTCTTGACACGCGCCGACCACGTCGTACGGATGGACCGCCGCGTTGGGGCCAAGGATTTTGTGGCGGCAATGCGTGCAGCGGTGCGTTTAGGCGGTCCTTACGCGTCCATCGTCAAGGCATGCGCCGGGGTTATGACGAAAGGGAGGGGCGATGCTCGCACGCTGCTCGAGAAGGTTCCAGGCGAGGTACGCCAGGACTTGGGTTATACGCTGTGCCGCATTCATTGGCTGCTTCGCAATAATGGGGTTGCCGAAGCCACCCAGCTGATGGTCACAGCGCCCCGCGATGCAATCTCGAGGCAAGATACCGACCAATGGTGGCGCGAGCGACGCGTGCTCGCCCGCGAGCTGCTCGATCTCGGTGACATCAACACCGCCTATCAGATAGTCCGCGACGCCGCAGCCCCGGCGGATGAGTACTACCGGGCTGAGTTCCACTTCATGGCCGGCTGGATCGCATTACGTTTTCTCAACGATCCCACCGCGGCGCTCGCGCACTTTGCGCATGTGGATGATGGATCGACCAATCCAATCGTGCTGGCGCGGGCTGGCTACTGGCGTGGCCGCGCCGAGCACGCAGCTGGTCGGGTGCAGGAAGCGCGTGCCAATTACGAAGCGGCCGCCCGCCATTCCACCGCTTATTATGGCCAGCTCGCGCGCGCCAAGCTGGGGCTCGGCGATGTGGCGTTACGTCGGCCGCCGGATCCCTATCCGGCTTACCGCAGCAAGATTCTACCGCTCGATGTGATACGCGCCGCCGAGACGCTGTATTCGATCGGTGAACGCGACCTGGCAATCCGGTTTGTGACGGCGCTCGCGGAGAGCGGCGCCGACGTTAGAGCCCTCGTAGCGCTCGCCGAGATCACAGTGCGCAATGAAGACGCGCAAGCTATGCTGCTCATCGGCAAGGCGGCGCTGGCACGCGGTTTTGCTCTTGACCTTTATGCCTTTCCTACGCTTGGCGTGCCTCACTACAGGGGGATCGGCCCCGATGTCGAGCCAAGTATCATCTATTCCGTCGTGCGGACCGAAAGCGGCTTCGATCCTCGCGATGTTTCGCCGGCGAAAGCCGTCGGGTTGATGCAGGTCACTCCGGAAGCTGGACGAGATACTGCCAGTAGATTTGGCGTCGCATACGATTGGAATCGACTGATATGCGACCCGGTTTACAACACTCAAATGGGCGCGGCTGAGCTCGCAGGGCTTTTGCAAGATTACCGCGGCTCCCTTCTCCTGGTGTTCGCCGGCTACAATGCCGGGCGCGGCCGCGTGGAAAAATGGATCCAACAATACGGGGATCCGCGCGATCCCAAGATTGACCCGATCGACTGGGTCGAACGCATTCCGTTTGCGGAGACGCGGAACTACGTCGAGCGCGTAATGGAGAATCTGCAAGTCTATCACGCGCGCTTCGCCAGCGGCACCCGGTGGCAAGCCCTTGCGCCCACGAATACGTGGGTCGATAAGAGCCCCCCTTAAGAATTGCGGTTTTGGTCCCGAGTGCAAAGGTCGAACTAGT
This sequence comes from Xanthobacteraceae bacterium, assembly GCA_036395835.1. Classification (GTDB taxonomy): domain Bacteria; phylum Pseudomonadota; class Alphaproteobacteria; order Rhizobiales; family Xanthobacteraceae; genus AP-16. Next base: position 6,585 of record DASWCW010000121.1, read on the forward strand.
TGTTCCGTGCCGGGCTGGCCGGATCGCAGTGAGCAATCGGCAATCAGCGGCTTGGCAGACTACGCCGACGGACTGACCTCCGACTGACTGCCGAGCTGTTCTGATTCCCCGATCCCGAATGCCGGTTGTGCCGCGTTGAAGCCGGCGACCCGGAATTCTCCGATCGGCTTGAGCGCGCCCGGGCAGTGAACGGCGAAATCCGCGGACGCGACGATCGTCCGGCCGAGCCTGCTGGCGAGCTTTTCCAGCCGAGCCGCGAGATTGACCGCCGGTCCGATGCAGGTGAAGTCGAGTCGGTTGCCGCTGCCGATATTGCCGTACAGTACCTGGCCGACGTGCAGCGCCAGGCCGAAGCGGATGCCGTCGCCGCCGGCGAGGCCCGCGGGCGCGCGCATCGCCGAGATGCGTTTGCGTGCATCGAGCGCGGCGGCGAGCGCGCGCTCGCATACCGGGCCGGCATCGGCGCCATCGATCGGAAAAATGGCGAGCAGGCCATCGCCCATGAACTTGAGCACCTCGCCGCCGGCCTCGAGAATGGCCGGGACCTGGCAATCGAAGTAGCGATTCAGCAGCTCGATCAGCGTCTCGAGCGGCAGGCGATCGGCGGACGCGGTGAAGCCGCGCATGTCGGAGAGCCAGATTGCGGCGTGGATCGCCTCGGCGTGGCCGCGGCGGATCTGTCCGTCGAGGATGCGCGCTCCGGCGTGATGACCGACATAGGTGTCGAGCAGATTGGTGGCCTCGCGCCGCAGCGCGCGGACCTCGGCGACGCGGGCGAGCGGGGCGAGGATGGTCTCCAGCCCCGCGATCTGCGCCTGGGTAAATCCGCCGGGCAGCCGCGTGGTCCAGGTCACCACCTGAATGGCGCCGTTCGTGAAGCACAATGGCGAGGCCAAATAGTCCGATACATCCTCGGCCTTGAGATCGCCGAGGACGGGAAAATCGATCGGGCAGTCCGGATCGGCGAGCCGGCGGCGGATGGCAATGCCGCGCTGATAAACCGCGGCCACGGGACTGTTGCGGAACTCCTCGCTCTCGAACAGCTCGAAGTCCGCCGGCCGCACCTGAACCTCTTCGCCGCGCCGCCACACGAACGCGCGCCCCGGTATGTTCGGGTGCAGCGTGCGCACGAACACGGCGACGCGCCACAGCGGGATGCCGCACCCGAGCAGTCGCTCGCACGATTGCGCGAGCACCTGATGGGTTCGGGCGCCGACCGCGCGCCGTCGATGAGCCATTCGGCGATGCTCGTCGTATCGCAGCGGTCCGGGCTGATGACGTCCATGGGCTTCGGCCGCGGTAGGAGAGGGGGCTGCATCCGACGATGCCGGGCGGGCGCAATATATCCCGCCCCGATCCGCCGTGCACCCGCCAATGAAAATGCGGCAGCGCGGCCTCGGATCGGGAGCGTCGGGCGCGAGCAAACAACTACGCCCTCCGTCGGCTTGCGCCGACGGAACGGTCCCGGTCCTGGGTTCAAAGCGCCCGAATGGGCGCCGGCTGCCTAGCCGCTATCGGGTCGCCCGCCGCTCGCGGCGGCGGTCCGCCGCCGGCTGGTAGGCGATCCGGCCGTGATAGCCGCAGTACGGCATGCCCGTGACGGTCTTGCCCCCGCAGAAGAAGAAATCGGGTTGCCCCGGGTCCCCGATCGGCCAGTGGCATTTTTCGTCATTGAGCTCGACCAGCGAGCAGCGCTGACCGATCGGGATGATGTTGTCGATCAGCTCCGGCTCCGGCTCGAGGTCGTATTCATAGGCGGAGCGCGTCGCGAGCGCGGTATTGCCGCGTACCGCGGCTCGCATGCTCCGGAACAATTGCGAGGACGACCGCGGCTTGCGCGGCCGGCTCACCGAGGAGGAAGGGGTCTTGGCGCGCCCCGATAGACCGAGCCGGTGCACCTTGCCGATCACCGCATTGCGCGTGATGCCGCCCAGCTCGACCGCGATCCGACTGGCCGAAAGCCCGTCCGCCCACAGCTTCTTCAGAAGCTCCACCCGTTCGTCAGTCCACATTTGGCCTCTCCATCAACCAAGCATTTTCGAACGCCGGGTTCGCCCGGCCGAATCGCCCATCGTTTCGTCCGAGGGCCAGTCAGGCCGCCGGACGGCACGCTTTACTCGATGGAACTCAGGAAACGGTCCGCCGCAAAACGAGATGTCGTACCTGAGAGTTTCAAGGGTACAATATGCCGGGACTCGCGCGCAAGAGTCGGACTGGGGGTCCGGCCGTTTTTCCCCACCAATGTCCGGCGAGCCCAAACCCGGGCCGGCGCGAGGCCGCGTGTTGACAGCGGACCGGCCCCCAATAAAATGATCTAATCGTGCCGCCCGCGGAGGCGGCACATTTCATTTCGGCACTCCGCTTGGCTTGGACGGAATCGTGACTTCGCATCTCTTGCCCGCCTACGCCCGCGCCAATCTCGCCTTCGAGCGAGGCGAGGGCGCTTGGCTCGTCGCCACCGACGGCGAGCGCTATCTCGATTTCGCTTCCGGCGTGGCGGTGAACGCGCTCGGTCACGCGCATCCGCATCTTATCGAGGCGCTCGCCGAGCAGGCGCACAGGGTCTGGCACGTCTCCAATCTCTACCGCATTCCCGAGGGCGAGCGGCTCGCCGAGCGGCTGTGCGCGGCGACCTTCGCCGATTTGGTGTTCTTCGCCAACTCCGGCGCGGAGGCGCTCGAGTGCACGATCAAGATGGCGCGCAAGTACCAAGCGGTCGGTGGCAAGCCGGAGCGCTATCGGATCATCACGTTCGAGGGCGCGTTCCACGGACGCACGCTGGCGACGCTGGCGGCCGGCGGCCAGCAGAAATACCTCGATGGCTTCGGCCCGGCGGTGCAAGGCTTCGATCAGGTTGCGTTCGTCGACCTCGAAGCGGTCAAGCGGGCGATCGGGCCGGAAACCGCGGCGATCCTGATCGAGCCGATCCAGGCCGAGGGCGGGGTGCGCGTGGCGCCGCCGCAAATGCTCAAGGCGCTACGCGCCCTGTGCGATCAGCAAGGCTTGCTGCTGCTGCTCGATGAAGTGCAGACCGGCGTCGGGCGCACCGGCGAGCTGTTCGCGTATCAGCGCGCCGGGATCGAGCCGGACATCATGGCCATCGCCAAGGCGATCGGCGG
>DASWCW010000122.1:0-24709 GCA_036395835.1 Xanthobacteraceae bacterium
CCCCCCTTAACCCCGAAAATGCCACGGCTAGCGCTTGCCGGTCTTGAGCTGACTGAACGGCACGTCCTTGTCGACGCGGATGTCGGGCGGCAGCCCCAAGACCCGTTCGGCGATGATGTTGCGCAAGATCTCGTCGCTGCCGCCCGCAATGCGCAGGCCCGGCGCATAGAGCAGCGCCTCCTGGAACCAGGCCTGCATCGGCGCGAGTTCGGGATCCATGACGGCGCCGGCCATGCCGAGCAGATCGATGCCGTAGGAAGCGATGTCCTGGAGCTTGCTGGCGCTCACGAGCTTCGTGATCGAGGCCTCGGGGCCCGGAGTATCCCCGCGCGAGAGCGCCGTCATGGTGCGGAATTTGGTGTATTTGAGCCCCTGCGTCTTCACGTACCAGTCGGCGAGCTTTTCGCGCACGGCCGGATTGCGGACCGCCGGACCTTCGCCGAGCTCGACGTTGCGCGCCAGCGCAAAGATATCGTCGAAATCCGGGCCCGGAGCGTCGCCGACCGCGAGACGCTCGGTCATGAGCGTGGTGATCGAGACTTTCCAGCCGTCCCCCACCTTGCCGAGCCGCTGGCGGTCGGGTACGCGCACGTCGGTGAAGAACACTTCGTTGAAATTCGAGCCCCCGGAGATCTGTTTGATGCGGCGCACCTCGATCCCCGGCGATTTCATGTCGATGAAAAAGAAGGTGAGCCCGGCGTGTTTGGGCGCGTTCGGGTCGGTGCGGGTGACGAGGATCCCGTAATCGGCGAAATGCGCGCCGGAAGTCCAGATTTTCTGGCCGTTCACGATCCAATCATCCCCGTCGCGGACCGCGCGCGTACGCAGGCCCGCGAGATCGGAGCCGGCGGAGGGCTCCGAGAACAGCTGGCACCAGATCTCATCGCCGCGCATCGCCGGCCGCACGTGGCGCTCCAGATGCTCGGGCGTGCCGTAAACCATCAGGACCGGGATGCACATCCCGAGCCCGATCTCGAACACGCCGCGCGGCAAGACGTAGTTCTGCTCTTCCTGATTATAGATCACCTGCTGGACCGCCGTGCCGCCGCGGCCGCCCCATTGTTTCGGCCAGGTGATGCCGGCAAAACCGGCGTCTGCCTTCTTGGCCTGCCATTGTTTCGCGGCCCGGATCGTCTCCGGGATGTTGTGCTCGGGGATATAGCGGCCGCGATGGAAGCTCTTCGCCTCGCTCTTGCGCTCGGCGTTCTGTTCCAGGAACGCGCGCACTTCCGCGCGGAATGCGGCTTCCTCGGGCGTATCTTCGAAATCCATGCGTGATCCTTCAGGGCGCGTTGCGCCGTTCGAGCTCGGAGATGAGCCGGTCCTTCCAATAGGGCGCGGTTCCGATCGCGGTCGCGAGCAGCTTCGCGCGGCGATAGTAAAGGTGACAATCCGCCTCCCAGGTGAACCCCATCCCGCCGTGCGTCTGGATGTTCTCCTTCGAGGCGAGATGGAACGCATCGATGGCGGACACGCGCGCGGCGGCGGCGGCGATCGGCAGCTCCGCAGCGTCGCTGGAAAGCGCCCAGGCGCCGTAATAGGCGTTGGAGCGGGCGAGCTCGGTCGCGACATAGACGTCGGCGAGCTTGTGCTTGATCGCCTGGAACGATCCGATCGGCCGCCCGAAGGCATAGCGCTCGGTCGCGTAGGTTCTCGCCATATCGAGGCAGGCCTGCGCGCCGCCTACCTGCTCGAACGCGATGAGGACGGCAGCGCGGTCGAGCAGCGCTCGGATCAGATCGAGACCTTGTCCGGCGGGCCCGAGCGGCTCGGCCGGAACATCCTGGAACTCGAGCTTCGCCTGGTTGCGCGTAGGATCGAGACCTTTCAGGGAAGTTCTTTTCACACCGGCATCGCGGAGGTCGACGAGATAGAGCGAGGCCTTGCCGACGCCGTCGGCAACGACGACGGCGAAATCCGCGATCCCGCCGTCCGGAACCGGCAGCTTGGTTCCGCTGAGCTTCCCGCTCGCCACGCGCGCCTGAATCCGCGTGGTGTCGGGGTTGCCGGCACCCTCGGCAAACGCCAGCGTGCCGATGCGTTCGCCCGTGACGAGCCTCGGCAGGTAGGCCTGCTTCTGCGCCTCGCTGCCGGCGGCGAGAATTGCTTCGCTCGCGAGATAGATCGAGGAGGAGAACGGGATCGGCGCCAGCGCATGCCCCATCTCCTCCGCGAGCACGCAGAGCCCGTCGTATCCGAGGCCGGCCCCACCGTAGGGCTCCGGGACCGCGGCCCCGAGCCAGCCCATGCCGGCGACTGCCTGCCACAGCTCCGCGTCATAGGGTGCGGCTCCCTCCAGAATTTTTCGCACGGCTTGGGGCGGCGATCGTTCGCCCAAGAATTTGCGGGCCTGCTCGCGCAACAGCTTGAGATCGTCGGAGAAGTCGAAATTCATGGCTGCAGTATCCCCGGTCACGGGGCGAAACGCAAAGCCGTCCATCGCGGCGCTAAGTCGGCCATGCCGGCGGATGCGTGCCGAGCGGCACCGAGGGCCGCGGCCAATGCGGCGGCGTCTCCGAAAGATTTGCAGCGTGCCGCACAAAGGTGAGGCGGCCGAAGCCGGAATCGGCCTCTTCCAGCAGGTCGCGGACGTCGTCGATCTTCGGGTCGGGGTAGCTCAGCCCGTTCTCGATCCGTCCGAGGTTGCGCACCCAGCGCCCGGTCTGGGCGAGCGATACGCGCACGTGCCAGCTGCCGCCTTCCCGGATGCGCCGGGCCAGCGCCGTCATCGCGCCGAATGCCATGAAATAGCCTGTGGCGTGGTCGAGCACCTGCATGGGCAAGGGATGGGGCTTGTCGCTGCCGGCCGCCTGCGCCTCCGCATGATTGAAGCCGCTCGCCGTCTGCACCAAGGAATCATAACCGCGCCGACTGCGCCACGGGCCCTCGTGGCCGTAGGCGGAGAGCGAGATGTAGACGATGCCGGGCCGGATCTTTGCGGCCTCCTCCGGACCGAAGCCGAGCCCGGCGAGGCCGCCCGGCCGATAGCCCTGGACGAACACATTGGCGTTCCGCAGCAGCGAGTTGAGCGCATCGCGCCCGGCGGAAACGCGAAGGTCGACGTGGCTCGACAATTTTCCGCGGCCGGTGTCGATGACGAGCTGCTCGACCGACGGCAGATGCGGTGAGGTGACGAGCAGCACGTCGGCGCCGTGGGCGGCGAGCGTGCGCCCGGCGACCGGGCCGGCGATGATGCGGGTCAGATCGAGCACGCGCACGCCGGAAAGTGGACGCGCCGCGGCCGGCAGGGGTTCGGCCGGCGCATCGCCGATCCGTTCGATCGAGAACACCGGCAGGCCTGCGACGGCGCGGCCCTGCGGGTGCGCGTCCCATTCGGCAAAGCAGCGCATCGCGGTCACGGCGAGACCGGCTTCGGCCGCCGCCGTCTCCAGGGCTTCCGCGCGCCAGTCCTGCAGCGCGCGCTTCACCGCGTCGCGGTCGTAGGCGCAGCCGAGCAGCTTGAGCACGCCGTCGCGGTGATGCGGGAAATTGGTGTGCAGGCGCACCCAGCGGCCGTCGCCGCAGCGATAGGTGCCAGCGATCTTGTCCCACAGGTCGGGCATCGGTTTGTCGGCGACGCGCAAATAGCGCTCGCTGCGGCACTCGATCGCGGCGTGGCGCATGTCGACGGCGGCGCGCTGGCTTTTGCCGCACCGCAGCCGCCACAGCTCGGCCGCGGCGAGCGCGGCCGCCGCGATGCTCGCCTGCGCGGCGGTGCCGACCGCAAACGAGGAAGGCAGCACCGGCTCCGTTCCGGTGAGCTCGATGCTTTCGAGCGCGACCGGCTCGCCGCCGAACGCGTGCCAGAGCGCGGACAGCGCCTGCGTGGCTGTCGTGGCGGGGATGCTGCCCTGGCGCGCGAGCGCGGTCATGAAACGCCCCGGCTGATGGAAAACGCGCCGGCAATCAGGCTGAGCAGGAAGAATGAGAACACCGTGACGTTGGCTTCGAGCCGCAGCTGCTTGCCGAGCACGCGAAGCGGCACCGGCGGATATCCGTTCTCGTCATAGGCCTTGCCGCCGTAGATCGGCATGGCGAGGACCGCGATGAAGAACGCGCCGTAGACCACGAGCCCGAACGCGCACACGAGATAGAGCCGCTCGACGTAGAGCGGGCCGGGCATCCAGATCAGCGCGAAGGCGATGAGGCCGAACCCGACGTAACTTGTGACCTGCCAGACCACGTGGAAGCGCGCATGCGGCGTCCACAGCGGATTGGTGGCGTGGCTGCGGTTGAAATCGGCCTTGATGGTGGTGAGTCCGTATCCCGCGGTCATCAAGCTGAGCAGGATGCGGGCGAGCAGATTGTGGTCGTAGCTGGGATCCATCGCGTCCTCCGGTCAGACCAGAAGTCTTCAGCGCACCATGCCGGCGCTGCGCGGCAGGAACAGGCTCAGCTCCGGAATGCAGATGATCAGCATCAGCCCGATCAAAAGCGCGATGAGGTACGGCCAATAGGTGCGTGCGTGGCGGCCGACCGACACGTTGGCGAAACGCAGCGCCATCAGCAGGCCGACCCCCATGGGCGGCAGGAACAGGCCGATCCCCACCGCGGCGGTCTGCACGATATCGAAATGGATCGGGTGAATGCCCAGCTCCTTGGCGATGGGGAACACCACTGGGATCAGCACCACCGCGGCGGGCAGGCCCTCGAGCACCATGCCGAACAGCATGGTCATCAGCGCGGTCCCGAGCAGGAACAGCCAGTGCGCGGTGCCGAGCGGGACCAGCACTTTTGCGAGCAGCGCCGGCACCTCGGTGACGCCCATCAGGTATTGGAAGATCGTCGCCACCGCGAGCAGAAAGATCACTGCCGCCGTGAGCAGCGCGCTCTCGTAGGCGATGAAGAACATCTCGCGCAGGGTGACATTGCGATAGTAGAAGATCGCGGCAAGGAACGCATAGGCGGCCACGATCGCGCCCGCCTCGGTCGCGGTGAAAACCCCGAAATAGAACCCGCCGAGGATTACGACCGGCACCACCATGGGGACGGCGGCTTCCCGTGCCGCGGCGAGCAGGAATTTCCAGCTCGGCCGCGTGTCGCGCGGCCAGCCGAGGATGTGGGCCTGGATGAACACCAGGATGCACAGGCAAAGACCGACCGTCGCCGCCGGAATGAAACCGGCGAGGAAGAGCGCCACCACCGAGGTATTGGTTACGTCGCCGATGACGATCATGAAGATCGCCGGCGGTACCAGCATGCCCATGGCGGTGCCCGACGAGATCAGCGAGGCGCCGTGCTCGGGCCGGTAGCCGGCGCGCTTGAGCGAGGGGATCAGCGTCGAGCCGAGGGCGGAGACCTCGGCCATCTTCGAGCCGCAGATGTCGGAAAAGAAATAGGACACCACGATCACCGACATGCCGAGCCCGCCGCGCAGCCAGCCGACCAGCGCCCGCGCGAGATCGACCAGCGCATGCGACATGCCGCAGCGCTCCATCAGCGTGCCGGCGAACACGAACGAGGGGATCGCGAGCAGCACCCAGTTCTGCGATCCGGCGACGAGGCTCGAGGGCAGCATCTGCAGCGGAAAGCCGCCGAGCGCCAGTCCGACGATTCCGGCGATGCCGAGCGCAAACACGATCGGCATCGAGAGCGCGACGAAGCCGACGAAGACGATTGCGGTCGCGGCGAGCAGCATTCAGGGCGCCTCGATCGTCGCCGGCTTGCGCTCGATCAGGCCGAGCGCGATGGCGGCGGCGTAGAACGCGATCAGCGCGCCGCCGGCCGCAGCCGAGAGATACAGCCAGGCGAGATTGATCTCGAGCGCAGGCGAGAGCAGCACGGAATTGATGGCGGCGATCTTCCAGCCGTAGACCGCCGCGAGCAGCCCGAAGCCGGCGATCAGCCCATAGTTGATGCGCGTGATGAGTCGCTGGGTGCGGTCCGGAAACCGGTGGACGAGGATCGCGAGCTCGAAATGGGTGCGCTCGAGGATGGCGATCCCGGCGCCGACGAGCGTGAGCCAGGCGAGCGTGAACTCGCCAACCTCCTCGACCCAGAAGAAATTCACGCCGGGTAGATCGAAATATTCGGTGACGGCGACGACCACGTAGCGCAGCAGCACGCCGGCGAGCATGTCGAGGATCGCGAGGATAAGCAAACCCGCGAGCAGCACCTTGGGCAGCAATGCCATGAGCCGACGGGCGCGCGCCATGGTCAACGCCCACCCGTCCACGAGGCTGGGCTATCAGGTGTAACCGATAGCGTGCAGCAACCGGCTCCCTCCCCCCTTGAGGGGGAGGGATGGGGAGGGGAGTGTTGGCTGCTCCGGCGGCGAGATACCCCCCTCCCGCCTCGCGCGCCAGGCGCGCGAGGCGACCTCCCCCTCAAGGGAGGAGGTAACCGGAGCAAGTCGGCGAGCATGAGCGGTCACGCCTGCGTCTTGACGACTTGCTCCCACATTTCGCTGTACTGCTTCTGATACGCCGGCCACACCTTCTCCTCCGCGACCTTGCGGAAGGCGTCGACATTGGCGACATTGACCGTCATGCCCTTGGGCTCGAGCAGCTCCTTGGCCTTGGCCAGACTGTCGACCGATTCGGTGTCGTGCCGGATCCGCGCCTGCGCCTCGCGGGAGACATCGAGCAGGAGCTTCTGCTCGTCCTTCGACAGCGAGTTCCAGATGCCGAGATTGATCACGGTCACGGTCGGCCCGTAATTGTGGAACGTCATCGAGCAGTATTTCGAGACCTCGTAGGCCTTGAGCGCCAAAATGTTGACGATCGGCAGGTCGGCACCGTCGATCACCCCCTGCTGTGCGGCCGGGATCACCTCGCCCCACGCCATCGGCACGGCGTTGGCGCCGAGACCGTTGATGGTGTCGGCGAATACTTTTGCCTGCTGCACGCGCATCTTCATGCCGCGCAAGTCCTTGGGCTCGACGATCGGCCGCCGGCTGTTCCAGAAATGGCGGAAGCCGTAGTCGAAGAAGCACAGCACCTTGAGCCCGTATTTCTGCTGGAACTGCGCGTCGAGCTGATCGCCGATCGCGCCGTTGAACATGCGGTAGGCCTGATCGTAGCTGCGCACCAGGTAGGGCACGAGAAAAACGCCCATCTCCGGGAACACGGTCGCGGCGGCGCCGGCGGGGCCCCCGACCGCGATATTGCCGGCTTTGACCGCATTCATGATTTCGAGCTCTTTGCTCAACAGCGTCGCGCCATAGAACTGCATGTCGAGCGCCCCCTTGGAGCGCTTGTTGACCTCCTCGGCCATCCAGCTGAACGCCACCGCGGCGGATTCCGGCGACGGATTGATGTGGGCGAAGACCAGCTTCTTGGCCGCCGTCTGCGCGAATGCCGGCGCGCGGCCGGTCGCCAGAATGCCGGCGAGCCCGGCGGCGCTGGCCAAGAACCCGCGGCGGCTGTGGCCGTCCGTGCGCGCATGCTTGGTCGATTTCATGATTCCCTCCCGGGGGTTGCGATCGATCGATCGAGTTCCAGCTCAGTATGATTTCGGCAATCCGAGCACTTTTTCGGCGATGAAGCAAAGGATGAGCTGCGGGCTCACCGGCGCGATGCGTGGAATCAGGATTTCGCGCATGTAGCGCTCGACGTGATATTCCTTGGCGTAGCCGTAGCCGCCGAGCGTCATCACCGCGGTTTCGCAGGTCTTGAACCCGGCTTCCGCCGCCAAATATTTCGCGGCATTGGCGGCGGGCCCGCACGGCAGGCCCTGATCGTATTGCCAGGCGGCCGAGAGCACCATCAGGTGCGCGGCCTCGAGCTCCATCCAGCATTCGGCCAGCGGATGCTGGATCGCCTGGTTCTGGCCGATCGGCCGACCGAACACCACACGCTCCTTGGCATAGGCCGTGGCGCGCCGAAGCGCCGCGCGCCCGAGTCCGACGGCTTCGGCCGCGATCAGGATACGTTCGGGGTTCAGCCCATGAAGGATATAGCGGAACCCTTGGCCCTCCTCGGCGAGCCGGTCCTCGACCGGCACCTCGAGGCCGTCGATGAACAGCTGGTTGGAATCGACCGCCTTGCGGCCCATCTTCTCGATCTCGCGCACCTCGATGCGGCGCCGGTCGAAAGCGGTGTAGAACAGGCTCAAGCCCCCGGTCGGTTCGTTCACTTCCTCGAGCGGAGTGGTGCGTGCCAGCAGCAGCATCCTATCGGCGACCTGGGCGGTCGAGATCCACACTTTGGCGCCGTCGACGATGTAGCGATCGCCTCGCCGCACTGCGCGGGTCTGAAGCTTCGTCGTGTCGAGACCCGCATTGGGCTCCGTGACCGCGAAGCAGGCTTTCTCCTTGCCGGCGATGAGTGGGGGCAGCATGCGGCGCTTCTGCGCGTCGGTGCCGAACACCACAACCGGGTTGAGGCCGAAGATGTTCATGTGCACGGCAGAAGCGCCTGCCATGCCCGCCCCGGATTCGGCGACCGTCTGCATCATGATTGCGGCTTCCGTGATGCCGAGCCCGGAGCCGCCGTAGGCCTCCGGCATTGCGATGCCGAGCCAACCGCCTTCGGCGAGCGCGTGATGGAAATCGTGGGGAAAGCCGCCCTCGCGGTCGCGCGCGAGCCAATAGTCCTCGTCGAAGCGCGCGCAGATTTTCGCGATCGCGTCGCGTACCGCCTCCTGGTCGGGGGAGAGAGCGAAATCGATGGGAGTTACTCCGGTGCCGCGGGCCACAGGTTGCCCATCTTCCCACAGACTTGCGAGTCCGGAAACGCGGTTCGGCAGGGCGCTCTTTTCCTCCTCTTGTGGGGAGGGTCGCGCGCGGAGCGCGCGGGGCGGGGTTTGACTTCACCCCACCCGATCGCGCTAACCGAAATCGGCTGGTGCCGATTTCGGAATTGATGAATGCGCCAAGTCGGAAACATCCGACTTGGCGGCGCGATCGACCTCTCCTGAAGGGGAGGTACGGGTCACACCGGCTTGAAGCCGCGGTCGAGCATCACCTCGATCAGCACGGGGTCGCCGTCGGCGAGCGCCTTGCCGATCAGGTCCGTGGTCTCGGCGACCGTGCGCGCCCGCGCGGCCGCAATGCCGAGCGCGCGCGCGAGCGCGACGAAATCGATCGCCGGGTCGGTGAGCTCCATGCCGACATAGACGTCGGTCTGCGCCGCATGGCCGCGCAGCGCGTGCACCCGCTGCTTGAGGATGCGATACGAGCTGTTGTTCAGGATCACGAAGATCACGCCGATGCGCTCGTGCGCGGCGGTCCACAGCGCCTGGCAGGTATACATGGCGCTGCCGTCGCCGATCAGGGCCACGACCGGCCGATCCGGGAGCGCGAGCTTGACGCCGATCGCGGCCGGCAGGCCCCAGCCGATTCCGCCGCCGCGCAACCCGAAAAAGCTCTGCTCGTCCTCGCTGCGGATCAGCTCGCGCATGCCGCGACTAGACGAGATCGCCTCGTCGATCACGACCGCGTCGCGCGGCAGCATCTCGCCGATCGCGTTGAGCAGCGCCGTTGCTTCGACTGGGCTGCGCTCGGACCCGGCACGCGCGCTGGCTTTGAGCTCCTCGCGTGCGGCGGCAATCGCTGTTGCCGCCGCATCGAGCCGCTCGCGCGTCCGCATCCGCGCGCCGCTCGTCATGCGCGTGCGTACTGCGGCGGTGATCTCGGGCAGCGTCGCCTTTGGGTCGTCGAGAATCGCGACCTGTGCCGGATCATTCTTGCCGAGCTCCCATGGATCGATGTCGAGGTGAATGATCGTGAGATGTCTCGGCACTGGCTCGACCGGCGAGGGCAGCGAAAGCGTGAAGAGATCGCCGCCGACCGAGAACAGCGCGTCGTGCTCCTCGAGCGCCTTGCGCACCCATGGTGCCAATCGCACCATGGCGCCTTTGAACAGCGGATGCGAAGCCGGAAACGACGCAGTGTTGGCGATGCCTTCGGCGTAGACCGGCGCGCCGATCAGCTCGGCAAGCTCGACGAGCTCGGCGTGCGCCCGGCTTTGCGCGACAGCGTCGCCCGCGATCAGGAGCGGCCGCTCGGCTTGCGCGAGCAGCGCAGCCGCCGCTTCGATCGCCTCGCGATCGCCGCGCAGCCGCGGCGCGATCCGCGTTGGCGCAGAAAGCTCGATGTCCGCTTCGGCGTTCAGAATGTCGGCCGGCAGCGACAGGAACACCGGGCCGGTGGGCGGCGCCAGCGCGGTTTTCGCCGCGCGATGCACGATGCGCGGCAGGTCGGCAAGCCGATGCACCTCGGTCGACCATTTGACCAGCGGCCGTGCCAGCGTCGGCAGATCCGCCCACAGGATCGGCTCGGTGACGTTGAAGCCCTGATCGTGCTGGCCGGCGGTGACCAGGATGGGCGCGCCCGCCTTCTGGGCGTCGTAGAGCATGCCCATGCCGTTGCCCAATCCGGGCGCCACGTGCAGGTTGACCGCCGTGAGCTTGCCGGAAGCCTGGGCATAACCATCGGCCATGGCGACGACCGCCGCCTCCTGCAACGCGAGCACGTAGCGCAGTTCGTCCTCGGTCGCGAGCGCGTCCATCAACGGAAGCTCCGTCGTCCCGGGATTGCCGAACAGGATTTCGACGCCCTCCTGCTTCAAGAGCTCCAAGAACGCGCGCTTTCCGGTCATGACGGGCACTAAAGCTCTCCGGAGTTTGGTCAGTTGAGGAGTGCAATTTTAGCGTACGAGCCGCGCGAGCAATCAGCTTTGCGGCATTTCCAGCGTCCGCATGATCGCCGCCACCGCCTGATCCTCCGGCTTCGGCGAAGCGGAGAGGCCGGCCAAGGTCCCGGCCCGATCGGCTTGCGAACGGTTCTGGTTCATCTTCCACTTGCCTTCGAGCCGGTCGACCGTGAGCCGAAGACCCACGATGGCTTGGCTCATGCCGTGGATGAAGTCCGCGGGCGCATCCGATATGGCCCAAGGCTGCTCGCGGCGGGCTTCGTTCGCGGTGACGAGATCCTGAAGGTGCGCCAGCAACCAGTCCCGGTCCTCGATGGTTTCCAAAGCTCCATGCGCATGCACGACGACGTAGTTCCAGGTGGGGACCACCCTGCCGTGCTGGCGCTTGCTCTCGTACCAGGAGGGGGACACGTAGGTCTGCGCGCCCTGGAACACGGCGAGCGAGGCGGGCCTGCTGCCGAGCACTTTCCAATGCTGGTTGGCCCGCGCGACGTGCGCTTCCAGCGTGAACGCGCCGTTCGTCTGCTTGAGAACGGCGGGCAGGTGCGAAGCGAAATATTCGCCGTCGACCGCGGTGACCAGAACGGCGAACTGGATGTCGCGGATCGCGCGGGCGAGGATGTCCGGCCGCTTCTCCTCGAAGTGCTGTGGAATATACACTGCCGCGCTCCCGAACCTCGCGCCGGAGTAAACCATTTCGGCCGACCGGTCTATGGCGGGAGGTCGCCGGCACGGCAAACTTACGGGCTGGATCCGGCAGATTTGCGCAGCAGATATTTATGCTCCCCGGAGAGCACGAGGTCGCCGCGCTGATTGTGGATGCGCGCCGCCATGACCACCACGCCGGTCGTGCGCTGGGGCATGAGCGCGGTGATTTCCAGCTCGGGATAGAGGGTGTCGCCGACATAGACCGGCTTGAGGAACCGGCAGGAAACCTCGGTGAATGCGATCAGGCAATCGCCGATCGCGTGCGGAAAGCTGCCGGCCCCGGCCGCCGTGAACGCCAGCACCTGCAGCCCGTGCGCCAGCATGTCGGGATGGCCGTGCGCGCGGCAATATTCGCGGTCGTAATGGATCGGATGATTGTCGCCGGAGAGGAGCTGGAACGCCGAGAAGTGCGCCGCCGTGACCGTGCGGCTCGGGTTGCGAAAGATTTCGCCGGCGCGCAGGTCTTCAAATCGCCTCGGCTCAGCCGCGGCAAAATGTTTTGGATCGAATGCCCCGTTCATGCCGGTCTCCATGCTCCCGTGCGGGCCGAGAAAGGGCCGCCGCGCCGGCGCACAGTCTAACCTGGCGCGCTCTCGTAGGCCCATGCACCAAGCGCGAACTCAGTGCACATGAGCGTGGGCGCCCGCCGAGGGCCGCGGCCGGCCGGGGGTGCGGCGGATTGCGGCAATCTGGTCTCCAAGGATTTCAAGCTTGCTCCAATCGGGCTGGCGGCCGGGAAGCCACATCGAGCGCAGCCAGCCGGATGCGTCGACGAGAAACTCGGTGCCGCCGATCTCGTCGGTTCCGCGATAGAGCGCGAAAGCCGCGATCACGTCGAGGTCCTCGGTCCAGCACAACGGCGAGGTATCGAAAGCCTGGAGTCGAATGACGATCGTGGTCTCGCGGGCCGCTTCGACCATCGCCAGTTGCCGCAATCTCGCGATCGATGCGGGTCCGGCAAAGACGAGATGCAGCACATTGCCGCGCAATTGATCGACCGAGACCCTCGAGCCGCCGCGGCATTCGACCGAGAACTCCGGTAGCGGAAGCGCAACGCTCGTAGCATCCGCAGCCTCGGAAAGCCGCCGCGCGTCGGCATTGGCGTGCAAAAAATCGATCAGATTCCAGTGTGCGGTCTCGTCGAGCACCGCACCGAACGACGGCATAGCCTCTCCGATCCCCTGGCTGATCCACCAAAACAGATCGCCATCGGAATGGCCGTAGATGTGCTCGGCGGCGAGATCGGCCGGCGGCGGTTCTAGATTTTTGGCGGCGGGACCGTCGCCGCGGCCCTGCGCGCCATGGCAGGAGGCGCAGTGCTCGGCGAAAAGTGCCCGGCCCGCCGCGATGGAATGAGTGGAATAGCCGGTCGGTGATACGAAAAAGCTTGTCGGAAACGCTTCGGCGGTGAAGACGCTCAAGCGCGGTGTGCCCCACGCCAGCAGCGCCGCCGCTGTCGCCAGCATCGGCCAGCGCCATTGCTTCCAGCGGATCGCCGCTCCGATCGCAAGCATTGCGACCATGGCCCCCGCGAGCGCGCCGGCGAGCTCCAATCGGCCTCCGGGCTCCTGCAATGCATCCATGTTCAGACGCAGCGAAAACGGCCACCAGGCCTGGACGTGCGCGGCGGGCGGCATGGTTCCGAGCGCGCCGACGATGAGGAGAATGACGAGACCGAGGAAAAGCTCGATGAGACCGTTGTGCTCGATCGCGCCCAGTGCGGGGCCGCGCGGTTTGTCGGCACCGAACAGGCGCGGCAGCTCGTGAAACCGGTTCGTCGCCGCGAAAGAGACCATGACCGCGAACAGCGCTACTTTGACGAGCAGCAGCCGGCCGTAGTCGGTGCCTACGAGACCGGGCACGCTGCCGACCAGGAAATAGGTGTTCACGATTCCGGTGGCGAGCAGAATGCTCACGCTGAGCACGCCGAACTGCGAAAATCGGCGGCTCGCCTCTGCGGCCATCGCCAGCGAGGACTCGTCGCCGTTCCCGCGCGCGAAGGCAAGGAGGAGCAACAGGGGCGGCAAACCGCCGATCCACGCTGTTGCCGCAAGCGAATGAATCGCGTCGGCGCCGAGCTGAAATCCGCCGGGTATTCCGGAGCCGGAACCGCCGTGGCCGGTCCATGCCAGGCTGCCGGCGAGGCAAGCGGCGAGCACGACGGTAACCGGCCCATCCCAACGCGAGCGCCAGTCGCGATCACGATCGAAGCGCAAGAGACAAATCGACAACAGCGCCGCGAGGCCGAGGCGAACGAGCGCATCGTTGCCGAACCGGGTCTCGGTCAAGAGCGTCCAGGGGATCGCTTGCGAGAAGAGCGCATCCCAGGAGCGCCCCGCGAGGTCGAAGGCCAGCAGCAGGAACCAGACGGCTCCGGAACCGAGCGCAAGCAGGAGACTGATCCAGCCGATGCCGAGAAAGCGTTTGCGCAACGTAAGCGGCGTGCAGGGGCAGGTTCGGAATGCCGGCTCGCCGACGAAGAACAAGAACAGGAACAGGCCGGCAAAGCTCGCGGCCGAGGCGAAATGAAGCGCACGCGCTACGACCAGGGGATCGCTCAAGAGATGCTCCGCGGCGGCTGCGCTCCTAGCCGCCGCTCATTGCCCAACCTGGAAGCTGAAGCTCCCTTCGGTCGTATGCGTGTCCACCGACAGCACGCGCCAATGGACCTTGTAGCTGCCTGGGCGCAGCGGCTTGAGCGAGACACGCATCAGGCTGCGGTTTGCCGGGTCGACACGCGCCCCCTGATCGACGCGGGCTCCCGCGGAGTCGCGCACCTCGGCCCCGCTGAACGCCGGCTCGAGATTTTGTGTGAACCACAGCGATATTTGGCGCGGCGCCGAGCTGACGGAGCTGCCGACGCGCGGCTCCGCACGGTCGAGAAAGGCGTGCGCGTACGCGGGCGTGCCAGCCCATGTGGCGGCAAGAACGAGCGAAGGCAACACGGCCATGAAGGCAAGATTGCGCATGTTTCTTGCTCACGGGAACGGCTTTTGCGGGGCCGTGGCCGTTCCGAACAGCGGTTTTCCGATCGTGGTCGGGAAAATATCGTCGAGATAGAGATGCAGCTGCCCGATCACGCCGACCCCGGTTCCGCTCTCGCGATTGATGGGGATGATGGCTTCGACGCCGATCTGGAAATAGGTGCCGACCCAGATCACGCCGGGATTGACGGTCCCGGTCGTCGCCCAGCTCTGGCCGAAATTGTTGGCGACCGGCGTCCGGAACTGCGCTTCGATGATGGGGATCAGATGGTTGATGAAGTCGGGCAGCCCCAGATCGACCACGCTCGATTTGAGGTACGGCATGCTGTACTGCAGGCTCGCACCGTACACCAGGAACTGCGGATTGGGCGTGACGGAGAGGAGGCCGGTGTCCGGATCCGCCTCCGTGGTCGAAGGGCTGCTGGGGATCGAATAGCCGATCTGCCCGGTCAGCGCGACGGGCCTGATCCATTTGACGGTGTCGGGAAGGTCGCCCAACCCCTTGCCGAAGAAGAACGTCGGCGTGATTGTGCTGAACCGCTCGGCGCCGACCTGCGCTGCGCCGGTGCGGCCCCATTCGACCTCGACTCCCGCCGACATGGCGAGCTCGTGCGGCGCATCGCGCAGGAACTGATATTTGAACGTGGTCTCGAGATTCTGGAATCCGCTCGCGTTCGGGCCGCCGGGTGGCCTGAGGTGCGTCCAGGTCTCGCCGATGGAGATCCCGAAGTTTTCAGTGATGCGCTTGGAGAATTCTCCGGAGATGTCGATCTCCCGCGCCGACGGGTCGTCTCCGTTCTTGAACACGGACACGGTGGGGAGCGACAGCTCGTCGGCGACGCAGGGGTCGTCGATGTTGAGGGTGGCCGGAAAGAACCGACCGCCGACGAAGCAATGGGCGAGCGCGTCGGAGGCGCCGAGCCAAAGCATGCCGGCCATGGCCATGCTTTGCAGCCCGACGCCGCAGACGCGGAGCTTGCGGTCGCGATGCCGTGGGGAACGAACTGTTTCGGTGCTCATGGCGGGTCTCAACGCGTTTTCATGCCGGGCATGTTCTTCATGTCCGACTTCATGTCCGGCATCGAGGATTTCTCGCCCACGCCCTCGACGGTGTATTGCACCTCAACGGTGCCGGATTTTTCGAACTCCAGCGTGCCGCTGACCTGCTCGCCCTTCTTGAGCGGCTGCTTGAGGCCGACGAACATCAGATGCAGGCCGTCGGGCTTGAGCTGGACGGTCTCACCCGGCTTGATTTCCACGCCGCCGGCGACGGGGCGCATCTTCATCACACCCTGATCCATGGTCATCTGATGGACCTCGACCTTTCCGGCGGCGGCGAACGAGCCGCCGACGAGGCGATCGGCCGTCGATCCGGCGTTCTTGATGCTCACATAGCCGGCCCCGATCTTGGCGCCCTTGGGGGTGGCGCGGGACCAGGGATGATCGACCTCGATCGATCCCACCTTGTATTGCTGGGAAAGCGCTCCGGTCGCGAAGAGACACGCTGCCAGTGCGATGGCGAGCGAAATTGACTTCATTGGTGGCTCCATGCCGGACGATCGCGCGGAAATCGTCGCGAGGATCGAATCAGATTGGTCTCGGAGAATGTAGGTCAGGTCGTCGGCGGAGCGCGGGGGATCTGCGGACCGCGAGCCATCGGCCTGGCGTCGGCGGAGCTGCCGCACCGCGACAGTGCCGCGGGAACGGCCGCACCGGGCGCAAACGCTGCGACCGCCGGCGCATCGGCAAGCACACTGTAGCCGGTCATGCAGGCTGAAGCGCATGGGCAGAGCCATGGATCGCTCGCCGGCCGAGACGGGACGTCGGCCGGATCGGCCGTGTGCTCGCTGCATATCGGGAGCGCCGGCGTGTCCGAGGATGCGGCGATTGCGGCGAGCCCCAGCCCCGAGAGTGCCGCCTGCAGGGCAATCGCATAGGCGGCAAAACCGGCGGCAAGTTTCCGCCAAAATCGGCCCGTTCCCGACTGGTGCATGCCCAAGACACACCTCTGGGTGCTGATTACCACCCGGTCCGAAATAACTCAATGCGCCGTCCATGCCGGATCTTGCGGTGCAGACCTGACTGCAAGCGGCCGCAAAATCGCCGCACCGGCGTCAAATCGGACGCACGCAGGCGTGCGATGCGGATGGGCGGGGGATGCATGCATCGCCAGGCGATGCCAGCACACCGCGATATGGGCCGCGATGGGGATCGTGATGATCGGAGGATTCGCCGGAGAGGGATGTTTATTTCGCCCGATCAATCCATTGATCGACGATGTTACTTCGATTTCTAATCAAACAAATCAGATTGCGCGAAAGGTTGTGACAAGATTCGGTCAAGGGAGTCTCACTAATGACATATTGGCTCGATAGCCGGGAGTTTCTGCGAATGATGAATCCCGTCCGACGAGGACGCGTTGCGTTGGGCCGGCGGCCCGATTGTGTGTGTGTCCGTTCGCTGCCGGCCGCGTGAGGGGGGAGGTATGTCGGCAATTCGACCGCGGCTCGCCCGTTCCGGGCGGCCACGCGCTCCTGATGTCCTTGCTTGCGTCCGCGTTTTCCACGGACAAGCTCGCGCAAAGCCGCTAGCCGGCAAAGAGACCTCCACGCTTCAGTCAAAAATCCAATCCGGCGTCGATGCGGCGGCGGGACCCCGAGCGTCTGCGGGGCGTTGCCCTGTCACAAAGCCACATTGGGAGGCGATCCATGAGTAGTCCGTTGGATCGAGACTTTGGTCCCGACGAGCCTTCGCCCTATGCCCCCAAATGGGTGCGCGAGGCCGCCGATGCGCAGCGCGGCAGGACGACGGAGCGGCACGGAATGATGCCGAAATCGGCCCCGAATCTCGATATTAGCGAGGATTTCCGACAAGCCGTCACCGACGCGGCCACCGCAAACGAACCCGTGCTGGTCGGTCGTTATCGGCTGCCGCCGTCGCTCGAGCCGACGTTGATGCCGGAGCCCTGGCCGGTTTCGCGCACCCGGTCCGCTCTCGGGCTCCTCGCGCGTTTTACCGTGGCCGCCGCCATCGCTGCGGTTGTGGCACTATTCGTGGTGGGTAAGTTCCCCACGTCGTGGTCCGTTGCCGGGAATGCCCAAAAGCCGGATTCGCCCTCATTCGGGTCGCGGTTCTCCGGGCATAACGCGCAGCAACCGAAGCCCGCGGCCGCGCAATTGATTCCCACCCAGGAGGCTTCGCGCGGGGCCACGCCGACCCGCGCGGTCGAAGGCGCGACGGCGCAACCGCCGGCCAATCCCGCCGCGCAAGCGCCGACGGGCCCGACGGGGCAACCGCAGGTCGGCACGCCGGCGCAGCCGCGGGTGAGCGCACCAGCGCAACCGTCTGCCGGTCCGGCGAAGACCTTTGCAATCCGTCAGCTCGAGCGCGAGGAGATCGCCGACCTGATGCGTCGCGGCGAGGCTTTCATCGCGAGCGGCGATCTCGCCTCGGCGCGCCTGGTGCTGCAGCGTGCAGCGGAGGGCGGCGATCCGCGCGCGGCGCTGATGCTGGCGGGAACCTACGATCCGATCGTGCTGGAGAAGCTCGGCATCCAGGGCTTTGCCTCGGATATCGCGGCCGCGCGCAGCTGGTATGAGCGGGCAAAGGAGTTCGGCTCGGCGGAAGCGCTGCGGCGGCTGGAAATGCTGGCAAGCCGCGCCCGCTGAGGCTCCGCGGCGAGCGAACAAACGGAACACGAGATCAGGAGGCGACGACGATGGCGAGGCAGTCTTGGCGGTTTGTTGCGGCGGTACTGGCGCTGCTCGGGTTGGTGACCATGGCGCGGGCGGAAACGGAAGTCGACCCGGGCACGGTGAGCGAAGGGCTCAAAGCGATCTTCAAATACGGAGGCGGCACCCGCGAGACTGCCGACCGTCTCAACGCCAACACGGTCACCATCATGACCGGCACCATCGCCGGAACCTACGTTCAGTTCGGCGCCGATCTCGCCTCCGCGCTCGACAGCGGCGATCAGCTGCGCGTGCTGCCAATCATTGGCCGCGGCTCGGTGCAGGGTATCGCGGACATTCTGTTCCTCAAGGGGGTCGATCTCGGCATCGTGCGTTCCGACACGCTCGATTATCTGGAGAAGAAGGGCTACGCCAACAACATCAAGAGGCAATTCACCTTCATTACCAAGCTCTACAACGAAGAAATGCACGTGCTCGCGCCCAAGTCGATCCGCACGCTTGCGGATCTCGAAGGCAAAACGGTCGCGGTCGACCTGCCGAACGGGGGCACGTTCGTGACTTCGATCATCGTGTTCGAGCGACTCGGGATTCACCCGAATTTCGCCTACATCGAGCAGCGGCTCGCCTTCGAGAAGCTGAAGAAAGGCGAAATCGATGCGATGATCTCGGTCCAGGGAAAGCCCTCGAAATTCAACGCGGGAGTCAAGGACGAGAATCTTCACTTCGTTCCGATCGATTACGCCAAGACCCTGCAGACGGACTATCTGCCGGCACAGCTCACCTCGGACGATTATCCGAACATGATTCCGAAGGGCGAACGGATCGACACGATCGCGGTCCCGGCGGTGCTGGCCGCCTATAGTTGGGCGCCCAACACCGAGCGTTATCGCCGGCTCGCGCGCTTCGTCGATGCGTTCTTCAACAAGATCGCGGCTCTGCAGCAGCCCCCGTTCCATCCGAAATGGAAAGAGGTCGCGCTCAATGCGCCGCTGCCCGGCTGGGCGCGGTTCAAGCCGGCGCAGGAGTGGCTCGATCGCAACAGCAGCGCCATGGCTTCCGTCGACACGCGGCACCGCTTCGATCAATTTTTGGGCGAAAATCAGGTGCGCGCGATTGCGAAACCGGAGGACCGGGAGGCGCTGTTCCGCCAGTTCCTGGAGTGGCAGAAAGGTCAGCCCGTCGCGCGCTAAGCAATGGGGTCGTCGCTTCGGGGCGCGGGCGGGAGTCCGCGCCCCAACGATTCCGGCCTGCCGCCGACCACGGAGAGCGGGCGGCGCGCCGCATTTGTCAGCACCCATTAATTTCTTGAGGAGAGCCAATCGAACTGGAATGATTGAAATCGTGTATTCGTAATTGAAGGAAGCTCTGGCGGTCATGCGGAGATGCATCCGGTCCGAGATGCAGCGCAAGCCGGCCAGGCCGCGATATGCTGATCGCATTGATGAGCGACATTCACGCCAATCGCGAGGCCTTCTCGGCCTGCTTGGCGCATGCCGCGAGCTATCCGGTCGATCGCTACGTGTTTCTGGGCGATTACGTCGGCTACGGCGCGGACCCCGGCTGGGCCGTCGACACCGTCATGGACCACGTCGAACGCGGCGCCATCGCCCTTCTCGGCAATCATGACGAAGCGATATCGGCCGCGCGAGTGCAGATGAACGAGGTCGCTTTGGCGGCGATCGAATGGACGCGGACCCGTCTCGACGCTCGTCAGCGCGAATTTCTGAGCCGCCTGCCTCTCACGATGGAAGAAGCCGACCGCCTCTACGTCCATGCCAGCGCGCAGACGCCGGCCGCGTGGCACTACGTGACCGATGTCCATGAGGCACGACAAAGCTTCGATGCCACTGCGCGGCGCGCGACATTCTGCGGCCACGTCCATGTGCCCGAGCTTTACCATCTCAGCGCTGCGGGCAAGATCGGCGCCTTCACGCCGGTCGCCGGCGTCGGCATTCCGCTGCTGCGCCGGCGCCGCTGGCTCGCCGTGATCGGCGCCGTCGGCCAGCCGCGGGACGGCGAGCCGGCCGCCTGCTATGCCGTGCTCGATGAGGAGCGCCGCACGCTGACCTACGTGCGCGTGCCCTACGACGTCGCAGGTGCGGGGGCGAAGATCCGCGCCGCGGGACTTCCGTCGATTCTCGCCGTCCGCTTGGAACAAGGATATTGATCGCCATGCCCGTTCGCCGTCGCGCTCGACGGGATCGAGGACGAACATCGTTGGCGCGCGAGCGAACCGGCAGCGTGTCCTCGCGCGGGGTCGCGCAAGCGCCGTGTGCGGTGACCTTGGTCAGAGCGAGCCGACCGGCGCGGCGCTTGCGATCGTTCGGAAATCTGCATCTTATTCGCAATTGAGCCGGACGCGCGCCGGAGCGGGAAGGACGAAACGATGGAGGGGGACAGGATCGGCAGATTCGCGCTCCTCGCGGCCGCAAGCTGGCTTGGCGGCTGCGCGGCCGATTCGTCCATGCTCGATCAGCTGATGGTGGTGCCAGGCTATTACGACACGCTGGGCTGCCCGGAGCTGGTCGCGAAGCTGCGCTCCTCGACGGAACGGGTTCGTGAATTGATCCTGCTGATGGAGAAATCGGGCGAGGATTCCGCAGGCGCGATCGTGAACGCGGTGGCCTATAACACCGAATACGCCAAGGCGCGCTCCAACCAGAAGCATGCGGAGGAGGCGGCGGTGCGCAAGCGTTGCGATCTCAACGCCGAGGCCGGCAAGCCGGGACCGGAGCCGCTCAAAGCGTTGCAGTGACCCGCCCGCGACCGCCCCCGTCTTCCGATTCGGCGCGGCGATGGAAACGGGCTTGTGGTGCAGGCGGCGCGGCAGAATTTCACGGTATTCCAATACGATTCCTTTGATCTGTTGCTCCAGCGCAACACTAAACGGCGCGCTCTTGCTGTAAGATCGGTTCGACGCTGGGGAGACCAATCATGAAAGTCGCCTGGGCACGGGGCATCTGTGCGGGCTTGGTTGCTTGCGCCGTCGCGGGTTCCGCCCGCGCGGCCGACATGACATTGCCGGCGCCGCCGCCACTGTCGGCTCCGGCTCCTGTGCCGGGTTACAATTGGAGCGGGTTCTTTGTCGGCGGCCACCTCGGCTCCGGCTGGGGCAGCGAGGCGATCACGCTCACGCCCGATAGCCATTACCCTTCGGGGACCATTCCGCCCGCCATCGCCGCCGACCCGCGCGGTGTCGTGGCCGGCGTGCAATATGGAACGAACTGGCAGTTCGACCGGCTCGTCCTGGGCACCGAATCCGACTTCTCCTTCACCGACATTCGTCGCTCGCAAACGATCCTCACCACGACGCCCAACGTCACCAACACCGGCGAGCAGAAGCTGCCCTGGTTCGGCACGACGCGCGTTCGCGCCGGCTATACGCTGCAAGACAATCTATTGATTTATGCGACGGGCGGCCTCGCCAACGGCCGCGCCGAGGCGAGTTTCTCCGCCTTCGGTCCCGGTATCGGAGCCGTCGGATCCCGCAGCAAGACGCTGTGGGGCTGGACCCTCGGCGGCGGCCTCGAATACGGGATGGGACCCTGGTCCGGCAAGGTCGAATTTTTGCATTACGACATAGGTACCCTGACGTTCTATACGATCGATACCAAAGCTCCGGGTGCATCCATCAAGGCATCGACCAAATTCGCCGGCGACATGGTGCGCGTGGGTGTGAACTACCGGTTCGACTGGACGCCCTGGCAGCTCATTTTCGGGCGGTGACCTCCAGGATCTCGCCAGCTTTCTGCCGCATGGATCGGACCAGGCGCTGAGCGCATTTTGGCCCAACAAAAAGCCGCCCGGTTTCCCGAGCGGCGATGGTTCGAAATGCCCCCCGTTCGCGACCGTAGGGCGACATGGGCTTTTCCCGGCACTTGGCTGTCCCGCTAAGGACCGACGCGTGGGCGTCGGCGGCCTTGCCCCCTTTTTAAGCACCCGTATTGGGATTCGCGCCCGGACTCAAGCCTCGTGTTTGTGGTTAGCGGGGACAGGGCGGCTGCCGCGCGCGTTTTTCAAGCGCGTAACGCTCATCGGTCGAAGCAAAATCCGGGGCCCGGGATTGCATCCTGCGTTGCTGCGCTCGATTCGGGCGAGGAGGTTGAACGGAAGTTCAGAACGGTCCCGGTCGACAGCAGGGGGCAACCTGTGGGACCGGGACCGTCCCGGCCGGGCGACTTACTGACCCCCTCCCGACGGAGCAAGCCTAGGAGAGGTTTGTGGCACGTCCGGGGTCATTTGGTGTCAAACCGCGACGACTTTGACGGCCAAAGTTCTTCGGTTCTTCAATTCTATCAATTCGCTGCGACGGTCGGTGCCGATGACGGCGCAGTTCGAGAAGCTCGCGAAACACGCGAGCGAACTATTGGAATTGCCGAAAACAGCTCGGCTATTTCAGCGGCGGCGATTCCAAGGTCGGGATGGAGCAGCGCGTCACGGTTATGCGCGTCGGGCCGTGTGAACTCGGCACCGAAACCTCTTCCGACCGGCATCCCGTTCGGTAGAAAACGCCCTCGCGTAGCGACCCCGGCAGCGGTCCGTTATCGGAGAACAGCGTCGGGTCGACAGTGCCCGGCTCGTCGACAGGGGCGTAATAGGGGCCATAAAATGCAACCCCGCCCAAGTCGAACAGCCGCTTGTGGTGGTGATGGTGGTGCGAGAATTTATGGATTCGCTGCAGCGTCTTGGCTTGCGTTCCGGCAGCCAGCTGCGAACGGGTGCCAGCAAGGACCGCATGGCGACGGATCGGCTGGACGTTCGGCGCAACGGGCGGGTGGAAGGAAGCGCCCGATTTGACCCCGGCGTGCGCATTCGGCGGCAGGAGAATGATCGCGCTGGCAAACACCAGGGCCGTGCTCAAACACCTCAACATGACGCAACTCCTTTGAGCGTCGCCTCGCCTCCTCTGGCATTCTATTTCCGCCGTCCGCGGTTATAGACCTTCCGCAGCGGTGACTGAATAGCTTGTCGTCGCAATCGTTAATTTGCACGCGAAAGGCACGCGCGGCCGCAAAGCGCATGCGCGATCGCTTGGTTGTTTGCCTGTGTGCCGCGGGAGGCTATGGTCGCGCCGTTCCTGGGCGACGTTCTCGATGCCGCTTGCCGCATCCGTATCCGCATTGCTCAACCGGCTCCACGCGTCGCGCCCGGTCCGAGCCTGGTCGCTCATCGTCACCCTCTACGGCGATGCGATCGTTCCGCGCGGCGGAAGCCTCTGGCTCGGCTCGCTCACGGCCATCATGGCTTGGTTCGGCATTGATGCCGGGCACGTCCGCACCGCCACGTCGCGACTGGTCACCGACGGCTGGCTCGAGCGCGAACGCATCGGCCGCAAGAGCTATTATCGGCTCTCCAAGCGCGAGGAGGCGAGCTTTTGCGCCGCGACCAAACGCATCTATTTCAGCGCGGACCAGGATTTCGACGGGCGTTTGCGGCTCGCCTTGCTGGGTCCCCAAGTCGACGACCGCTCCACGGTGCGTGCGTTGCTGGAGCGAGAGGGATTTGCGGCGCTCTCGCCGACGGTCTACGTCGCGCTCGCCGACGCGTCGGCGCAAATCGCCGCGCTCGGCGGGGTATTTCTCGTCAGGGCGGATCCGGGAAAAACCGGTCCGGCGATCGCCGCCGCGGCGTTCAACCTTGCACCAATGGCGGCTTGGTACCGCGATTTCGTCGCGCGGTTCGCGCCGCTCGACCGAAGCCTAGCCGCGGGCGAATGTTTACATCCGGCTGACGCGCTCGTTGCGCGCGTGCTGCTGATCCACGAATTTCGCCGCATCGTCCTGCGCGATCCGGCGTTGCCGCGTTCGCTTCTGCCGGCGGATTGGCCGGGCACGACATCGCGCGCACTTGCCGCCCGCGTCTATCGCCGCCTCGTGCCCGCGGCGGAGGCTTATCTCGATCGCAATGCGAGCAACGAAGACGGTCCGCTGCCGCCGCCGGACACGGATTTCTTTCGGCGCTTCGAGGGCTTGTAGATGCAAGCTGGTAGGGCGGGTACCGCGCATCGCAAGGAGATTGGTGCATCATATGCGCTCACGGCAATGCACCATGCCCACGCTACGGGCTCACGGACAGCGCTGCCGGGAAACCTCACGATGCCGCAGCTCGAGCGCGCCGCCAATCTTGCGCAAATTCGCCTGCAGTTCCTCGGGCGCGACCCGATCGGCTGCCATCAAGGCTTTGATCACGGGATCAGACAGCATCTCGGCAATGGTCGGCTCAGAAAGACACCAGCGCATGCAATTCTCCTTCCTCCTGCGCTTCGGGGATGAGTGTCGCGTCGGCGTCGGGAGTGAGCTCGCGGACGAGCTCGATCGCCTGCTTCAGCGCAATCTCGACCGCCTTCTCGGCCAACTCGGGCCCGAGCGAGGTCCCTTCAATCCCGATCACCTTCACGTCGGTCATGCCGAGGAACGCCAAGAGCTGCAGCAGATACGGCGTGACGTGATCGAGCTCGCGGCGGGGTCCGTCGGAATAAACGCCGCGCTTCGCCTCGACGAGAATCACCTGCTTGCCGGTCACCAGCCCCCGCGGGCCGCTCTCGCCATATTGAAACGTGCGACCCGCCCGGGTGACATGGTCGATCCAAGCCTTGAGCGTCGAGGGAATGCCGAAATTGATCATGGCTACCGCGATCACCACGATGTCGGCTGCCATGAGTTCGTCGATCAGAATGTCGGATTGCGCGAGCTTCTCGCGCTGCGCCGTATTGAGCCGATCGGCGACAGCG
>DASWCW010000123.1:0-5714 GCA_036395835.1 Xanthobacteraceae bacterium
ACCCAGACAGGTTCGATGGGTTTGATCTCAGCCGCGATCTGCGGCACCCCAGGCCGTCAGCCCATATAATCGGCGCTCTTGGTCGATCCGGCAAGGCCTTTGCGGCGGCCTTCATGCATTCAGGCCGTCGCGGCGCGCTCCCGCAGCAAGCGTGAAGCGAAAATACCGACCGCCACCATAATGAATGCTGCCAGCAAAAATGTCGTCACGGCACCGAAATGAATTAGCCCGAAGCCGTAGAACACAGGTCCGATCGCCTGGCCGGTGAAGAAGAAGAAGGAGTGCAGCGCCATCGCGGCGCCGCGCGCTCCCGGAGCGATCTCGGTCGCCTGCACCTGGATGCAGCCGTGCAGCATATAGAACCCGAAGCCGATGAATCCGAACACCGCCATCTCGGCCGGCCATGGAACCTCAAAGGCGGCACCCAGCAGCGCCAGCGCTGCCACGATCGCCCCGCCCAGCATCAGGCGATTTGCACCGAATTTTCCGAGCAGCGCGCGGACCATCAGCGCGTAGGCGACGCCGCCCAGGGCAAACCCGCCCAAAACGAGCCCGGCGATGGAGGCTCTCGCCTCGCCGCGGTCGAGCAGAAGCAGTGCCACGTAGGGGAAGAGGCCGAGGATTGCCAGCCCTTCGAGGAAAACGGCGGCGTAGCAGATTTTTGCGCGCGGATTGCCAAAAATAGCGCGGAACAGGCCCGGAATGGCGTGGATCTCGAGCCGAGATCCGCTCGGCCTCCCCTGACCCGCAAACCCGAACCTCGACGCGGCGAATGCGGCGACGCCGCAGCAGCCGATCACCACGAACACGCCGCGCCATCCGATCAGGTCGGCGATCGCGCCGGCGAGCGTGGCGCCCAGGAAATTTCCGGAGATCACCACGGCCAGATACCGGCCGAGCGCGATTTGTCGTTCCGCCACCGGAACGAGATCGCCGACGATGGCGAGCGACACCGGAAAGATGCCGCCCGCGGCAATCCCGGCCAGCATCCGCGAGGCCAGCAAGACCGGGAAGCTCGTCGCAATGGCGCCGATCGCGGCGGTTGCGATCAGAAGGACGAGGCACAGCGTCATGATCCGGGTCTTGCCGAAGGTGTCGGCCAGCGGGCCGAGCACCGGCTGGATCAGGGCGAACGGCAGCGAGAAGGCGGTCGACAGCAGCGCCACCGTCTCGGGCGTGACCCCGAGATCGCTGGCGATCGGCGGAATGATCGGGTCGATCGCGCGGCTGAACAGGGAGGTCGCGAAGGCAACGGTGCTGACCCCGGCCAGCACGCGGCGCGCATTGCGGCGCGCCAATTCGAGCGACGGATCGACGGCCTGCGTTCGGCCTGGCCTCGGCGATGCAGCCGCCCGCGGATCGGGCTCGAAGGTCAACGGGCCGGCGCCTTGGCGAGGCGGTCGAACTCCATCAACGTGCGAACCAGTCCCGGCAGATCCTTGAGCGGTATCATGTTGGGCCCGTCGGAGGGCGCGCGGTCGGGGCCCTCGTGAGTCTCGATGAAGACGGCCGCGACCCCGACGGCCACGGCCGCCCGGGCCAGCACCGGCACGAACTCGCGCTCGCCGCCCGAAGCGGCGCCTTGCCCGCCCGGCTGCTGCACCGAATGGGTCGCATCGAAGATCACCGGCGCGCCCGTTCGCTTCAGGATCGGCAACGCGCGCAAATCGGAGACCAGCGTGTTGTAGCCGAACGAGACCCCGCGCTCCGTGACGAGCACGTCGCGATTTCCCGCTCCGGTGATTTTTGCCACGACGTTGGCCATGTCCCACGGCGCAAGAAACTGGCCTTTCTTCACGTTGATCGGCCGCCCGGTCTTCGCCGCCGCGACGAGCAGGTCGGTTTGCCGGCACAGAAAGGCCGGGATTTGCAGGATGTCGACCGCTTTCGCCGCATAGCTGCAGTGAGCCGGCTCGTGCACGTCGGTGAGCACGGGGACGCCGAGCTTCTCACGGATCTCGGCGAAGATCGGCAGCGCCGGCTCGAGCCCGAGGCCGCGCGCGCCTCTCCCGCTGGTGCGGTTCGCCTTGTCGAACGAGGTCTTGTAGGCGAGCCCGATCCCGAGCTTTTCCGCGATCTCCTTGAGCGCCGACGCCGTCTCGAGCGCGTGCTTCCGGCTCTCGAGCGCGCACGGTCCCGCGATGAGCGCGAGCGGGAGCGCATTGCCGAACCGGACGCCGCCGACCGTCACGACGGCATTGGGCGCCGGGTCGATATTCGCCTCGATACGCATCGCCGCGGACCATGCGTTGCCGCCGCGTTGGGGTCAACGCCGTGCGGGTTGCGCCCCGGAAGCTTCGCGCGGCGAGCGCTAAGGCTGGTTTATCTTCGGATCGACGAGATCGATCTTCCGACCAGGTGGGAACCCAAAAATTTTTTCGAACTTTTCCGGCCCAAGCAGCTGAGCCGCCTGATCGAGCAAATGCTGATTTCGGGCATTGAGGGTCTCGGCGTCCGGCGCGGCGAAGCCCGGCCACCGCTGCGCAGCGAAGCGGTGCACATCGGCACGCAATGCAAGCAGATCGCCGAGCAATTTGGGATCCTCGGACTCGAGAACCTCGCGGGCCCGAGCCTCGAAATCATCTTGTGGCGTGCCCGCAGGTGCACCCTCTGCTGCTACCATCGCAGGACCTCCAGGCAATTGGAGGGGGTGACCCCCGCACCTGAGGATCTGGTTCCACCACGCCGCATGTTGCAGGCCGTACGTTCCATAGACAAACACGCTCGCCATATAGCCGCGGGCGTTTCGAACCGTGAGCGGCGCGGCACCGCCGATCGTGGTCGAATACAGTACCTGGTTAGCCAGTTGGTGACAGACTCCATCGATCCCGTACGTGAAAATAGTGCCCCGCGCCGCCGGCACATTCCGGGAATCCGCATTAGGCTGCACGAGACATCGGGCAAGGGCCAGATCTCCCGACTGCTGTCCTAGAAAGCCGGTGGGGTTGTTCGGGGTTCCGCCCGAAGGGTGAAACGCGCCCCAGCAATACCAGTAAAACGCCCCGGCAGCGGCCACCTGCTGATCGTTGGGATAAACATTGACCCGGTTGTCGTATGTCGTAACCCAAGTGTGATCGACCGGCGACTCCGGCGCGAAGGCCGGGACAGCCCACGCATACAAGAGGATAATTGGAGCCATGCCCGCCGATCCCAGAGCGCCAGTAAATCGGATTATGGATGTAGGAAGCGGCTAATCACTCCCGCACACCATGCAGCAGTTCCCATTCGCAACTATAACTCTAGAAACAATTGCTGTCCAGTTCCGGTAGTGTCTCAGTTTGATTATGGCGGCCTAGGCGCTTTTGCGCGGCTTGGGCTTGGGGTGCTGCCAGCTCTTGAAAACAAATTCGAGGCTATAGCCGTCGGGGTCGAACACGTTGCCAGCATAGTAACGCGGATCGTAATAGAGCCGAACACTTGGTTTGCCATTGTCGGTCGCGCCCGCCGCCATCGCGGCGGCATAGGCTGAATCGACCTCGGCCCGCGAGTTCGCGATGAAGCCGACATGCGCCGCCCGGCTATCGGCAACGCCTAGCCGCAGCCAGAAGATGAAGCGCCCCTTGCAGCCGAAGCCCTTGAGATCAGGATGCCCGGGCGGGCCGTCCTTGCCATCATAATCGACGCGGTCGGTGATCCCGAGCGGCGCCAGCGCCTGCGTATAAAAGGCGATTGAGCGTTCAATGTCGCTGACCGATAGGAAGACATGGTCAAGCATGCGCTCAGTTCCTCAGTGGTCCAAGCCTCGAACCGCGGCTGGAAAACTACACCAGCCGGCTCTGCTCCACCGCCGCCTCGACGAAGGAGGAGAACAGCGGGTGCGGCTCGAACGGCCGGGATTTCAGCTCGGGATGGAACTGCACGCCGATGAACCAGGGATGGTCCTCGTATTCGATGATCTCCGGCAGGATGCCGTCGGGCGACATGCCGGAGAACCGCATCCCGCGCTGTTCGAGCCGGCCCTTGTAGTTGGTGTTGACCTCGTAGCGGTGGCGGTGGCGCTCGGAAATTTCCCTGGCTGCGTAAATGGCGGCGACATGGCTTCCTGGCTGCAGCCGCGCCGGATAGGCGCCGAGCCGCATCGTGCCGCCGAGATCGCCGTCGGCGCGGCGCTTCTCGAGCGCGTTGCCTCGCAGCCATTCCGTCATCAGGCCGACGACCGGCGCGGAGGTCGGGCCGAACTCGGTCGAATTCGCTTCCTCGATGCCGCACAGATTCCGTGCCGCCTCGACTACCGCCATCTGCATGCCGAAGCAGATGCCGAAATAGGGCACGTGCCGCTCGCGGGCGAATTGCGCCGCGCGGATCTTGCCCTCGGCGCCGCGCTGGCCGAAGCCGCCCGGCACCAAGATGCCGTTGACGTGCTCGAGGAACGGCGCCGGGTCCTCGCGCTCGAATACTTCGCTTTCGATCCAGTCGAGGTTGACCTTGACCTTGTTGGCGATGCCGCCGTGCGAGAGCGCCTCGATCAGCGACTTATAGGCGTCTTTCAGGCCGGTGTATTTGCCCACCACCGCGATGGTGACCGCGCCCTCCGGATTGCGGACGCGCTCGTTGATGAGGCGCCAGCGGTCGAGCTCGGGGGTTTGCGTTGGGACAATACCGAAGGCATCGAGCAGCTCTGAATCCAGGCCTTCGGCGTGATAGGCCTCCGGCACCGCGTAGATGTTGTCGACGTCGCGCGCCTCGATCACGGCGCTTTCGCGTACATTGCAGAACAGCGAGAGCTTGCGCCGCTCGTCCCGCGGGATTTCTCGGTCGGTCCGGCACAGCAGAATGTCCGGCTGGATGCCGATCGAGCGCAGCTCCTTGACCGAATGCTGGGTCGGCTTGGTCTTGAGTTCGCCGGAGCTCGAGATGAACGGCAGCAAAGTCAGGTGGATATAGATCGCATGGCGGCGCGGCAGCTCGTTGCCGAGCTGGCGGATCGCCTCGAGAAACGGCAGGCCCTCGATGTCGCCCACCGTGCCGCCGATCTCGACTAGGACGAAATCGAACCCCTCGTTGCCCTCCAGGACGAATTCCTTGATGGCGTTGGTGACGTGCGGAATGACCTGAATGGTCGCGCCCAGATAATCCCCGCGGCGTTCCTTGGCGAGGATCTCCTGGTAGATGCGGCCGGTGGTGATGTTGTCCTGGCGGGTGGCCGGATGCCCGGTGAAGCGCTCGTAATGGCCGAGGTCGAGATCGGTCTCCGCCCCGTCGTCGGTGACGAACACCTCCCCGTGCTGGTAGGGCGACATCGTGCCGGGGTCGACGTTGAGATAGGGATCGAGCTTGCGCAGGCGCACGCGATAGCCGCGCGCCTGCAGCAGCGCGCCGAGCGCCGCGGATGCCAAGCCCTTCCCGAGTGAGGACACCACGCCGCCGGTGATGAACACATAGCGCGCCATGGGGCCCAACCTTTAACCCGCTACCCTCGATTCGCCGAGTCCGATTTGCTCAAAAGCCGGAGGGCCGGAACCCCGGCCCTCCGAATATCCCCGCTATTTCGATTGCGGCACTTGCGGCCCGGCTGGTGCCGGCGCCGGCGCCGCCGGCGCGGGAGGAGCGGCCGGCTGCCCCTGCTGGCCCGACGGCTGCCCCTGCTGGCCCGACGGCTGCCCTTGCTGGCGCAGCGTGTCGAGCACGCCGCGCCCGCCGCCTCCGAGCGGCTGCGGGGCCCCGGCGGGGCCGGGCTGGGTCGTGGGGCTCGTTCCTTCGAGGATCGAATGCGG